>CAZMUZ010000237.1:0-1500 GCA_964569315.1 uncultured Rhodospirillaceae bacterium | reverse complement strand
GGATGTAGCTCGTTACCTCGTAGCCGTTGGTAAGGCGAACGCGCGCCACCTTGCGGAGCGCCGAGTTCGGCTTCTTCGGCGTCGTCGTATAGACGCGCGTGCAGACGCCGCGCTTCTGCGGACTGGCCTGCAGCGCCGGGACCTTGTTCCGCGCAGGCAGAGGCCGCCGCGGCTTGGCGATGAGCTGGTTGATCGTCGGCATCGAGCTCGCTTCCTTGGCTCTTCGCGATCGAAATCGCGATGCAAACGACCGCACGAGCGCAACGCGCGCCGCGCGGTCCGAAAAAGAATGGCCGCCTCGGCGACCTATGTCTCATTGCGCTTTTGTGGAGGGCAGCGTCTAAGCCGTTGATTGGCCTACCACCAGCCCCCGAAAGGCGGGCGGATAATATGAACGAGTCGGGGTACCGTCAAGCCGAAAGAGCCAAGGAATTTCATCGTTTTGGCGGACTTGGCACGACTCCGGATCGGAGGCCGCCGCCGCATCGGCTTTACGTCGCCCGGCGGCCGACGGTCGCGACCTTAGTGGCTTGAATTCATGGAACCTTTCGTTTGCATCGGTCGACGCGGGCGCTTGCTGCCGCCCGAAACGGCGACGGGCCCGGAAGCGCTGCCGCCCCCGGACCCGTCTCCCGAATTCTCCGGCAGCCGCGGGCGAACCCGCCGCCGCCGACCTTTGTCTTAAGCGACTTCCGAGCGCGGTTCGTTCGCCGGAAGGGCCGCCTGCTGCGCCTGTTGCGCCGAAAGCTGCCGATCGCGATCGGCGGCGATCTGCCGCATCCGGTTCATCACCGCACCCGTGCCGGCCGGGATGAGGCGGCCGACGATGACGTTCTCCTTCAACCCCGTCAGCGTGTCGACGCGACCCGAGACGGCCGCTTCGGTCAGCACCCGCGTCGTCTCCTGGAACGAGGCGGCCGAGATGAAGGAGTTGGTCTGCAGGCTCGCTTTGGTGATGCCTTGCAGCACCGGCATGAACTTCGCCAGACGGCCGCCCTCGGCGTCGGTGCGGGCATTCGCCGCCTCGACCTCGGAGCGATCGATCTGCTCGCCGACCAGATAGGTCGTGTCGCCGCCGTCGGTGATCTCGACCTTCTGCAGCATCTGGCGAACGATCACCTCGATGTGCTTGTCGTTGATCTTCACGCCCTGCAGACGATAGACCTCCTGGATCTCCTTGATCAGGTAGTTGGCGAGCGCCTCGACGCCGAGCACGTTCAGGATGTCGTGCGGCACCGGGTTGCCGTCCATCAGCAGATCGCCGCGCTGCACATAGTCGCCTTCCTGGACGCTGATGTGCTTGCCCTTCGGGATCAGATACTCGACAGGCGTCGCGTCGGTCGCATCCTCGGGGACCACGACGATCCGGCGTTTGGTCTTGTAATCCTTGCCGAATTCGACGCGGCCCGCGATGTCGCTGATGATCGCGTAGTCCTTGGGCTTGCGCGCCTCGAACAGCTCCGCCACCCGCGGCAGACCGCCGGTGATGTCGCGGGTCTT
>CAZMUZ010000236.1:0-1511 GCA_964569315.1 uncultured Rhodospirillaceae bacterium | reverse complement strand
CCCCGCTTCGCCTTCCACCAGGGTCGGCAGGCCGAAGCGGTTCGGGGCGCCGATCGCGCGCTCGACGATATCGACGCCGGCATTGCCGGCATTGCGGATCCAGGGGGCGAGCGTCTGGTCGATCTCCGGATTGACGAAGAACATGAGCGAATCGCGCGGCGTGGCCCGGCGGTTGTTGCGGACCCGATGATAGAGCGGCGGCACCAGGCCGCCGGTCATCAAGGTGAGCAGGCTGCCCGGCATCAGCAACAGTTCGTTCCGCGCAAGGACGGGCGCGATGTAACGGTCGCCGACCCTGATCTCGAGTCCGGGCGCGTTCGTGTGGAGGAGGGTGACCAGATGCCCGTCTTCATGCGCGTCCTGAAGCAGATCGCGAGCGTGCTGCGACGGCCGGTAGTGATTGACCTGGATATAGGAGGCGCGCTGGAACCGGAGGCGCGGCGCGCCGGGCGACCAAGTCGCGGCCATGGCCTCGAAGAGCGCTGCGGTCATGCGCGAGAGCCGGTCGGCGCATTGCTTCATCTCGACATGCAACGGGCAAGCGGTGTCCCAACGCCGGATCTCTTCGCGCCGGCGATTGCGATACCACATCGAGAAGGATTCGGTGAGATCCGGCCGCTCGGGCCGTTGCGAATATTCCTGGCCGATCTCGCGATAGCCTTCGACGAAGCCGGGTGCCGCAAAGCGGCGCTTCTCGGCGAGCGGCTCTGCGAAGAATCCGTCGGCGCGGGCATAGAGCCGTGCGACCCGCCCTTCGAGCCGCCTGCCCAGCGGCAGGCGCGCGAAACCCTGCTCGGCCAGTTGCCGCACGAAAGGCAGCCACATGCGGAAGGATTCCTCGCGCAGTCGCGCCGGCAGGGGCGCCTCCGACCGGCGCAACGGCATGGCGCTCATCCCGGCCACCGGCGGGCTCCGCCGCGCCGTACCGGCTCGCCGCGCTGCAGCGTGCGATGGTCGGGCCGGTCGTCGATCGGGTCACGGCCGTCGAGCACCGGGCCGCGACGCATCGGCGTCTTCGGAGCGCCGGCATAGGTCGGGAGCTGGTTCGTCAGCTCCGCGAGCGACCGGTCGATACTCGCCAGCAGCGCCAAAGCCTTCTGTTCCAGTTCGGTCATGATTCGCCTCCTCGGTTTGCGAGCCCGGTCGGGACGGCGCGTTGCGAGGCGAGGCGCGGAGCCGACGGGGCCCCCGCGAAACAACTAGGCGCTTTGCCTGACAGGATGCTGACAGAGGCGCGGCAGGGCTGGATGAACCCGCAACCCATGAAGCGCCCTTGGGCCGGCGGCTGCCAGTCTAGGCCTCGCTCCATAGCTCTTCCCTAATCACATCCCTTTTGGTCACCGCCAGATACAGGACCGTTGCCAGGATGGCGGCCAGGAACGCGCCGCTCGTCACAGTTGTCCCCAGGCCGAGCCCGCCGTCGTCGGGCGACTGCGAGAGATAGTCGCCGACCGATGCGCCCAAGGGCCGGGTAAGGATGTAGGCGCTCCAGAAGGCCCAGACGCCACCCG
>CAZMUZ010000235.1:0-1634 GCA_964569315.1 uncultured Rhodospirillaceae bacterium | reverse complement strand
GAGCAGGATGCCGGCAAGAGCCTGCACGACCAGCATCCGACCAAGACCTATGTCGATCTCAACCGCGCCGGGGTGGCGCTGATGGAGATCGTGTCGGAGCCGGATCTGCGCTCGGCGGAGGAGGCCAGCGCCTACCTCAAGAAGCTGCGCTCGATCCTGCGCTATCTCGGCACCTGCGACGGCAACATGGAGGAGGGCAGCCTCCGCTGCGACGTCAACGTCTCCGTGCGCAAGCCGGGCGCGCCGCTCGGCACGCGCTGCGAGATCAAGAACGTGAATTCGATCCGCTTCGTGGGCCAGGCCATCGAATACGAAGCCCGGCGCCAGGTCGAGCTGCTGGAGGAGGGTGGCGAGATCCGGCAGGAGACGCGGCTCTTCGATTCCGGCCGCGGCGAGACGCGGCCGATGCGCAGCAAGGAACATGCGCACGACTATCGCTATTTCCCCGATCCGGACCTTCTGCCGCTCGAGCTGGACGCGGCCTGGGTCGCGCGCATCAAGGCGTCGCTGCCCGAGCTGCCGGACGCGAAGAAGGCGCGATTCATGAAAGATTTCGGCCTCTCCGCCTATGACGCCGGCGTGCTGGTGGGCGAGCAGGAGACGGCCGATTTCTACGAGACGGTCGCGAGCGGCCGCGACCCGAAGCTCGCCGCGAACTGGGTGATCTCCGAGCTCTTCGGCGCGCTCAACAAGGCCGGCAAGACGATCGCGGAGTCTCCGGTTTCGGCACAGGCGCTGGGCGAGCTGGTCGGGCTCATCTCCGACAACACCATCTCCGGCCGCATCGCCAAGGACGTGTTCCAGGCGATGGTCGAGACCGGCAAGGGTGCCGCCGCGATCGTCGAGGAGAAGGGCCTCCGCCAGGTGACCGACACCGGGGCGATCGAGACGGAGATCGACAGGATCATGACCACGCACGCCGACAAGGTGGCGGAGTATCGCGGCGGCAAGGACAAGCTCTTCGGATTCTTCGTCGGCCAGGTGATGAAGGCGACCGGCGGCAAGGCCAATCCGGCGATGCTGAACGAGCTGCTGAAGAAGAAGCTCGCGGGGTAGACGCCGCCGCTACTCCGGCCGCCGGAAGATGCGGTAGAGCGCGAGCGCGCCGAGCAGCGCGTGGAAGAGCGCCAGGTAGATGAAGAAGCCGTTCGGCCCGACATGCTGCATCAGCGAGCCGACGCTGGTCGGGCCGAGGATCGCGCCCACGCCGTAGCAGAGCATCAGCGTGCTGGACGCCGCGACCATCTGGTCCGCCCGCAGCCGGTCGTTCGCGTGGGCGACGCAGAGCGAGTAGAGCGAGAGCGATATCCCGCCATAGACGAAGACCGCCGCGAAGAAGGCGAGCCGCGGGCCGCCGGCGAGCGACATGGTGGCGGTGGCCGAGATCGCCGCGGCGAGCGAGACGACGATGATCACCGAGCGCCGGTCGAAGCGGTCGGAGATGCGCCCGATCGGCCAGGTACAGATCGCCGCCGCGACGATCGCCACCGACATGAAGAGCGCCACGTCGGAGACGGAGAGTCCGGAAGCCTTGGCATAAACCGCGCCCATGCCCCAGAAGGCGCTGTTGGTGAAGCCGACGCCGGTGAGCCCGAGCGTGCCGAGCGGGGAGATGCGGTAGAGCGCGCGGATGC
>CAZMUZ010000234.1:0-1657 GCA_964569315.1 uncultured Rhodospirillaceae bacterium | reverse complement strand
TAGATTCGGCGGAGTTGGAGCGCCCGGCAGGATTCGAACCTGCGACCCGACCGTTATGAGCGGCCTGCTCTCACCGCTGAGCTACGGGCGCGACCGAACTCGAAGACGAACCTCCCCGCCCTCCGGGACCGCATCGAGGGACAAGTCCGATGCGGCCCCGCCGCCGGACCGGGTGAGGCGGGTGCCTGTCCTGCCACCGCTCGACCCACCTTTCGCCGGCCCTCAGCCCTTCACGCAGACGATCTGGCGGAGCGTATGCACGATCTCGACGAGATCGCTCTGTGCCGCCATGACCGCCTCGATGTCCTTGTAGGCGCCCGGCGTCTCGTCGATGACGCTGGCATCCTTCCGGCACTCGACATGCGCCGTCGCCCGCGCATGGTCCTCGAGGGTGAAACGCTTCTTCGCTGCGTTCCGCGACATCGCCCGGCCGGCGCCGTGCGAGCAGGTCGAGAACGACTCCGGATTTCCCTTCCCGCGAACGATGAAGGAACGCGCCCCCATCGAACCAGGAATGATGCCGAGCTCGCCCTCGCCGGCCCGCACCGCGCCCTTCCGCGTCAGCCACACGCTCGCGCCAAAATGCTCCTCCTTGGCCACGTAGTTGTGGTGGCAGTTGACCGCCAGCTCGGTCGCGTCGAGCTGCGGGAAGCTCTTGCGCAGCACGGCCAGCACGGAAGCCAGCATCAGCTCGCGGTTGGTGCGCGCATAGTCCTGCGCCCAGCCGACCGCGCGCACATAGTCGCCGAAATGCTGGCTCCCTTCGGGCAGGTAGGCGAGGTCCTCATCCGGCAGGTTGATGAACCAGCGCCGCATGTCCTTCTTCGCGAGCTCGATGAAGTAGGTGCCGATCCGGTTACCTGGCCCGCGCGAGCCCGAATGCAGCATGACCCAGACCCGGTCCGCCTCGTCGAGGCAAAGCTCGATGAAGTGGTTGCCGGTGCCGAGCGTACCGAGATGCCCGGCGGTGCGCGCGTGCGCGGCCTTCGGATGCTTCTCGGTCATCTGCTCGTAGCCCGCCTTGAGCGCCGTCCAGGCGCCCTCGGTCTCCGCCGGAACCCGGTCCGTCCAGGCGCCGATGTCGTTGCGGCCGCCATTGTCCGTCCGGCCGTGCGGCACCCCCGCCTCGATCTCGAGCCGGAGCCGGTTGAGGTTTTCCGGAAGATCGGCGGCGCCGAGCGTGGTCCGCACCGCAGCCATGCCGCAGCCGATGTCGACGCCGACGGCCGCCGGCACGATCGCGCCGATGGTCGGGATCACCGAGCCGACGGTGGCACCCATGCCCCAATGCACGTCCGGCATCACGGCGATGTGCTTGTGGATGAAGGGCAACGCCGAGACGTTCCGAAGCTGCTTGAGCGCCTCGTCCTCGAGCGGCACGCCGCGCGTCCAGCATTTGATCGGGACCCGCTTGCCCTCGATCACATCGAAATTGCGCATCGTTTCCTCCTGCAGCCCTTGCTGCCGGCAATGTCGAGACAAAGAAAAACCCCTCCGCGGGCCATCCGGGGAGGGGTCTTTGTCAAACCGCGAATGCGAAACCGCATCACGACATGGCGCGACCGCTCCCCTGACGATAAGCGGAGTTCTGCCGTTCCCGCAGATCGATCGCGGGTATCCGGCCAGCCAGCGGTAGTGTGCTCATGCGGATCATGGA
>CAZMUZ010000233.1:0-1739 GCA_964569315.1 uncultured Rhodospirillaceae bacterium | reverse complement strand
ACGGGGTTTCTCCTCACATTCTCCGCATTTCTCCGCAAGATTTGCGGAGAACGCTGGACGCCGGTATTCGCCTGCGATATTCTCCTCAAATTGTGAGGCGAATATGCAGATCTGGCAAAAACCCGGCTGGCCGCGTTTCACCTGGAACGACACGGCTCTTATAGAACCTCTGGCGCAGGCGCGGCTGGCGCAAGGCCGGCTGCTGGGGCAGATGCAGGCGCTGGGCTTCGATTTGCAGCGCGAGGCGCAGCTGCAGAGCCTGACGGCCGAAGTGGTGAAGACGTCGGAGATCGAAGGCGAAGTGCTGGACCACGCCAGCGTGCGCTCCTCGCTGGCGCGGCGGCTGGGCATGAAGCAAGCGGCGCGCAAGAAGACCGACAAGCGCACCGAAGGCGTCGTCGACATGATGGTCGACGCCACGCGCAACTTCGACCAGCCTCTGACCGCCGATCGTCTCTTCGCCTGGCACCGCGATCTGTTCGCGGGCGAGGATTCGCATCGCACAAAGATCGCCATCGGCAGGTGGCGCGACGATGCCAGCGGCCCGATGCAGGTGGTGTCGGGCGCCACCGGCCAGGAGCGCGTGCATTACGAAGCGCCGCCGGCATCGCGGATCGAGAAGGAGATGGCGGCGTTCCTCGCCTGGTTCAACGCGCCGCCGCAGACCGACTTGCTGCTGCGCGCCGGCATCGCGCATCTGTGGTTCGTCCTCGTCCATCCGTTCGACGACGGCAACGGCCGCATCGCGCGCGCCATCGCCGAACAGGCGCTGGCGCAATCGGAAGCCTCGCCGCAGCGCTTCTACTCCATGTCGAGCCGCATCCGCGCCGAGCGCGCCGACTACTACCGCATTCTGGAGCAGACCCAAGCGCTCGACATCACCGATTGGCTGCACTGGTTCCTCGGCTGCTTCACGCGCGCGATCGAGGATGCGCAAGGCGGCGCGTCCTTGGTGCTGCGCAAAGCCGAGTTCTGGCGCCGCCACGACGCTGCAACGCTGAACGAGCGCCAGCGCCTGGTGCTCAACCGCCTGCTCGACGGATTCGAAGGTAATCTCACGGCCAAGAAATGGGCCATCATGGCCAAGACCTCGCTCGCCACCGCCCAGCGCGACATCGCCGACCTGGTCGAGCGGAAAATGCTCAAGCAGAACCCGGGCGGGAGCAAGAATACGAGTTACAGCGTGGTGTTATTCCGCAGCGGCCCCTCACCCTCCCACCGCTGACGCGGCGGGCCCCTCCCTCTCCTCGTTAAAACGGGGAGAGGAAAAGAATGCCTTACCCCACCGCTCCAAACCGCATCTATCCCTCATCGAGAAAACAAATCCTGTCGAACAGCGACAAATCCACCCGGTTGAGCAGTCGGCCAATCAAGAAGACTCCCTTACCTCTTCTCCCGCACCAGCCACCCGCAAAACACCGTCGCCGCCAGTGCGCCCACGAATTGCGCGGCGATGAAGCCGGGCGCGTCGGCGGGGCGGATGCCGGCGAAAGTGTCGGAGAGCGCGCGGGCGATGGTGATGGCGGGGTTGGCGAAGGAGGTCGACGAGGTGAACCAGTAGGCGGCGCCGATCCAGCACGCGACCAGCGCCGGCACCGCGCGCGGCGAGAATTTCAGGCCCAGCCAGATCGTGGTCAGCAGGCCGAAGCTGGCGATGAATTCGGCGAAGAGCAGCGCGGCCGAGTCGCGCGCCTTGTGCGAGAGCTGCGCGATCGGCAGGTCGAACATGGCGTGCGCGG
>CAZMUZ010000232.1:0-1798 GCA_964569315.1 uncultured Rhodospirillaceae bacterium | reverse complement strand
CGCCCCAGCTGCAGGTGGGCTACGACCACTTCTTCTGGATGGTGCGCGGCTTCGTCCAGTGGAACGAGGATCCCGACGTCGGCCTCGATAACTGGAGTCGCGTCCAGTACAACATCTATGTCAACGGCGACGGCTGGAACACGAACATCTGGGACGTGCCCAACAACCTGCAGCCGATCACGAGCCGCGACGGTGGCGGGCGGGTGGCGAGCATGCTGCCCATGTTCCTGCACTTCGCCAACCTGACCACGCTGAAGCTCATCCTCGAGCCGAACCCGGCCGATCCGACGTGGACCGGCGAGGCGCGGACCGTGGGCGTGCAGCTGGTGGGCTGCAAGATCCGCAAGGATCTCGACAAGGTCGGCTAAGAGGTCTGACCGATGGCGCGCGAACGGATCATGCAGCTTGACGGGAGCCTGGGCGCCGCCGCCAGCGCGGCTGACCGCTCCCGCGATCTGCGCGCGCTCGCGCGTCACCGCGAGGCCATCGCGGCAAGGCTGAGCCGAGAGCGCGAGGTCTACGCCCGCAAGGCCGCCCGCGGCGATGGCAAGGCCGCTGTGTTGGCCGTTCGCGCCGGCGAGGCCCAGGCCGCCGCCGAGGTGCTGGCCCTCAATGCGGGGCTGCAGGCCGAGCTGGCAGCGCTGATCGCTCAGGGCCACCGCAAGGGCGACACCGCGTCGGTCGGTGTGCTCGAGGTGGCCTTTGATGCGCTGGCGGACCAGTCCGAGGCGATCGCGCCCAGCGATGGGAGCATGGTGGGATTTGGTCTGTCCGGGGCCTGGGTCCTGCAGCCCGATGGGAAGTACGTGTGGGACGAGACGGCGACGAGCCAGATCGCTACCGAGTACACGCAGCAGGCGGCGGCGCGCGTGGCCCAGGGGGCTCCCGCGACCGGCCTCCTGCCACCTGGCGTCACCGAGACGGTCGACCTTGCCGCGCAGCGCGCGGCGCAGGATGCCGCGATCCAGGCGTATCGCGAGTGTCGCTACGACGTGATCGAGGATCTCAACTCGCGCGACCTGCAGGCGTGGAAGGACGCCGCCGCGCGCGCGGAGTCAGCCGCGTCGGGCGCCTCGGCGGTCAACGCAGGCCAGGCGATCCGCCGCGGCTACCAGCCGTTTCGGATCATGGGCGACTGCTGGGAAACCTGGGACGAGAGCACGCGGCGTCATCGCGTGTACGTGCCCGAGGCATCGCCGCTCGAGAAGCTCCCGCAGGCCGTCGCCGATGGCTGGGAGGCGATCGGCGACGCCGCCCAGGCCGCCGCCAACCTGGCCTGTCAGATCGCGAGCAACGAGATCGTGCAGAAGGCCGCCGACAAGATCGGGGCCGGGGCGACGAAGGCGATCGGGAAGGCGGCGGAGTACGGGTGCGGATCGTCGTCGGAAGCTCAAGCTCCAGACGACGAGGAAGCGCCGCCGCCGCCCAAGGTCGGCGCTGGCGTGATCGGCGTGGGCCTGCTGGCGCTGCTGGCGGCCGTGCTGTAGAGGGAGACTCATGAGTCAGCCGACGACGGCGCAGGCGATGGACGCGGCGCGAACCCTGGAAACCTGGCTGGACAAGATCCGGCAAGGGGCCTGGGATGACTGGATCTCGTACCGCGTGGCGTGCTGCGCGAAGGCGCCCGCGACGCTGGCGCCGGACGAGGGATCGCGCCTGATCTACATCACCCGCGACGCGCTGAACGCGCTGCAGGCGGCGTGGAAGGTGGCAACCGAATACCTCGAGTTGTCGGAGCCGTGGCCCCTCTGGCGCGTCTATGACTGGCGCCAGGCCCTGCCCGAGCTGATCGAGCATG
>CAZMUZ010000231.1:0-1869 GCA_964569315.1 uncultured Rhodospirillaceae bacterium | reverse complement strand
CGCGCTGCGTCGAGGAAAGCTCGCCGGGCGTCTTCTGCCTCGCCTCAGAGCCTGGATCGGGCTGGTGAACGGCCTCTCGGTCCAGGACCGGCTCGACGAGGCGCTGGCGCTGCTCGATCGCGCCGAGGCGGAGGCCGCCGCCGCGAGCCTGTTGACCGAGGAGGCGCGGCTGCACGGGCTGCGCGGCAACATCCTCTTCCCGCGCGGCGAGCTCGAGCGGTGCCTCGCCGAGCACAGCCGCGCGCTCGAGCTTGCGACGCGGGCGGGGGCGGTCGAAGAGGAGGTGCGCGCCCATGGCGGCCTCGGCGACGCCTACTACGTTCGTGGCGACTACGGCACCTGCTTTGAGCATTTCGACCGCTGCGTCCAGCTCGCGCACGAGAACGGCTTCCGCCGCATCGAGGTGGCCAACCGCCCGATGCGGGCGGTCGGCACGCTCTATCGCGCGGCCTTCCAGGACGCGTTGGCCGAGCTTCAGGCCGCGATCGACCTGGCGCGCCAGGTCGGGCAGCGTCGCGCCGAGATGGTCGCCGAGCATTTTCGCTTCTTCGGCTTTCTCGAAACCGCCGATCTGTCGGGCGCGCGACGATCCGCCGAACGCAGCTTCGCCATCAGCCGGCAACTTCAGGCGCGTCGCTTCGACGCGGAGGGGCTCATGATGGTCGGCACCGCCCGCGCCATGGCGGGCGACCGCGACGGCGTCGAGGATCTGCGGGAAGCGGTGACGATCGCGCGCGAGACGCCGCGCTTCCTGCTTCCCTCGACGCTCGGGACGCTGGCGGCCGCGACGGGCGACCCGGAGGAGCGCAAGGCCGCTCTTGAGGAGGGCGAGCGGCTCATCGCCGCCGGAACCGTCAGCCACAACCGGATCTGGTTCAACCGTTTCGCGATCGAGGCCGCCCTCGCCGAGGGCGATGCGGGCGCGGCGGATCGTTACGCGGCGGCGCTCGAGCGGGCCTCGAACCAGCCGCTCCCCTATCTCGATTTTCTGGCGGCTCGCGGGCGGCTGCTTGCCGGCCGGCTTCGCGGCGTCAGGGAGCCGGCCGCGGTCAAGGGGCTGATCGAAGCAGCCAAACGCTACGAATGGCTGTTGGTGTTGCCGGGGCTTGAGGCGCTGCTCGCCGAAACCTAACGCGGCGCGAGGCGGCGCCAGTTTCCCGGATAGTCGATCACGATCCCGTCCGCGTCGAGCGGCAGCTCCGCCTTGAAACCCGTCGAGAGGCCCTCATAGGCGACCGACTGGCCCTGCGGGGTCCGCGCGAGGCAGGCATAGCGCTGCGGCACCGGGCGCACCGCAAGGCCTGGGAGCGAGACATAGGCGGTGCGGATCTCGGTCGCCTGGCCCGGCTTCAGGTCGAGGCGGCGCAACGCCAGCGTGTTGGTGAAGGGCGTCGCCGCGATGTCGAGGTCGGTGCAGCCCGCAAGCTCCGGCAGCTCGTCGTTGTCGTCGCGCCATTTGCCGCGGCCGTCGGTCTTCAGCATGCGTGCCCGCGCGCCGCGCGCGTCATGCACCTCGAAGGTCGCCTTGCGGACGCGCCAGTCCGGACCCCATTTGACCTTGTAGAGCAGGCGATAGGGCTCGCCGTCCCTGACCCCGAGCACCAGCCCGTGCGCGATATTCTCCGGCGCGCCGAGCCGGAGCCTCAGATGCTCGAGGCCCGGCCCTTCGGCCGCGGCCCAGAAATAGGAAGTTTCGGCGCCGTCCGGGGCTGCGGTCATGGCGCGCGCTCCGTCACGGCAACAGGATGGTGGAGCCGGTGGTGCGCCGCGCCTCGAGCTCGGCATGGGCGCGCGCCGCCTCCTTCAGCGGATAGGTCTGGTGCACCTCGATCTGCACCGCGCCCTTCAGCACCACTTCGAAAAGCGCGT
>CAZMUZ010000230.1:0-1878 GCA_964569315.1 uncultured Rhodospirillaceae bacterium | reverse complement strand
TCCTTGATGTCGCAGGTCTTGCAGTGGACGCAGTTCTGCGCGTTGATCTGCAGCCGCGGCCCGGCCGCCTCCTTCACGATCTCGTAGACGCCGGCCGGGCAATAGCGCTGCTCCGGCGCGTCGTAGATCTCGTAATTCACCTTTATGGCGATAGTGGGATCGGCGAGCTGCAGGTGCGAGGGCTGATTCTCCTCGTGGTTCGTATTCGAGAGGTAAACGGACGACAGCTTGTCGAACGAGATTTTGCCGTCCGGCTTGGGGTAGGCGATCGGCTTGGCCTTGCGGGCCGGGGTCAGGCTCTTGTGGTCCGGCTTGTGGCGGAAGGTCCAGGGTTCCTTGCCCCGCAGCAGGAAGAGCGAAAGCCCCGAATAGGCCATGCCCGGCCAGAGCCCGCGGTGGAAGGCCGGGCGGATATTGCGGACCGCCTTCAGCTCCTCCCAGATCCAGCTCGCCTCGAGCCGCTTCGGATAGTCGTCGAGCTCGCCGGTTTCGCCGCGCTCGAAGGCGTCCATCGCCGCCTCGGCCGCCAGCATCCCGGACTTCATGGCGGTGTGACTGCCCTTGATCTTGGGGACGTTGACGAAGCCGGCGGCGCAGCCGATGAGGGCGCCGCCCGGGAAGACCAGCGTCGGGATCGACTGGAAGCCGCCCTCGTTGATGGCGCGCGCGCCATAGGCGATCCGTCGACCGCCTTCGAAGAGCGGCCGCACGGCCGGATGGGTCTTGAAGCGCTGGAATTCGTCGAAGGGCGAGAGGAACGGGTTCGCATAGTCGAGCCCGATCACCAGGCCGACCGACACGAGGTTGTCCTCGAGATGATAGAGGAAGGTGCCGCCGTAGGTCCCGCTGTCCAGCGGCCAGCCGACGCTGTGGGTGATGAGGCCCGGCCGATGCTTGGCGGGCTCGACCTCCCACAGCTCCTTGATGCCGATACCGTAGGTTTGCGGGCGATCTTCGTCGCGGAGCCCGAAGCGCTGGACCAGGGTCTTGGTGAGGGAGCCCCGGCAGCCTTCGGCAAAGAGCGTATAGCGGCCGTGCAGCTCGACGCCCGGCTGGAAATTCTCGGTCGGCTGCCCGTCCTTGCCGACGCCCATATTGCCGGTGGCGACGCCCTTCACCCGGCCGTTCTCGTCATAGAGCACTTCGGCGCCGGCGAAGCCGGCATAGATCTCGACACCGGCCGCCTCCGCCTGCTGGCCGAGCCAGCGGCAGACATTGCCGAGGCTGACGATGTAGTTGCCCTCGTTATGGAGCTGCGGCGGCGTCGGGAGCGGGATCGCGCGGGTCGCGGTCAGATAGAGGAAGCGGTCCTCCTTCGCCGGGGTGTTGAGCGGCGCGCCCTTCGCCTTCCAGTCGGGGATCAGCTCGTTGAGGGCGCGCGGCTCGACCACCGCGCCCGACAGGATATGCGCGCCGATCTCCGAGCCCTTCTCGATGAGGCAGACGGAAAGCTCGCGGCCCCGTTCCGCCGCAAGCTGCTTCAGGCGGATCGCCGCGGCGAGCCCCGAAGGCCCGCCGCCCACGACCACCACGTCATACTGCATCGATTCGCGTTCCATGCGCCGTCGCCGTTCCCTTGCCTCACTGCCGCAGCGGTTTAGCACGGGGCGCCCGCGCCCTGTAAGCCGGAAGGCGGGGATGCTAGGGTTTCGCGAAACGCCCCCTTTTTCCGATCGAGGACGATGGATCGAGCCGCTCTTCGCGCGATGCTCCGCTGGCAGGTCGAGGCCGGTGCCGACGAGGCGATTCTGGCCGAACCGGTCGACCGCTTCGCCGCCTCGGCGGCACGGCGCGCCTTGCGCGAGGCTGGCGCGGTCCCGGCCCGGCCGATCGCGGCGCCGGCGGCATCCCCCCGGACGGCCGCACCGTCCGAACCCC
>CAZMUZ010000229.1:0-1959 GCA_964569315.1 uncultured Rhodospirillaceae bacterium | reverse complement strand
CCTCATTCCCTTCAACCCCTGGCCGGGAGCGCCTTTCGAACGCTCGACGGACGCGGCGATCCGCAAGTTCAGCAATATCGTCTTCGAGGCGGGCTATTCCTCGCCGGTGCGCACGCCGCGCGGCGAGGACATCATGGCGGCCTGCGGCCAGCTCAAGAGCGAGAGCGTGCGCGCCGCGAAGGCGCGCGCGCCGAAGCCCGCAGACGGCGCCGCCGCCTGAGCGTCGCTGCGGACCCGCATCCCTCTTTCGGGCAGGCTCATCCTTCGACAAGCTCAGGATGAGGATCTTAGTTTCGGATGAGGGCCTTGCTTCTTCCTCATGGTGAGCCTGTCGAACCATGAGGTCCGCGGAGCCGCGGGCAGCCGGCGAATGGCTCATCCTTCGACAGGCTCATCCTTCGACAGGCTCAGGATGAGGTTTTGATATAGTGCCGGCCCTGCAAGAGAGTCCTCATGCTGAGCCTGTCGAAGCATGAGTCCGACTGCGCATAAGCCCGACCACGCATGAGCCCGACCACGCACGAGCCGATAGCACCCCATGCCCGTCGACGCGCCTGACTTTCCGGAAGCATCGCCGGGGCTGGTTCTTCCCGACCTGCTCGGCCCGGGGCTTCGTCTCGTGATCTGCGGCATGGCGGCGGGCCGCGTCTCGGCGCTGCGGCGTGCCTACTATGCCGGGCCCGGCAACCGCTTCTGGCCGATGCTGGCGGCGACCGGCCTCGCCGACCGGCTCTATCGGCCCGAGGAATTCCCGGCGCTGCTGCCGCTCGGCATCGGCCTCACCGACATCGCCAAGACCGCCTCCGGTCCCGACCGCGCCATCCCGCACCGCCTCGAGGATGCGGCGGAGCTCCGCGCCAAGATCGAGCGTCACGCGCCGCGCATCCTCGCCTTCAACGGGAAATCCGCGGCGGGCCGCTTCTTCGGCGCGCGCGTGGCCTATGGCTGGCAGACGGCCAGGATCGGCGAGACGCGGCTCTTCGTGCTGCCCTCGACCTCGGGCGCGGCGCGCGGCTTCTGGGACGAGGCGCCCTGGCGCGCGCTGGCCGAGGCCGCCCGCCGGTAGCGCCTCGGCCGTCCCAAGCGGCGCTTCGCGACGAACCGGACGCCGTTTCGCGAAAAATCGGCGACGGGCGGAACCGGCGCAGGCCCTGCGCCGTTCGGACTCATGTCAGGCGGATTTCGGAAACCGGATGCTCCCCATGAAAGCCCTCGAGGTTCGGCGGCCGGTCGACAGGAAAGGCCGCGGTGTGCGATCCGGGCTTCGCCCGGAAAGGGTCGCGCATCGGCGGCGCTCCGCTTCGGCATCGCGCGCCTGGCCCGCGGATACGGTGCTGCGGGGCCGCGCCTATCGCTATCTGGTGATCGCCGGCGCGCTCGGCTTCGCCGCCCTGGTGACGGCCATCGGCAGCTTCGGCTAGCACTCCGCGTCGCCGGCGGCGCGTCAGACCCGGTCGTCGCCGGCTAGGTCTTCCTCATAGTCCCAGTCCTCGATGGCGGGCAGCGGCGCCTTGACGAGCTTCGCCGCATCGAGCGCGCGGGCGAGGCAGCCGTCCGGCGCCCGGAAGAGCAGTTGCGACTGCGTCGTGCGCAGCAGCTTGCGGAAGGCCTCGATCCGCTTCCAGCCGCTGCCGTATTTCTGCGTGATGGCGCTGCCGTGGCGGTTGAGCCACATGGCCGCCGCCGCCACCACATGCGGCACGGCATAGGAGGTGCCGTCGCCCTCGCCATAGGCGGGCGCGTTCGGATCGGCGTCGGCGCGCCGGATCGGATCGGCGGGGGCGAAGATGTCGACACGGGCATAGCCCTCATAGGGGTAATATTCCTGATAGCCGCCGGCGATCTTCTCCACCCCGGCGGCGCCGATCGCGCGGCGATGCTTCGCCGGATAGCAGATCTTGTTGGTCATCTGGCCGCAGGCCGCCACCACGATCACGCCCTTCTCGTAGGCATAGTCGA
>CAZMUZ010000228.1:0-2102 GCA_964569315.1 uncultured Rhodospirillaceae bacterium | reverse complement strand
GAAGGAGCGAGGTCGGATCAGGCGGCCTCTTCGGAACGGGCGACAAAGCCGATCTGGCTGTTCCAGAAGCGCTCGAGCTTGAGGAGCTGCTTGTTCGACTGTTCGAGCGGCGCGATCTCGGCGCCGAGCGAAGCGATATGGCGATCGTACATGGTCTGCATCTTTGCCCGCACCGCAAGCGCCTTGTCCGACAGGCGGACATTCTGCGCGCGGCGATCATGGCGGGAACGCTCCTGCATCAGATAGCCGTTCTCGACCATCTTCTTGACGTTGTAGGACACGTTCGAGCCCAGATAGTAGCCGCGCTGGGTCAACTCGCCGATGGTGAGTTCGTCGGCGCCGATATTGAACAAAATCATGGCCTGAACGTTGCTCAGATCGCGGACGCCATGCCGGTCCAGTTCGGCCTTGACGACCTCAAGACACTGCCGGTGAAGGCGCTCCACGAGCGCGATGGTCGTGAGATAGCTGTTCACCACTGCTAGAGACTCCTTGAAGGCCGCAGGAAATGCCGGAATAGAGACGGGATAGCACGGCTTTCGTTAACAGTCGGTTGATCACGCCGATCTGACGGCCCGGGCTATTGAATAGACAGGGGAATCCACGCAAAATGTCCGGGCGGAGGGGTTCGGCGCCGAAGGCGCTCAACAGAACGGGGAGAGAGGCTATGAAGCTCGGCCTGAGGCTGGGGTTGGTCGTGGCTGCGGGTCTTATGGGCGTGGCGGTAACGGGGACGCCTGCCAAGGCCGATTTTCAGATTTGCAACAAGACGAAAGAATCCGTGTCGGTTTCCGTGGGCTACCGGGAAAGCGGCGACTGGATCTCCGAGGGCTGGTGGAACATCGACACCGGCGACTGTGCGACGGTCTATGCGAAGAAGCTGTCCGAGGTGAAATACTACATCTACGGCGAGAGCGAGAATCTCATCTGGGACGGCGACTACACCTTCTGCGTCGTCGATGACGAGTACACGATCGTGGGCGATAGCGACTGCAAGAAGCGCGGATACCAGCCGCAGGGCTTCATGGAGGTCGATGTCGGCGACAATACGAGCTTCACCTTCAACCTGCTGGATTCGGGCGAGTAGCCCCAATCCCGAACGACAGGGTCCAGGGTCGGCAGCGCGGGACGGTCTTGACAAGACCGCCCGCTCCCGCTCTATATCCCTCACGCGCCGATTTGAGCCTCAGCTTGCGGGCGCGATATAAATGCCGCTAAAGCGACGGTTCCGACGAACCGCCCAGCTTTCGCTGCGGCGGTTTTTTCGTTTGGGACTGGTCCCCCCTGCCCGCATGGCGAACGGACCCGCGGAGATTTGAGGGGCAGCTTGCGCCGCGTCATCAAACGCTAAAGCGTCGAACCGTCGTCGCCCCCGACACGCCAGTGTAAGGAGGGCCGACATGGCCAAGAGCTACAAGGAAGACTTCATCGCCGCGCAGCAGCGTCTCGCCCGCACCCCCGCGGAGGCGCTGAGCACGATCCTCGTCGAGACGGTGCAGGCGCGCGGGCTCGCGAGCGAGGCGCGCCTGCGCGATTTCCGGCTGGTGCTGGACGAGCCGGAGGCGTTCGGCGGCAGCGACCGCGGGCCAAGCCCCGTGGAGTTGGTGCTGGCCGCCCTCGGGGCCGCCCAGGAGATCACCTACCGGCTCTATGCGGACACGCTCGGCATCCCGCTCCGGTCCGTCTCGGTCCGGCTCGAAGGCCGCATCGACCATCGCGGCTTCTTCGCGGTGAAGGACGGCGTCAGGCCCGGATTTCGCGACGTGCGGGCGGTCGTCGCCATCGACAGCCCCGCTTCGGCCGAGGATATCGACCGCCTCAAGGCGACGGTTGACCGCCACTGCCCGGTGCTGGACATTCTTCGCAATGTGACGCCCGTTCAGGTCGGGGTCCAGCAAACCAACAGCGCACTCGCACCGGCGGCAGCGCCAGCCGGCCGAGCGGCTTGAAGGAGAACCCAGGAATGACCCTCAAGAGCAAGAACCCGGAAACCCTCGTGCTGCATGCGGGCTACCGCTCGGACCCGACCACCAACGCCGTCGCCGTCCCGATCTATCAGACGACCTCTTATCAGTTCAACAGCACCGAGCATGCCGCGAACC
>CAZMUZ010000227.1:0-2150 GCA_964569315.1 uncultured Rhodospirillaceae bacterium | reverse complement strand
GGGCGCGCTGGATCGCGCGCAACGACGGGTGCCCAGCGTGCTCGGAGCTGAGCGCACGGCAGACGAACCGGCCCTGGTGGTAGACGTGGATCTCGGTCAGGTCGCGGGGGTCATAGACCGCCTCGACCTGCTCGCCGACGAAGGCCGCGAGCGTGGGTTCGACATAGCGCCTGCCCATCAGACGGATGCCGTCGCGCAGCACTTTACGGGGCTTGGGCACGTGCACGAGCAGCATGTCGAGCTGTTCAAGGCTGTCGGGCATTGCGGGCAGGAACCCGCCCTTCTGCCAGCGCGTGATCGGCGGTTCGCCGGTGCTGCCATGCGGGCGACGATGATAGACGCCGCACACGAACGCCTCGAAGCGGGCGCGCAGCTCGTCGAGCGTGAGCACTGGCGCCGACAGCGGCTTGCCCGCGATCAGGTGGCCGGGCAGGTCGGGCAGGAACATGTCGTTGATGGTGCGGAACAGCCGCTCGATCTTGCCGCGCCCGCGAGGACGCCCCGGCAGCGAATGGATGAGGCGGATTTTGAGGGCGATGCACGCCTGCTCGATATGCTCGGAGATGAAATCCGAGCCGTTGTCGACGTAAAGCTGTTCGGGAATGCCGCTGACGATCCATTCGGGATTGGGCTTGCGCCAGATCGCCTGCCGCAAGGCGAGCGCCGTGTTGAGGGCACTGGGGGCATCGAGGCTGAGGAAGTAACCGGCGATGGCTCGGCTGTGATCGTCAACGATGACGGTCAGCCAAGGACGCACCGGGGTTCCGGCATCATCGAGCACGAGAATGTCGAGAACGGTATGATCGGCCTGCCACATCTCGTTCGAGGTCGCGGCTTCGCGCCGATGCACTAGCTCGTGCTGGTCGCGGTAGACGGCCGGATCGGAGGCTGCGGCGATCTGGCTTGCCGGTATCGCCCTGACGACACGCGCGACGGCCGCATAGCTGGGGGTTCGGTGTCCATGCGCGATGGCGAGTTCCTGCACCTTTCGGTGAATGGCGGCGACCGGGGGTCGCGGGCGCTTGGTGGCGAGAGTGCGGGTCAGTTCGACCAGATGTTCCGGCAGGTGCAGCCTGCCCCGATCGTTGCGCGGCAGACGCGCGAGACCGGCAAGTCCTTCGGCACGGTAGCGCCCGAGCCAGCGCTGCAACGTCCGCTCGCTCAGCGTGCCGGTGCGGGCGAGGTCCGCGAGCGGGATGCCATCGGCGAGGTGCGGTTCAAGGACGCGGTAGCGCTCGATCGCCAGCGGCGGGACAAGCGCCGGATGCGTCACCGCCGACGGTCCGTGTCGCAGGTAAGGAAAACGGAGATTTGCCTGCCCATCGCCATGCGAGTCCGCTCGCGTTGCCAAACCGGCCTGTTCGACGTAAATCTACCCGGTAAAGAAAACTAGGGCAACATAGACCTGCCGATGACGACTTTCTTCCCAAACCGCGCCCGATCGGGGCGCCACCGGCCCTACGCATGAAAATCGGTTACGCCCGCGTATCGACCGCCGAGCAGAACCTGGACCTCCAGCGTGATGCGCTGAAGGCTGCCGGCTGCGAGAAGGTCATCACCGACAAGGCCTCCGGGGCGACTGCCGCTCGCCCTGGATTGGAAAAGGTGAAGGAGCTGCTTCGCGCCGGCGACACACTGGTGGTCTGGCGCCTCGACAGGCTCGGCCGCTCGCTCCGTGATCTGATCGGATGGATGACCTACCTCGACGAGGAAAAGGTCGGGCTGCTGAGCCTGCACGAGGCGATCGACACGACCACCACGTCGGGCAAGCTTACCTTCCACCTGTTCGGGGCATTGGCGGAGTTCGAGCGCAACCTGATCCGCGAGCGGACCCAGGCCGGTCTCACCGCAGCCCGCGCTCGCGGCAAGAAGGGTGGCCGGCCGGCCGCACTCGGCAAGGACAAGCGCGACCTGCCCGTCAGGCTCTACCACGAGAACACGATGCCGATCGCCAAGATTTGCTCGATGCTCGGCATCTCCAAGCCAAAACTCTACGCCTATGTGCGATCGGCCGAGACCAAGCCGGTAGCCGCGTAGCGACGCTCGCCGACAAATAGCGCGATCAGAATGCCGCCACTTAGCGCGAGCGTTTACACCGTGCCTCGACAGGTCAGCTGGCGACCGTCCGCTGAACGATCCTCTTTCGGACG
>CAZMUZ010000226.1:0-2162 GCA_964569315.1 uncultured Rhodospirillaceae bacterium | reverse complement strand
GCCGGCACGAGACGCTGCAGCGGCTGGTCGCGCGCATCGTGACACCACATGAGCAGATCGCGCGGCGGCGCGAGGGACTCGGCCATGGCGCTGTCCTGCTCGGCAAGGCGATGGAAAAGCTGCTCCAGGCGCGCGAGCGGACGCTCGAGCGCGCGACGGCGCATCTCCGCCCGAAGCTGCTCGAGGACCGCATCCGGCAGGACCGCGCCGAGCTCGAGCGCCGGGGCCAGCTTCTCGAGAGCCTTTCCTACCGGAACGTGTTGCAGCGCGGCTTCGTGCTGGTGCGCGACGGCGACGACCGGCCGGTGACGCGCGCGGCCGCGGTCGCGGCGGGGATGCGGCTCAAGCTCGGTTTTGCCGACGACACCGTGCCGGCGATCGCCGAAGGCGGTGCCGCCGGGCAAGGCGCAAAGCGCTCCGCCGCGAAGCCGCGCAAGGACGATGGCTCCGAAGGCGGGCCGCAGGGATCGCTGCTGTGAAAACCGCCGCGCGGCGCTTTGCGCAGGTTCTTCTTCTGTCGCTCGCGGTGTTGGCGGTAGCGGGCGCGCCTGCCTTCGCGGGCAATGCGCTCCGCCTCGAAGGCCACTACACGCAAGGCGGCCTCGTCTATGGCTGGACCGAGCCCGGGGCCCGGGTGACGCTCGACGGCGCCGCCGTTCCGGTTTCGCCCGGCGGGCGCTTCCTCTTCGGCTTCGGCCGCGATGCGGCGCCGACGGCGCTGCTCGAGATCGCCCATCCCGGCGGCATCCTCGACCGCCGGACCCTCGCCATCGAACCGCGCGTCTATGGCGTGCAGGTGATCGAGGGGCTGCCGCAATCGACGGTGACGCCCGATCCCGCGCTGCAGGAACGCATCGCGGCCGAGAATGCGCGGGTCGCCGCCGCGCGTGCGCCCCAGGCCGCTATCGAGTACTGGGCGGGCGGCTTCGCCTGGCCGGTCGAAGGGCCGATCAGCGGCGTCTACGGCACGGGCCGCATCCTCAATGGCGAGCCGCGCCAGCCGCATTACGGCGTCGATGTCGCGGCGCCGGAAGGCACGGCCGTCGCGGCACCCGCCGCCGGCATCGTCACCCTCGCCGAGACCGGCATGGTGCTGACCGGCGGCACCGTCGTCATCGATCACGGCCAGGGGCTTTCCTCGACCCTCATGCATCTCTCGGCCGTGCTGGTGCCGGCCGGGCGCTTCGTCGAGCAGGGGACGATCGTCGGCAAGGTGGGCGCCACCGGCCGCGCGACCGGCCCGCATCTCGACTGGCGCATGAACTGGCGCGACGCGCGGCTCGATCCGGCGCTGCTGGTGCCGCCCATGCCGGCGGACGCGCTCGCAAGCGACCAACCCGCCACCGGCGATTAGAACGACACTCGACTTCTCACGGACGAGAGGAGGGCGGGGAGTTCGCGGGAGCATTTTCCCGCGAAGTGGGCGCCGGTTCGCGGCAGAAAATGCGACCAGACCAAGGAATCCGGAGCGCGTTCCGATTCGACTTCGAGGAAACGCGCTCCAGGACTGCCCATCGACTCAGGGCGTCACCCCGGCCAAGCGAGCGCTTGCGAGCGCGAGCCGGGGTCCATGGCAGGGTTGGTGCGAGCGGTGCCGTGGATTCCGGCTCTCCGGCGCTTCGCGCCTTCGGCCGGAATGACGGCACGAGATTGTGCGAAGCTCTCATCGCGGCTCACCGCCGCATCGCCTTTCTCCTTACGGTCAGCGCCCGAGCGTGCGGGCGAGGAGCGGCTCGAGCGGCGACCAGTCCGCCACCTCGAGCGCGATCTCGAGCACGGCGACACGGTCGCGGAGGCTTTGCGGCAGCCGCCCATGATCCTTCGCGGTGGTGACCGCCAGAACATCCGGATGCGCGACGAACGGCGCGATTTCCGCTTCGCTATAGCGGTGATGATCGGGGAAGGCGCGGAAAGCGGTGACCTCGGCCCCGACCGCCTTGAGGCTCGCGCGGAACTTCTCCGGCGCGCCGATGCCGCAGAAGGCGGCGATCCTCCGTCCGCGGAGCGCCGTCACCGAGGCGGGCGCCGGCTCGATCCGCCCGGCGAGCCGCGGCAGATGCGGCGGCAGCGCGGCCACGATGCCGGCGCGGTCCGCGCCCGCCAGCAGCACCGCCTGGACGCGGGCAAGTGCGGCCGGGACGGGCTCGCGCAAGGGCCCCGCC
>CAZMUZ010000225.1:0-2172 GCA_964569315.1 uncultured Rhodospirillaceae bacterium | reverse complement strand
GCGGAGCGCCATGCGCGCGAGCAGGACCGGCTGGTCGACAACCTGGCGTCGCTGCTCAAGGTCGCGCCCGCGGATCTCTCGGTCCGGCTGCAGGGGCTGCTCGATGAGCGGCGGCGGCTGGAGCGCGAGCTGGTCGAGGCCCGCAAGGCGGCTGCGGCCGGCGGTGCGAACGCCGGCGGCGGCACGGAGCGCGAGGTGGGCGGGGTTAAGCTCGCGACGCGCGTGCTGGACGGGGTGCCGGCGAAGGAACTGAAAGGCATGGCGGACGCGATCAAGAAGCAGATCGGCTCCGGCGTGGTGGCGCTGGTGGCGCGCGATCAGGGCCGTGCGTCGCTCGTGGTCGGCGTGACGCCCGATCTCACCGATCGTCTGAGCGCGGTCGAGCTGGTGAAGGCGGGCAGCGAGGCGTTGGGCGGGCAGGGCGGCGGCGGCCGGCCGGACATGGCGCAGTCGGGCGGTCCCGATGCCGGGCGCGCCGAGGCCGCGCTCGCGGCGATCGAGCAGGCGCTCGCGGCACGCAGCCGCGCGGCGTGAGGCTCGCTTTCCCTACTCGTTGAATTTGTCGGGCAAGCGACGCGCGCTCCCCCGAACGGGCGAGCGGTCCTCTGGGTTCGGTTGTGACGGCTCGATGAGGGTGGGGGAAGGCTATGCGACCGCGGGATATGACATCCGCCCGGCCGCGTCCGATGATCCGCGGAGACGCCGCCGGCGCAACGCGCCGCGGTTATGGTCGCTTCAGCGTGCGGTCCGGCTTCCTCAGCTCGCCAGCAGACCGGCCACGATGAACAGCAGGAACCAGTAGAAGATCGGCCTCGCCATGGTTCGTTCCTCCCGTCCCATCCAGGCTCGACTCTAGAACCGCCTCCGGGACCGCCGGTTCCCCGAACGAGC
Source organism: uncultured Rhodospirillaceae bacterium (assembly GCA_964569315.1). Taxonomy (GTDB): domain Bacteria; phylum Pseudomonadota; class Alphaproteobacteria; order Dongiales; family Dongiaceae; genus CADEFF01. The sequence continues at coordinate 1,281 of CAZMUZ010000225.1, read as the reverse complement.
GTTGCCCGTACGGCCATCCTGGACCCGCCTGCCGGCGCGGGCCCGTGACAAGGTTGCGCCGAGTTCCGCGACGAACCCGTTAGACGGCGGCGGCTCGACCGAGGCGAGGGCCAAGCGGTTGCGCGAGCAGGAAGTCCCGGCTTCGGGACAGCGCGGCGGGCTGCCATGGCGCAGCGGCGGGCGATGCCGGCGATCGAGACCCGATCGGCGGCCTCGCCGCCGACGCTGGCGGAAGAGACGTTTGGAAGATCCCGAGGCGGGCGGAAACCGGAGCGCCGCCGCTCCCTACTGCGGCGCCTTCCAGCCCGGGATGTCGGCCGCGACCTTGAGGCTCACGATCTTGTCGGGGTTGGCGACCGAGCCGTTATCGTTCGGGTCGCCCTTCTTGATCGCATCGACGGCATCCATGCCGCTCACGACCTTGCCCCAGACCGTGTATTGCCCGTCGAGGAAATCGGCATCGGCGAAGCAGATGAAGAACTGGCTGTCGGCGCTGTCGGGGCTCTGGGCGCGCGCCATGGAGACGGTGCCGCGCACATGCGGCTCGTCGCTGAACTCCGCCGGGATCTTCTGGCCCGAGCCGCCCATGCCGGTGCCGGTCGGGTCGCCGGTCTGCGCCATGAAGCCGGCGATCACGCGGTGGAACACCACCCCGTCATAGAAGCCCTGGCGGACCAGCGTTTTGATCCGGGCGACATGCTTCGGCGCGAGGTCCGGTCGCATCTCGATGACGACTTCGCCTTTCGGCAGTTCCATCACCAGCGTGTTTTCGAGGTCGAGGGCCATGGCAGGGGCTCCGATCGTGAGAAGGGCGAGGGCAAGGAGCCCGGCGACGAATTTCGGCATGGCGGGGCGACCTCGGGTTTGCGGGTTCAGGACAGCGCGCGGCGCAGGTTCTCGTCGAGCTTGGCTAGGAATTGCTGCGTTGTCATCCAGGTCTGGTCCGGGCTGATGAGCAGCGCCAGATCCTTGGTCATGTGGCCGGCCTCGACGGTATCGACGCAGACCTTCTCGAGCGCCTCGGCGAAGCGCTGCAGCTCCGGCGTGCCGTCGAACTTGCCGCGATACCAGAGCCCGCGGGTCCAGGCGTAGATCGAGGCGATCGGGTTGGTCGAGGTCTCGCGGCCCTTCTGGTGCTCGCGATAGTGGCGCGTGACGGTGCCGTGCGCCGCTTCCGCCTCGACCACGTCGCCGGCCGGCGAGAGCAACACGGAGGTCATCATGCCGAGCGAGCCGAAGCCCTGCGCCACCGTGTCGGACTGCACGTCGCCGTCGTAGTTC
>CAZMUZ010000224.1:0-2205 GCA_964569315.1 uncultured Rhodospirillaceae bacterium | reverse complement strand
AGCGGCGGCGGCCTCTCCGACCGGCCGGCTTTCGACGCCGCGATTCGCCTGTTGCCGGGCTTTGCGCCGAAGCCCCGTTTCGTGTTCTGAGCGGCGTCTGCCGCCCTCTGCCGGGCGGTCCTGCGCGCGCTGATCGGCAGGCCTGCGAGTCGTCCTTTCGTCTCGTGCCGCCCCCGGTTTATGGTAATTTAAGGCCGTGCCGCTCATATCGGCATGACACCCTCCCGGCGGATCGGGCCCCATGGCGGACACGCGGACACAGCAGCAAGAGCCCTCGATGGAGGAGATCCTGTCCTCCATCCGCCGGATCATCTCGGAAGACGGCCAGCGCGAGCGCGGCGATGCGCCCGCGGCCATGCCTGCCCCGGAGCCGGCGGCGCCCGAGACCGTGCAGGATGCCGCCGTCGAGGAAGAAGTGCTGGAGCTGACCGACGAGGTCGTCGAGGAAGCGCCGGCGCTCGAGCCCGAGCCCATCGAAGAGATCGAAGAAGAACCCCTCACGCTTACGGAGGCGCCCATGCCGCCCGAAACCGTCGCGTCCCCCGCTGCACCCTACGTGCCGCCCGCCGCGACGCCGCGGGTGGCGCCGGGCCGCCTCATCTCGGAGCCGACCGAGCTCGCCTCGGCCGCCGCGCTCTCCATCCTGGGGCAGCTCGTCAATCCCGACCGGCAGCTCAATGCCGAGGGCCGGGAAATGATCGAAGCCGCGATCCGCGACAAGATCGAGCCGCTGCTGCGCGACTGGCTCGACGGCAACCTGCCGCAGCTCGTGGAGCGGCTGGTGCGCGACGAAATCCAGCGCGTCATGGACCGCGCGCTCAACCGCAACAGCTAGAGTAGCCAGGCAGGCTGCGGCCGGGCCGCCCATGAGGGTTGCGTCCCGCCGCCGACAAGGCTAAGCCCCTTGGCCGATCCCGAGGACCGCTAGCCCAAGAGGACTTTCTCCGATGCTCGACAAGACCTTCCGGCCCGCCGAGGTCGAGGCGAAGCATTATGCCGCGTGGCTGGCGGAGGACGCCTTCGCCGCCGATCCCACCTCGGACGCGAAGCCCTACACGATCATGATGCCGCCGCCCAACGTCACGGGCAGCCTCCATATCGGCCATGCGCTTACCTTCACGCTCCAGGACGTACTGATCCGCTATCACAGGATGCGCGGCTTCGACACGCTGTGGCAGCCCGGCACGGATCATGCCGGCATCGCGACGCAGATGGTGGTGGAGCGGCAGCTCGCCGAGCAGGGCGTGGTGCTGCAGCGCGCCGGCGTCGCCGACGGCAACAAGCAGACGATGGGACGCGAGGAATTCGTCGCCAAGGTCTGGGAGTGGAAGGCCCAGTCCGGCGGGATGATCCTCAACCAGCTCCGCAAGCTCGGCGCTTCCGCCGACTGGGCGCGCGAGCGCTTCACCATGGACGAGGGGCTGAGCCGCGCCGTCCGCAAGGTGTTCGTCGAACTTTATCGGCAGAAGCTCATCTATCGCGACCAGCGGCTGGTGAACTGGGACCCGAAGCTCCACACCGCGATCTCCGACCTCGAGGTCGAGCAGCGTGAGGTGAAGGGCCATCTCTGGCATCTCCGCTATCCGGTCGAGGGCATGGCGGAGCGGTTCATCACGGTCGCGACCACAAGGCCCGAGACGATGCTGGGCGATACCGCCATCGCGGTCCATCCGACGGACGAGCGCTACAGGGATATCGTCGGCAAGCATGCCGTGCTGCCGCTGGTCGGGCGGCGCATCCCGATCGTGGCGGACGAATATGCGGACCCCGAGACCGGCAGCGGTGCCGTCAAGATCACCCCGGCGCACGATTTCAACGACTTCGAGGTGGGCCGCCGTCACGATCTCGCACGCATCAACATCTTCGACGCCGACGCCCATCTGAACGACGAGGTCCCGGAGGCCTATCGCGGGCTCGAGCGCTACGAGGCGCGGAAGCGCGTGCTGGCCGATCTCGAAGCGCTCGGCCTCGTCGAGCGGGTCGAGGACCGGGTCATGACCGTGCCCTATGGCGACCGCAGCGGCGTGGTGATCGAGCCCTGGCTCACCGACCAGTGGTATGTGGACGCGGCGACCTTGGCGAAGCCCGCCATCGCCGCGGTCGAGGACGGACGCACCCGATTCGTGCCGGAGAACTGGTCCAAGACCTATTTCGAGTGGATGCGCAACATCCAGCCCTGGTGCATCTCGCGCCAGCTCTGGTGGG
>CAZMUZ010000223.1:0-2296 GCA_964569315.1 uncultured Rhodospirillaceae bacterium | reverse complement strand
GGCGCCTCTCCACCTCGACGGAACCATCGACCCTGACCCGCTCCGCCGCTGTTCGCGCGTAGTGCGGATCGATCTCGATGCCGATGCCGCGGCAGCCGAGCCGCGCGGCGGCAACCAGGGTCGAGCCGGCGCCGAGGAAGGGGTCGAGCACGAGGGCGTCCTTCACGCCATGCAGCCCGATGCAGCGCTCCGCGAGCGCGACGGGGAAGCCGGCGGGATGGTCGAACTTCTGCGATTTCGAGCGGACCGTGTCATACGGGATGAACCAGACATTGCCGGCACAGCGCCTGTCGCGCGCATGGCCCCAGCGCGCGATGTTGGATTTGTCCTTGAAGGGGACGCCGATCGCGAGCCGGTCGATCGGCACCGCGCCGGTTCTGGTGAAATGGAAGATCGCCTCGTGATTGTGGTTGAGGAAACGCCGGCTCGAGATCGGCTTGAAATGTCCCACGCTGTCCTCGCCGATGCTGACCGATTTCACCCACTGGATATGGTTCTGCAGCCGGAAGCGTGCACGCAGCGTCTGGGCGACATCGAGCGCGATCCAGGGATCGGCGCTGGTGCTGCCGATATTGAGAAAGAACGACCCGTCCGGCTTCAGCACGCGCGCGATCGAGGCACCGATCGCGGCGAACCAGCCGAGATACTGCTCGCGCGGCCGGTCGTCCCGGTAGGTACGATAGGCGACGCCGATATTGTAAGGCGGCGAGGTGACGACGAGATCGACGCTCGCCGGGGCCATCGTCGCAAGCGCCTCGGCGCAGTCGCCGGTCAGGATGCGCTGGCGGCCGACCCGCAACTCCTGGAAGGCCTTTCGCGCGATCGGCGCGCGGGTTTTGCGTTTCTGCCGCGTGGTTCCGGCTGCCATGTCGTCCCCAAGGTTCGGCCCAGCGTACGGGAGCCGCGGGCGTCGTACAAGCCCCGGACGGCGATGCGCGCCAAGCTTCGAACCATGTCCGCAACGCCGGTCGCGCAGGTGCGGGGACAGGCCGCGACGCGCCGTCATGCCCGATTGACAGACGGCGCCCAACGCGGCCTATAGGCCGAAGCGATGCCGGCGCATTGGTTCGATACCAATCGATCCGATCGATGCGCCCCATATCCGAAACCGGGGGATAGCGATGAGCTTCACGATCGTCGAACAAGCGCCCGCACGCCTCAACCGCAGCGAGCTCGCCGTGCCGGGCAGCCAGCCCCAGCTTTTCGAGAAGGCCGCGAAATCGGCCGCCGACGTGGTGTTCCTCGACCTCGAGGATGCGGTGGCGCCGGACGACAAGCCGCAAGCCCGCAAGAACGTCATCCAGGCGATCAACGACGTCGACTGGGGCAACAAGACGCTCTCGGTCCGCATCAACGGGCTCGATACCCATTACATGTATCGCGACGTGATCGACGTGATGGAGCAGACCGGCGAGCGGCTCGACCTCATCATGATCCCGAAGGTCGGCACGGCCGCCGACGTCTATGCGATCGACATGCTGGTCACGCAATGCGAGGCGGCGCGCGGCCGCAAGAAGCGGATCGGCTTCGAGATGATCATCGAGACCGCGCTCGGCATGCAGAACGTGCATGAGATCGCCGCCGCCTCGAAGCGGAACGAATCGCTGCATTTCGGCGTGGCGGATTACGCCGCCTCGACCAAGGCGCGGACCACCGGCATCGGCGGCCCGAACCGGATGTATGCCGTGCTGACCGACAAGGATGGCGACCGCCCGCGTGATACGCACTGGGGCGACATGTGGCATTACGCGATCGCCCGCATGGTGGTGGCGGCGCGCGCCAACGGCCTCCGGCCGGTCGACGGCCCCTTCGGCGATTTCTCCGACGCGGACGGGTTCAGGGCGCAGGCCTATCGTGCGGCGGTGCTGGGCGCCGAAGGCAAATGGGCGATCCACCCCTCGCAGATCGCGCTCGCGAACGAGGTCTACAGCCCGTCCGAGGCGGAGGTCACGCGCGCCAAGCGCATCATCGAGGCGATGGCCGAGGCGCAGCGCACCGGCAAGGGCGCCGTGGCGCTCGACGGCCGCCTCATCGACATCGCCTCGATCCGCCAGGCGGAGGTGATGGTCGCCAAGGCACAGCAGATCGCCGGGGCGAAGTAGGCGCGTCGGCTTCTCCACGGGCGGTCCGCTTCGCCACGAGTGGTCCGCAACCTCTTCTCACGTCACCCTCGGGCTCGACCCGAAGGCCCGTTGCGCCGCCTTGTCACCCTCGGGCATGACCCGAGGGTCCATCGCGCCGCGGCGCGAGACTGGCATGGGTGGTCACCGAAACCTGCCGCCGCCATGGATGTTCG
>CAZMUZ010000222.1:0-2308 GCA_964569315.1 uncultured Rhodospirillaceae bacterium | reverse complement strand
GAACCGGCCGAGGTTCTTCGAGAGATAGTCGCGCAGGTTATCGAACAGCGGCTTCAGCATCAGCTGCCGCCCTTCGAACCGCGCCTCGGGCGAGGTGTCCCTGAGCGTCGCCTCGATCTTGTAGATCGCCGAGAAGCGACGGAGCACCTCGTCGGCAACGGGCTCCTTTTCGCGGAAATCGTAGAACTTGCGCCGCGCGTGAAGCAGGCAGAATGCGAGGGTGACGCCATTGCGGCGCTTGATCTCATTGTAGCCGGCATAGCCGTCCACCTGGAGCACCCCGGCGAAGTCGCCGAGATGGTCGATCGGATGCATGCCGCCGCGGCCGGTGGCGTACATGTAGACGACGGCGGGCGGCGCGAGTCCGCCCCATGGCCGATCGTCGCGGGCATAGGCCCACAGCTGGCCGCTCTTGGTCTTGCCGGTCCCGGGCGCCAGCACGGGCATGCGCGTCTCGTCGGCGAACAGCTTCACCGAACTTCGCAGCTCGGCGAGCAGATGCTGCCTGAGCGGAGTCAGCCACCATCCGACGCGCCCGACCCAGTCGGCGAGCGTTGCCCGGTCGAGATCGATCCCCTGGCGGGCGTAGATCTGGGCTTGCCGGTAAAGCGGAAGGTGATCGGCGTAGCGCGCGACGATGACCTGGGCGACGAGCGCGTCGGTGGGCAGGCCCTGATCGACGATGAAGCTTGGCGCCGGCGCCTGGGTGACGCCGCCCTCGTCGCAGCCGCGGCAGCCATAGCGCGGACGGCGGGTGACCAGCACGCGGAAGATGGTGGGCACGACGTCGAGGCGCTCGGTGACGTCCTCGCCGATGACATGAAGATCGTTGCCGCAGCAGGCACACTGCTTGTCTTCGATGTCGACGACCTGCTCGATACGCTCGAGATGGGCGGGCAGCGCTCCACGGTTGTTGCGGCGGCGGCGCTTTGTCTCGCCGGTCGCGTCAGCCTGGTCGATCAGCGCTTCGAGCCCGGCCTCGGCGCGCGACAAGGCAGCTTCGAGCTCTTCGAGCACGAGCTGGTACTGGTCGGGATCGAGCCGCTCGGCGCTCTGGCCGAAACGGTGGCGCTTGAACTGGTCGAGAATGTCGTTGAGGCGCTTGACCTCATCGCGGGCGGCCGCGAGCGCGTCCTCCATCTCGGCGGCCTTCGCCTCGGCGATGACGGCGGCGTGTTCGGCCGCTTTCGCGGTGGCGAGCGCGATGATCTCGCGCGCCTCAGCTTGGGCCGCAGCGCGGGCGAGCGCCTCGTTCTCGGCGTTGATGCGAACGATCTGCTGGTCGCGTTCGGCCGCCTCGGCGGTCAGCTTCGCGATGGTCGCGAGCAGCGCAACTGGGTCTTTGCAGGAGGCCGTCAGCGGGTCCATGGCAGGCATCGAATCACATGCGTAACGACGCGTCCAGCGCAGTTGACTCGGCCTGTCGCGACTATCTCACGCATCAGCGAAACCCTCGATTTTAGGCGGATTTACGCGCCTTGGCGCGCGGTGCCGACGCCAGTCCATGCCCGAGGTGAGTGCTGCCATCTGCGCCGCCGTGATCGAAAAACTGCCATCGACCGCCGGCGGCCAGGCGAATCCTTCGGCGGCCTCGGCGCGCTTGGTCATCAGCCAGATGCCGGTGCCGTCGAACCACAGAATCTTCAGCCTGTCCTTCCTCTTGGAACGAAAAATATAGGCGACTCCGCGCCACGGATCCTGGCTCAACTCGTGCTGGACCTTGGCCACCAGCGTGTCGATGCCGCAGCGGAAATCGATCGGCTTGGTGTAGATCAGCACCTTGGCGTCGCTGCCCGGCCCGATCATCGCGCCCTCAGCAGCGCTGCGATTACCGAGGCGACCAGCGTCGAACTTGCGCCGTGGGCGACCATCACTGGCACGCCGCGCACTTCCATTGCGACCTGCACCACCGCGTCCGGCAGCAGCCGCGCGTTCGCGGCCTCCGGTTCGAGCAGCACCGCCGGCACCGATGTCGGCTCGATGACCGCCGGCAGGAACATCGCCCTGTCCTCGCGCGCCGCGTCCTCCGCCATCTCGCGCAACTCGCGGCGCCAGGCATATATCTGGGCCGGAAGGACATCGAAACACGCGGCCACCTCCGCCATGCTGCACGCCGGATCGAGCGACAGCTCCACCACCGCGCGCTTCTCTTCCAGCGTCCAGCGCCGTCGGCGCCCGTTCTCCACGCCGCCACTGCCGTCGATCTCTTGCTCCACAGTCACCCCGCCGAATCAAATTACGCGATATGCACGCGGGACACTCAAAGCTCATGGCCATCTACGCCACGTGGGTCTGGGATGACGGATAC
>CAZMUZ010000221.1:0-2368 GCA_964569315.1 uncultured Rhodospirillaceae bacterium | reverse complement strand
TGCGCTTGTCCTGCTCGTTCGCCACCACGATGCGGCCGTTCCAGGCGAAGGTCATGGCATATTCGCCCGACGCAAGCCGGTTGATCATTTCGGCGCCGGTGTCCCAGAATACGATGTTCGGCTTCAGCTCGTCGAGCTTCGCGAAGGCACGGTCGATGCCGCCGTCTGCGGCCAGCACCTTATAGACGTCCGCCGGCGCGACGCCGTCTGCCATGAGGGCAGATTCGAGCGTGCCCTTGGGCGTGTTCCAGAAACCCCGCTTGCCCGGAAACTTGTTCACGTCCCAGAAATCGGCCCAGCTCGTCGGACCTTCCGGAAAGCGATCGCCGTCATAGGCCAGCACGTTGCCCGAGATGTAGGCACCGAAGCCGCATTCATGCAGCACGCCCGGATAGAAGTCCTCTGCCTTCAGGCCGAGGCGCGCATAGTCGATCTTCTCGAAAATTCCCTCGTCGCAACCTGTCGAGGATTCCGCCGACTCCAGGTCGACGACATCCCAGGTGACGTTACCGGTTTCGACCATGGCGCGAATCTTCGCCAAGCTCGGCCCTTCGTCCTCGACGATGGCATTGCCGGTCGCGGCGATGTAGGGCTTGAGCCAAGCTTCGCGCATGCCGGCCTGCGTGGCGCCGCCGTAGGCGACATAGGTCAGATCGCGGTCGGCCAGGACTTCACCGGCGATTGCCGCCGCCGCGATGCCGGTAACCGCCAAAAGCAACTTGAACTTCATCGAATACCTCCCTGTTGCGTCATCGTTCGCGTCGTTGCACGAACCAGCCCTATCCCGGACCTGTCGATCGCCGTTGTCGCGCGCCGGCAGCCGGCATCGCAGGCCCGCTTCTGCCGGTCGAGCCTAAGGGCCTGTGCGGTCCCGCCGCAAACGAGCAAATCTACGCATCCCTAAAGTTTAGCTTGGCCGAAGCGCGGTCGGCTGATGGATCGCATCATGATCGCTGATGACTGCGGAAATGCGCCGCGCCGCGAGCATTGTCCGGCGCCGCCTCAATCGAGGAAGTCGGGCTCGCGCCGCAGCAGCTTCCGCTTCATCGCCGCGAGGTAAACGAAAGGCGCATCGCCCTCGTCCGCATAGTCGGCAAGGACACTTTCCGCGACATGTGCCGGGATGAGGTTCGGCTCCCGGCCCGAGCAGGCGAGCATGTATTGCTCTTCGCAGGAAACCTCGAGGTAGTAGAGGTTGTAGAGGGCCTCCGCGACGCTGCCGCCGATCGAGATCGCGCCATGGTTCGAGAGAATCGCGAGATCGTTCCCGCCGAGGACATTCGCGATGCGCTGCCCCTCGTCGAGGTTCGTCGCCATCCCCGGAAAGTGGTCGTCATAGCCGATGCGGCCATAGAAGCGGAGGTCGTTCTGATGGATCGGCATCACGCGGCCGCCCTTCACCGTGCTGAGCCAGCTCGCATGGCGCATATGGCTATGGAGTACGCAGGCCGCCCGCGCGACCGTGTCGTGGATCCGCGAATGGATGCAGATGGCGCTGCGCTCCGCATGGCCTTCGCCCTCGACGACGTTGCCGTCACGATCGACGATGAGGAGATTGCTCGCCGTGATCTCCTCGAACAGCAGCCCGTGCCGCTTCACCAGGAAGAGATGCTCGCGTCCGGGCACCCGCAGGCTGAAATGGTTCCAGATCGTGTCGTCGAAACCGAGCCAGCCGGCGATGCGGTAGGCGGCGGCGAGATCGATCCGTGCCTCGCGGACGGGATCCGTGATCTCGGCTAGCGCCGGGCGTGCCATGGGCCGGCGCCTCAGGCGACTTGCGCCACGCCCGCCTGGCGGCGGACGGCGGCGCGACGGTCGTCGGCGATGGTGACGCGCTCCACCACGCGATACTGGGGATAGTGGTCGCCGACGGCGAGATGCTGCGTCGCGTAGTTGTCCCAGACCACGACGGTGTCGGGCTCCCAATGCAGCCGGAAGGAATAATGCGGGTTGCTGGAGATCGCATAGAGGCTCTCCAGAACGCGCCGGCTCTCGACCTCCGGCAGGCCAACGATCCGTGCCGTGTAGGCGCCGTTCACATAAATCAACGGGCGTCCGGTCGAGGGGTGCGGCATCACCACCGGATGCGCGACGGCAAGCTCTTCCGGCGTCGCGTTGCGCAGCGTCTCGGCGCGGTTGGGAGCCTTGTTCCAGTCGAGCGTATGGCCGTAGCTGACCATAAGCTCGTGCGACGCCTCCAGGCCCTCGAGATAGCGCTTCATCGCCGGCGACAGCGAATCGTAGACCGCATGCATGCTGCACCAGAGGGTGTCACCGCCGATCGGCGGGATAACCCTGCTGCGCAACACGGAACCGAAGGGCGGCTTCTTCGTGGCGCTGAGGTCGCTGTGCCACATGTCGTTCTCGG
>CAZMUZ010000220.1:0-2372 GCA_964569315.1 uncultured Rhodospirillaceae bacterium | reverse complement strand
CGGGAAGCGGCCGGGCGCACCAGAGCCGCCACGGTCTTGGCGCGACCCGATCCGCGCCTCTAGAGTGGCCGTCGAACGACGATGCGGCGCCCACCGCCTCGCAAGGGATCGGCGGAGACCCCGATGACGCAGGACCGGAGGAGCTTTGGACCCACCGGCCGCCCGCGCGGACGCGGCCTCGGGCTCCCCTTCGCGGGGGATGCCGGCCCCGCCAATGCGCTGACCGACGTGCCCGGCGTGGCGGTCGGCTTCCGCACGCTCGTTCGCGGCGAGGGCAGGCTCCAGCCGGGCACAGGACCGGTCCGCACCGGCGTCACCGCCATCCTGCCGCGCGGCGGCACGAAGGAGTATCTGCCGGTCTGGGCCGGCATGTTCGCGCTCAACGGCAATGGCGAGATGACCGGCGGCCATTGGATCGAGGATGCCGGCCACTGGTACGGCCCGCTCCTCATCACCAACACCCACAGCGTCGGCATGGCGCACCACGCCGCGGTCGGCTGGATGGTCCGGCATTATCCGGCCTTCGCGCTCGACGGCCACTGGGCCATGCCCGTCGTGGCCGAGACCTTCGACGGCCATCTGAACGACGTGAACGGCCGGCATGTGACCGAAGCGGATGTGCTGGCGGCGATCGAGAGCGCGGCGCCGGGCCCGCTGGCGGAAGGCAATGTCGGCGGCGGCACCGGCATGATCGCCTACGAGTTCAAGGGCGGAACCGGGACGGCATCCCGCCGGCTGGCGCTGCCGCAGGGCAGCTACACCGTCGGCGCCCTGGTGCAGGCCAATTTCGGCATCCGCCCCTGGCTCACCATCCTCGGCGTGCCGGTCGGGCGGCATCTGACGGCCGACCGCCTCTGGAACCGGGAAACCGGGTCGGTGATCGGCATCGTGGGCACGGACGCGCCGCTGCTGCCGAGCCAGCTCAAGCGCCTCGCCAAGCGGATCGGGCTCGGCATCGGCCGCACCGGCACCCCCTCCGGCAACAGTTCCGGCGATATTTTCCTCGCCTTCTCGACCGCCAACGCGACGCCGCTCGCGCCGGGCGCAGCACTCCCCAGCCTCTCCTATCTGCCGGACGAGGCGCTGGATCCGCTCTATCTCGGCCTCGTCGAGGCCGTCGAGGAAGCGGTGGTGAATGCGCTGCTGGCCGCCGAGACGATGACCGGCCGCGACGGGAACACCGTGCAGGCGATCGATCACGAGGCGCTGCTCGCCGTGATGCGACGCCAAGGGCGGGTCGGCTGACGGGCGTCTCGAGGTTCAGGAACCGCGGCGATAAAGCAGCCGGCGGACGGCGCGTTTCGTCGGCCCCGCGAGGCGCGCCACGAGGCCATTCGAGAGGCCGAGTTGGAGCAGGCTCGGCATCACGAGACGGCCGTCGCGCACCAGCCGCCAGAGCCGCGCCCGCGCGCCCTTCTCTTCGCCCGGGCGGCGGATCGCGCGCACCGCGATGTCGAAGCTCACCCCCTCCTCGCCGATCCGAGTCCGGCCGGGCTCCAGCTTCGGCAGGAGGTAGCGCCGCCGATAGCGGTTGATGTTCCGCAGGACGAAGAGCTCGGCTTCCGCCGCCTCGATCGCGGGTTCCGGCACCCGGTCGAGGGCGAGGTCGTAGCCGAAGGCGGCCGCATAGTCGGCGAAATGCGGACGCAGCGCCTCGGCGTCGGCCGGCAGGAACCAGTTCTGCCAGTCGCCGGCCCCGCCGCGTCGATGCACCCGCTGCAGCGGCCGCGCGACCCTGACCTCGCTTTCCACCGGAAAGCCGAGATAGTCCGACAACGCCGCCATCCGGCCGGCGACGAAGTCCTCGTATTTGCAGGGGAAGCAAGCCGGCTCCGAACGGCTTGCCGCCAGCACGCCTGCGATCGGCACGGTGAAGAACTCGATCGGATCGAGCCCGGCCGGCCGGGCGAAATCCTCGAGCAGCGCCATCATCGGGATGCTCGCCGGCGCGAGGCGCTTCTGGCGGATCAGCTCCAGGAACCGGTTGGCGCGGCGGTCGTCCGAGAAGCTGTGGCCGTTATAGGGCACGTAGAGCAGCGAGCTCACGAGCCTGTCATAGGGATGGCGCGTCAGCAGGATCCGCCGGTCGAAGCTCGGCATGAAGGTGCGATGCAGCGGGTAACCGGCACCGGCCAGCGCCTTGGCGAGGAGCGGGCGCGGATCGGCCGCCGGCACGGCCAGGCTTCGCGGCTCGAAATGGCCGATGAGATCGGGCCGGGCGCGATGGATCGCGGCATAGAGCGCGGTGGTGCCGCTGCGCGCGGCGCCATAGATGAGAATTCTCACGCCCGTTATCCTTGCCGTCGAACCAATCTCAGCCCTTGCGCTTCGGCGTGAGGCCGGAGGGCGCGAAGCCTGCCAGCGTGCGGACC
>CAZMUZ010000219.1:0-2508 GCA_964569315.1 uncultured Rhodospirillaceae bacterium | reverse complement strand
CGTCGCGCGTATCGACCTCGAGATCCATCGCGTCGATGTCGGCGAAGCGCTTGAAAAGCACCGCCTTGCCTTCCATCACCGGCTTCGAGGCGAGCGCGCCGAGGTCGCCGAGCCCGAGCACCGCGGTGCCGTTCGAGATCACCGCCACCAGATTGCCCTTGGCGGTGTAGTCGTAAGCGGTTGCGGGGTCGGCGTGGATGCGCAGGCACGGGAAGGCGACGCCCGGCGAATAGGCGAGCGCGAGGTCGCGCTGGGTGGTGAGCGACTTGGTCGGCTGGATCGCGATCTTGCCGGGCCGGCCGTTCGAATGGAACAGCAGGGCCTCCTGCTCGGTGATGCTCGATCGCTTGTCCACGCTCACGCTTGTCCCCCGTTGCCGTCCGAAACGATCAGGCTCTCACGAAACCCCGCGCTTTCCAAGGCGGTGTTCCGCGGGCCGATCGGTTAACACCTTCAATTATTGAGGAAATCCTCGCGCTCGAAGAGGCTGGTGAGGCGGATCCCGGCAGCCGCGAAGTTCGGCTCGGCGCCTTCCTTGCGGTCGACGATGGTGATGACCCGCTCCACCGTGGCGCCGCGCTCGCGCACCGCCGCGACCGCCTTCAGCGAGGAACCGCCGGTCGTGGTCACGTCCTCGAGGATCACGACGCGCGAATTGTCGGCGAACTGGCCGTCGATGAGCTGGTTGGTGCCGTGGCCCTTGGCGGTTTTCCGCACGAAAAAGCCGCGCAGCGGCCGCTGCGGATGGCTCTTCACGCAGAGCGCCGCCACGATCGGCACGGCACCCATCTCGAGCCCGCCCACATAGTCCACCGGCTCCGGCCCGAGCGCGTCCAGCATGAGCTCGCCGACGAGCGACGCCCCCTCGGGGTCGAACATGGTCTTCTTCATGTCGAAGAAGAGGCTGCTGCTGGCGCCGGAGGCGAGCTGGAAACTCCCGCCCGTGAGCAGCGACTCGCGGCGGATGATCGCCTTCAGCCGTTCGTAGGAGGCCGCCATTTCCGGTCGGCGGCTCGCGCGCGCCATGAATCCCTGTCCCCGCGGCCGGCCGGATCTTGCGTCCGCCGTTCCGATATTCCCGTGATCGCGCGCTAGGTTACACTCAGCGCCGCGAGCCTGTCATGACTTCTCGTCCGCGGAAGACCCGGCGGGCCGGGCGGCCCTGCGCGCTCGCAAATCCCGAAGCGCGCCCGCCACTTCCGAGGCGCGCCCGCAAATCCCCGGGGAGCGAATGTGAGCGAAACTGCCGACAACCCGTCGCCGAACCCGGCCGCAGCCTCCCGCCTGGAGACCGACGCGCCGCCCGAGCTTCGCGAGATGACCGGCGAGAACGGCGGCGCCACGCCGCTCATGGCGCAATATCTCGCCATCAAGTCGCAGCATCGCGATGCGCTTCTCTTCTATCGCATGGGCGATTTCTACGAGCTCTTCTTCGAGGATGCGGCGACGGCGGCGGGTGCGCTCGACATCGCCCTCACCAAGCGCGGCAAGCATGACGGGCAGGACATCGCCATGTGCGGCGTGCCGGTCCATGCCGCCGACGCCTATCTCTCGCGGCTCATCCGGCAGGGCTTCAAGGTCGCCGTCTGCGAGCAGATGGAGGACCCGGCCGCGGCGAAGAAGCGCGGCGCCAAGGCGGTGGTGCGGCGCGAGGTGGTCCGGCTGGTGACGCCGGGCACCATCACCGAGGAGACGCTGCTCGACGCGCGGCGGCACAACTATCTCGCGGCGCTTGCCGATGCCGGCGGCGCGCTCGGCCTCGCCTGGCTCGACATCACCACCGGCGACTTCCAGACCCAGCCGCTCGGGCAGAACGACCTCGCCGCGGCACTGGCGCGGCTCGATCCGGGCGAGCTGCTGCTGCCCGAGCGCCTGCTGCAGCAGCCGGGGCTCTTCGGGCTCTTCGCCGACTGGAAGACGCGGCTGACCCCGCTCCCCTCCAGCCGCTTCGACAGCGAGGCGGCGCGTCGCCGGCTCGAGGCGCTCTACGGCGTCAAGGCGCTGGAAGGTTTCGGCAGCTTCTCCCGCGCCGAGCTCGCGGCCGCCGGCACGCTCGTCGACTATGTCGGCCTCACCCAGCGCGGCAAGCTGCCGCGCATCGCGGCCCCCCGCCGCCTCGGCGCCGGTGCTGTGATGGAGATCGACGCCGCGACCCGGCGCAATCTCGAGCTGACCGAGACGCTGCAGGGCCAGCGCGAGGGCTCGCTGCTCTCGGTCATCGACCGCACCCTGACGGGCCCCGGCGCCCGCGCGCTCGCCTCGGCGCTGGCCGCACCCCTGACCGATCCGTCGCCGATCGCAGAGCGGCTCGACATGGTCGGGCATCTCTTGCGAGAGGCGGCGCTTCGCGCGGACCTGCGGGAGAAGCTGCGCCGCACCCCCGATCTCGAGCGCGCCCTCTCGCGGCTCATGGTCGGGCGCGGCAGCCCGCGCGATCTGGCCGTGATGCGCGCCGGCCTCGCCGCGGCCGAGGCGATCGCTGGCCGGCTCGGCGATGCGGGTGCGCTG
>CAZMUZ010000218.1:0-2586 GCA_964569315.1 uncultured Rhodospirillaceae bacterium | reverse complement strand
TGGCAGGGTTGCGCCGGGCGAGGCCCGCCGTTACGGCCGCAGCCCCTACTCCGCCGCCGCCCCGCGGAGGTTGAGGCTGTGCAGCGCGTGGTCGATCCAGCGCGCGGTCAGCCGTTCCTGCGCCGCGTTCTGGGTGAGGCGCTCGCGAAGCGAGCGGAAATCCACCGCGTCGAGCGGCTGGTCCTGGTTGAAGCAGGAGAACACGACCGTGCGCTTGCCGGTGACGGGATCGACATGCGCCTGCAGGCACTGGGCGCAGATCTCCTTCATCATGCATTGCATCGGCGAGTTGATCGAGCCGATCGCGCTGTGCGCATGCTTCAGATGCGGCTTCAGCACCCCGTGCCGCGCGCGGGCGACGGCATTCATCATGCCGTCCGAGCCGATGGCGATGATGCGGTCCACATCGGCGAGCGAGAGCGCCGTCGGCCCGAGCCTGCCTTCGGCATAGGCCAGCATCGCCTCGACCATGTTGCCGACGAAGCCGCGGTCCTGCGGGCGCGTCGGCTGGAAGCCCGGCGCCTCGTCCGAGGCCCAGACCACCGCATCCGCCGCCGCCTCGATCTCGGCCACCTTGTAGCGGTCGCGCAGCAGCTTGTAGCCGGCGAAATAGAGCACCTTCGATCCGGCCGAGCGGAGCGCGCGGCCGATCGAGAAGAGCACCGCATTGCCGAGTCCGCCGCCGACCAGCAGCACGGTCTCGCCCACCGGCGTCTCGGTCGGATGGCCGGTCGGGCCCATCAGGATCACCGGCTCGCCCGGCTTGAGGAGCGCGCAGAGATCGGAGGAGCCGCCCATCTCGAGCGTGATCACGCTGACCAGCCCCTCATCCTTGTCGACCCAGGCGCCGGTGAGGGCGAGGCCCTCCATGGCGAGCAGCGTGCCCGCCGTGCGCGGCGCGTTCGCCTCGTAGTTCTGCAGGCGGTAGAACTCGCCCGGCCGGAAATTGCTTGCCGCCTGCGGTGCCCGCACCACCACCTCGACGATGGTCGGCGTCAGGCGGTTCACCTGATGCACCACGGCGCGGAAATCGCGGTTGAAGGCGGCGCGGAATTCCTCGATGTCGGTGGCGTCGCCGTCCGTGGCGTCGCCTTTGGGGGCGCGGCGGATCGTTTCCTCGACGATCGGCCAGCCCTGCTTCGCGCTCGCCATCGCTTTCACGACATTGCCCGCGAAGGAAGGATGGAGGTCGCCGAAGAAGCTGACCGCGCGACCGTCGGCGCGGAGCTGCTGCAGGATATGGACCTCGGTCGGCTTGGCGAGCTTTTCCGGCTTTGCCGGCGCGCCCGCCTCGTCCACCGCCTGGAAATACTGCCCGTCGAGCGCGATATGCGAATCTTCCCGCGCGAGCACCGTGTTGGGGCGCGTGCCGGCCGCCACCAGCACGGCGCGCGCCGGCAGCGTGACCGTCTCGCTCTCGCCGCGCACGAAGCGCACCGCGCTCGCCTGGCCTGCGGCGTCGGTCTCGATCTCGGTCGGCGACAGCATCTCGGCGAAGCGGATGCCCTCCTCGAGCGCCTTCTCGACTTCCTCGTGATTGAGGGTGTAGCTCGGCGAATCGATCATCCGCCGGCGATAGGCGAGCGTGACGCCGCCCCAGCCATCCATGAGCTGCGTCAGGCGCGGCGCGCGGCCCTCGCGCTTCGCCGCCTCGCGCTCGGCGCGGATCGCGCGGCCATGGGTGATGAACTCCTCGGCGATGACGGCCGATTGCGGCGTCCAGGTGGCGCGGACCACCGCCTCGCCGCTCTCCGCCACCAGCGTCTCGAACCGCGCCAGGAACTTCTCGACCTGCACCGGGTAATAGGCGAGCGCCTCGGTCGCCGTGTCGATTGCGGTGAGGCCGCCGCCGATCACCACCGCCGGCAGGCGGAGCTGCAGGTTCGCGATCGATTCTTTGCGCGCCGCCCCGGTGAGCTGCAGCGCCATCAGGAAGTCCGACGCCATGCGCACGCCGGGTGCCAGCGCACCGGGCATGTCGAGGATCGTCGGCTTGCCGGCGCCGAGCGCCAGCGCCACATGGTCGAAGCCGCGCGCGAAGGCCTGGTCGAGCGTGAGCGTGCCGCCGAACCGGACCCCGCCATACATGGCGAAGTTCTGCCGCCGCTCCAGCAGCAGCCGCACGATCTTGAGGAAGTTTTTGTTCCAGCGGACGGTGATGCCGTATTCGGCGACGCCGCCGAAGCCCGCCTGCACGCGCTGGCCGAGCGGCTCCTCGATCTCCTTCACGTCGCGGATCGGCCGGAAGGGCACGCGCCGGCCGAGCGGGTCCACGCCCGAGATTGCGGGATCGAGCGGCTCGATCTTGAGCCCGTCCACCGCCACCACGAAATGGCCCTGGTTCAGCAGATAATGCGCGAGGGTGAAGCCGGCGGGCCCGAGCCCCGCCACCAGCACCTTGCGGCCGGAGGGACGCTTCGCCACCGGCTCGCGCAGATTGAGCGGGTTCCAGCGCGTCAGCAGCCCGTAGATCTCGAAGCCCCAGGGCAGGTTCAGCACATCCTTGAGGGTGCGCGTCTCGACCTGCGGGATGTCGACCGGCTCCTGCTTCTGATAGATGCAGGCCTTCATGCAGTCGTTGCAGAT
>CAZMUZ010000217.1:0-2626 GCA_964569315.1 uncultured Rhodospirillaceae bacterium | reverse complement strand
ATCGCGATCTGGCGACGATCCTCGAGACGGCGTGCGCGAAGGAGCGCGACAAGCAGGTGCCTGCCCCCACGGAGACCTTCGATGGCGACCAAGAGGATACGGCTTCCCGGCCCACCACCTACCGAGGGCTCCGGCTCTACGCCGCTGACGATTGAGTTCCTGGTCGAGCAGCCGTTCCTGGCGACCCGCGAACATGCCCGGTTCGTCGAGTTTGCCGAAGCCTGCGCGCACTACCGCTATATCGGCGTGTGTCATGGCCGGCCGGGCGTCGGAAAGACGCGATCGGCGCGCGAGTTTTCCAGCTTCCCCGACCTGGGGGAATATGCCGCGCTCCGTCCCATTGCCGCGCTCCTTGGCGAAAAGGTCGCTCGCTGCCGCGCCGTCTTCTACACCGTGTCGGTCAGCAACACGCCCAAGACGATCGACGCGGTGTTGGGCCTCAACCTCATTAAGCTGGGCTATGCCCGGCTGACGGTCGCGGGCGGCTCGCAGGACGAAATCACCCATGACGCCGCCCGCATCGCCTGCCCCCTCGTCATCGTCGACGAGGCCGACCGCCTGACCATAAAGTCGCTCGAACATCTCCGCGACATGGCCGATCGCCACGGCTTCGGGCTGATCCTGATGGGTATGCCGGGCTTGGAGAAGCGCCTCGCCCGCTATGCCCAGCTCTACTCGCGGATCGGCTTCGTCCACGAGTTCAAACCGCTTACCGAGACCGAAATGCGGCTGCTGCTCGCGACCCACGCCGGCGATTTCGGGATCAGCTTCGACCCGGCCCAACTCGACGCGATCGAAGCGCAGGCAGCCGTGATCCGCATCACGCGCGGCAACTTCCGGCTCATGGAGCGCCTGTTCGCGCAGATGCGGCGGATCATGACCCTCAACCGCGTCGAGGAGGTCACCGCTGACATCGTTCAGGCCGCGCGCGATTGCCTCGTCATCGGACCCGGCAACTGACAAATAGCGCGATCAGAACGCCGCCATTTAGCGCGAGCGTTTACACCGGATAAGATCCATACCGTTTCCGGAACCACTTTCTTGTTTCCTCTTCGAAATTGGACTGTGCTGATGAGTTTGAGCGATGGTGGCTTCGCTCATACACTACGCGCTACCAGGCCCCTGCCCGTTTCTTAGGCTTAACGTTGTAGCTCAAGACCCCGGGGGCTCAGCCTCCCTTCTCCGGTTCTTGCCGCTGCGCAAATCCCTCGATCTACCTGCCGCCGTCGTGTGGTCGCACGGCATCATCCAAAGACCTATTTAGGCCGTCATGACTAGCCAATCTTCGCCATAAGGCGCCCCGCCGCCCCCTGCTCTGCCGCGAGATTGCGATTATAAGCGAGCGGCATCCGCGGCGACTTCCACCGCAGCGCGTCCATGATGCCGGCCAAATCCTCCCCGCTGGCGAACAGGTCCTGATTGAGCCCGATCCGCGTCGAGTGCGCACTGATCCCCTTCAGCAACCGCGCCAGATCGTCCGCCGTCAAATCGGGCAGCGCGCCACGGTCGAACGCGCGGCCGATGATCGACCGAAAGATTGGTCCGATCGAGCCCGGGTGCAGCGCCACGGTGCCGATGTCATATTCGACGCGCGCCTTCACCGCCGGCTTGGACAGCGTCTTGCGCAGATCCCACGTCTCCCGGCCCGAGATGCTGTCGATCGGCCGACCGCGCACGGCTGCCCGCGCCTTGTAGCGCCGCACCTGCACCCGCCGGAACAGCGGCCCTGTCGTGATCCCCGCCGCTTCGGTCCACGCCGCGATCGCCGCGACGGTGCGCGGGCTGAGGTAGGCGGTCGCCCCCTCCCCGTCTTGATCGCCCTTATGACGCAGAATCTGCAGCAGCCGCGCTTCGGGATCGATCGCCTCCTCAATATGCTCAATGGCGACCGCCACCAGTTCGGAGGCGCGCAGCCCGGTGTCATAAGCGGCCGATAGCAGCGCCCGATCACGCAGCCCCGGCAGATCCTCGCCACAACTCTCGAGCAGCGCGCGGATGTTGAGCCCCCGCGCCTTGTCGCGCTCGACGTCGCGCACCGGGCCCTTGAACCGCAGCGGCCGCGCCTGCTTCTGCGCAGCCCCCTTCTCGCGGCGCACCGTCTGGAGCCGCAGCTTCACCAGCGGCGCCGGCGTCGGATCCTTGAGCTCGAGCAGCTGGTGGATCTTGGCGATCGACGCCTTGTAGCGGGATAGCGAGGCCGGCCGGCTCCCCTTCCCGGCCCGCGCGTCGAGATAATCGGCCACGGTCTCGGGCGTGGCCGGCAGCGCGATCCGGTTGTTGCGCCTACACCACGCATCGAACGCCTCGACGTCGGACTTGAGCGCACGGATGCTATGGGGCGATGAAGCGGCCTGATAGGCGGCGATCAGGCCCTCGTTGACGGTGATGCGCTCGCCGGCGCGCATCTGCACGATCGTCCACGCAAGGTCGGCCGGCGCCCTGACGGCCGGCAGGACAGCCTCAGGCGGCGCTACGGGGATTTCTGGCCCTTCCCGGGCGGTTTCGGTGCTCACGACGCGCCTCGCTCCTCAGCCGCGCTTGTAGCCCACCTTATAAAGAACGGTCAAATCTGCTTATGTGATAACTGCAATTATCAAGGGTTAATATCCGAAAGCATCCGACTGGT
>CAZMUZ010000216.1:0-2722 GCA_964569315.1 uncultured Rhodospirillaceae bacterium | reverse complement strand
TCGGGCAGCCAGGTATGGACCGGCCACATCGGCACCTTGACCGCGAAGGAGGCGAAGAAGGCGAGCCAGAGCCAGGTCTGCATTTCCGGCGGGAAATCGTATTCCAGCGCCGTCGGGATATCGGTCGTGCCGAGTTGGAAGTAGATCGCGAGGATCGCGAGCAGCATCAGCACCGAGCCGAGGAGCGTATAGAGGAAGAACTTGAACGCGGAATAGACCCGCCGCGCGCCGCCCCAGACTCCGATGATGAGGAACATCGGGATCAGCACGCCCTCGAAGAACATGTAGAAACCGATGAAGTCGAGCGCGCAGAAGGTGCCGACCATGAGCGTTTCCAACACCAGGAACGCGATCATGTACTCCTTCACGCGAGTCTGGATCGCTTCCCAGCTCGCCAGCACGCAGATCGGCGTCAGCAGCGTCGAGAGCAGCACGAACAGCACCGAGATGCCGTCCACGCCCATATGGTACGAGATGCCGAAGGTCGGGATCCATTCGGCCTGCTCGACGAACTGGAAGTCGGCGGTGGTCTTGTCGAAGCCGAACCAGAGCTCGAGCGACAGCAGGAAGGTGATTGTCGAGGCGAGCAGCGCCACACCGCGGGCGTTGCGGGCGACGATCGCCGGGTCGCCGTCGCCGCGAATGATCAGGATGAAAAGTGCGCCCGCAATCGGCAGGAAGGTGACGACGGAAAGGATCGGAAAATCGCTCGGCATGGTCCCCTACTCCGCGCCTGCGAACAGATACCAGGTCACGATGGCGACCACCCCGATCAGCATGGCAAAGGCATAGTGATAGACATATCCGGTCTGCAGCCGGCCGGCCCGGCGCGCGAGATTCTGCGTGGCGGCTGCGACGCCGTCCGGACCGACCCCGTCGATCACGGCGCCGTCGCCGGATTTCCAGAGGTTGTAGCCGAGTGCCAGGAGCGGCCGGACGAAGATCGCGTCGTAGAGCTCGTCGAAATACCACTTGTTGAGAAGGAAGAGGTAGATCGCGCGCAGGCGCTCGGCGAGCAGGCGCGGCAGATCCGGCCGCAGCATGTAGAACACCCAAGCGAGGCCGATGCCGCCGATACCCATGACGAGCGGCGCCAGCTTCACCCAGAGCGGCGCGTGATGGGCCGCTTCGATGCTGTTGTGCCCCTCGAGGACGAGGATCGACTCCCGCCAGAACCCGTGCATCCCCTCGCCCACGAAGAAGTCGTAGAAGGCGATGCCGCCGAAGGTGGCGCCGACGGCGAGCACGACGAGCGGCGCCAGCATCACCCAGGGCGATTCATGCACGTGATGCATGGTGTCGTGATCCGCCCGCGGCTCGCCATGGAAGGTCATGAAGAGGAGCCGCCAGGAATAGAAGGCCGTCATGAAGGCGGCAACGATGCCGAGCCAGAAGGCATATTGGCCGATCGGGCTGTGCGCGGCCCAGGCGGCCTCCACCATGATGTCCTTCGAATAGAAGCCGGCGAAACCGAAGATGCCCGGGATGCCGATGCCGGCCAGCGCAAGGCTGCCGATCCACATCAGCACATAGGTGACGACGATGAGGCGCCAGATGCCGCCCATCTTGCGCATGTCCTGCTCGCCGGACATGGCATGGATCACCGAGCCCGCCCCGAGGAAGAGCAGCGCCTTGAAGAAGGCATGGGTGAAGAGATGGAACATCGCCGCGCCATAGGCCGACACGCCGGCCGCGAAAAACATGTAGCCGAGCTGGCTGCAGGTCGAATAGGCAATGACCCGCTTGATGTCGTTCTGCACGAGGCCGACCGTGGCCGCAAAGATCGCAGTCGAGGCGCCGACGAAGGCGACCACATCGAGCGCGGTCGGCGCATATTCGAACATCGGCGACAGCCGGCAGACCATGAAGACGCCGGCGGTCACCATCGTCGCAGCATGGATGAGAGCGGAAACCGGCGTCGGGCCCTCCATGGCGTCCGGCAGCCAGGTATGGAGCCCGAGCTGCGCCGACTTGCCCATCGCGCCGACGAAAAGCAGCAGGCAGAGCGTCGTCAGGGCGTCGAAGTCGGCGCCGAGGAAATGAATGGTGGTTCCCGCCTGTCCCGGCACCGCCTGGAAGACCGTCTCGAAATCGACCGTCCGGAACAGGTAGAACACGCCCATGATCCCGAGCGCGAAGCCGAAATCGCCGACGCGGTTGACGACGAAGGCCTTGATCGCGGCGGCATTGGCGGTCGGGCGGTCGTACCAGAATCCGATCAGGAGGTAGGAGCAGAGGCCCACCCCTTCCCAGCCGAAAAACATCTGCATGAAGTTGTCGGCCGTCACCAGCATCAGCATGCAGAAGGTGAAGAGGCTGAGATAGGCCATGAAGCGCGGCACCGACGGATCGTGGTGCATGTAGCCGATCGAATAGATATGCACCATCGAGGAGACGCCGGTGACCACGATCAGCATCACCGCGGTGAGCGTATCGACCTTGACGGCCCAGCTCATCTCGAAGTCGCCCGAAGCGAACCAGGTGAAAAGCTCGGTCGTGCGGGAATTGCCGTGCAGGGCCACGTCGATGAAGACGACGATCGAGAGGGCGAGCGAGATCAGCATGGGAACGCAGGTCACCGCCTGCGAGCCCTTGTCCCCCAGCCAGCGACCGAAAAGCCCGGCGAGGATCGCGCCGAGCAGCGGCAGAACGACGATGGCGGTATCCATGGCCGCTCAGCCCTTCATCATGTTGATGTCTTCGACCGCGATGGAGCCGCGGT
>CAZMUZ010000215.1:0-2724 GCA_964569315.1 uncultured Rhodospirillaceae bacterium | reverse complement strand
TGAAGCTCTGGCGCTCGCGCGCCGCGTGATACTCGGCGTTCTCGGAAAGATCGCCATGATCCCGCGCTTCGGCGATGGCGCGGATCACCGCCGGCCGCTCGACCCCCTTCAGGTGCCGCAATTCTTCTTCGAGGCGGCTGTAGCCTTCCGCCGTCATGGGAACTTTGGACATTCGCGCCAACCATCCGGAAAAGGCGGGTGTTTACGCCCCAAGGCAACAAAATACCCCGGGCCGCAATCGGAGAACTGCGCCCGATCTTCAGAACGTCCTATGAAAATACGATTGCAGCGGCGCGACTTCAAGCGCCCCGGCACGCAGGGCGGTGATGGCGGCCACCGCCGCCCTCGCTCCCGATACAGTTGTATAATAAGGGATATTCGTCATGAGCGCGGCGCGCCGAATGGCAAAGCTGTCGCGAATCGCCGCGGCGCCCTCGGTCGTATTGAGGACGAGCTGGACCGCCCCGTTCTTCATCGCATCGACGATATCGGGCCGGCCTTCCAGCACCTTGTTGATCCGCTCGACCGGAATCCCGGCCTGGGTCAGGAACCGATGGGTGCCGCCGGTCGCGAGCAGGCTGAAGCCCATCTCGACGAGTTTCCGGCCGAGCGGCGCCATGGCGGCCTTGTCGCGGTCCTTGACCGAGATGAAGACCGTGCCCGCCATCGGCAGCTCGACGCCGGCGCCGAGCTGCGACTTGGCGAAGGCGCGGCCGAAATCGCGATCGAGCCCCATCACCTCGCCGGTCGATTTCATCTCGGGCCCGAGGATCACGTCGACGCCCGGGAAGCGCGCAAAGGGGAAGACCGCTTCCTTCACCGCGACATGGCCGTTGCCGTCCGGCTTCGGATCGAAGGCGGCGAGCCTCTCCCCCGCCATCACGCGGGCCGCGATCTTCGCGATCGGCAGGCCCGTCGCTTTGGCGACGAAGGGCACGGTGCGGCTCGCGCGCGGATTGACCTCGAGCACGTAGATCGTGCCGTCCTTGACCGCGAACTGAGTGTTCATCAGCCCGACCACGTCGAGGCCCCTGGCGAGCGCGACCGTCTGGCGCTCCAGCTCGGCGACGGTTTCCGCCGGCAGGCTGTAAGGCGGCAGCGAGCAGGCGGAATCGCCGGAATGGATCCCGGCCTCCTCGATATGCTCCATGATGCCGGCGACATAGACGGTGTGCCCGTCGGCGAGCGCATCGACATCCACCTCGACCGCATCCTGGAGATAGGAGTCGATCAGCACCGGGCTCGTGCCCGACACCATAACGGCCGTCCTCATGTAGCGCTCGAGGTCGGCGTCGTTATGCACGATCTCCATGGCGCGCCCGCCGAGCACGTAGGAGGGGCGGATCACCACCGGATAGCCCACCATCTGCGCGATGCGGGTCGCCTCCGCGGCCGAGCGCGCCGTGCCGTTGACCGGCTGCTTCAGGCCGAGCTTCGCCAGCAGCGCCTGGAACCGCTCGCGGTCCTCGGCGAGGTCGATCGCATCGGGCGAGGTGCCGAGGATCGGGATCCTGGCCGCTTCGAGCGCCGCCGCGAGCTTGAGCGGCGTCTGGCCGCCGAGCTGGACGATGACGCCGAGCAGCGTGCCCTTGCGCTGCTCGACGCGCGCGAGCTCGATCACGTCCTCCGCGGTCAGCGGCTCGAAATAGAGCCGGTCGGACGTGTCGTAGTCGGTCGAGACCGTCTCCGGGTTGCAGTTGACCATGATGGTCTCGTAGCCGGCCTCTTTCAGCGCATAGGCGGCGTGGACGCAGCAATAGTCGAACTCGATGCCCTGGCCGATACGGTTCGGGCCGCCGCCAAGGATGATGACCTTGCGGCGGTTGCTCGGATCGGCCTCGCATTCCGGCGCCGACACGCCGTCGCCTTCATAGGCGCTGTACATGTAGGGCGTGGCCGAGGCGAATTCGGCGGCGCAGGTGTCGATCCGCTTATAGACCGGCGTCACGCGCGCCGCGCGCCGGCGCTCGGAGACGGCCGCCTCGGACTGGCCGACCAGTTCGCCGAGCCGCGCGTCGGAGAAGCCCATCTGCTTGAGATCGAGCCAGCCGGTGCCGGTTTTCGGCAAGCCTTCGGCCGCGACCTGCGCCTCGGTCTCGACGATGGCTGCGATCTCGCGCAGGAACCAGGGATCGTAGCGGCAGATCGCCGCCACTTCCTCGATCGAGAGGCCGAGGCGGAAGGCCTCGGCGATGACCAGGATGCGGTCCGGCGTCGGGCGGCCCAGCATGGAGCGGATCTCGGTCAGCTTGTCCGCGCCCGGTACCGGTACGGGGTTGAAGCCGGTAAGCCCGGTTTCCATCGAGCGCAGCGCCTTCTGCACGGATTCGCGGAAGCTGCGGCCGATCGCCATGGCCTCGCCGACCGACTTCATCGCGGTGGTAAGGAGCGGCTCCGCGCCAGGGAACTTCTCGAAGGTGAAGCGCGGCATCTTGGTGACGACATAGTCGATGGTCGGCTCGAAGGAAGCCGGCGTCACCTTGGTGATGTCGTTCACGAGCTCGTCGAGCCGGTAGCCGACCGCGAGCTTTGCGGCGATCTTCGCGATCGGGAAGCCGGTCGCCTTGGAGGCGAGCGCCGAGGAGCGCGACACGCGCGGGTTCATCTCGATGACGACCATGCGGCCGGTGGCCGGATCGACGGCGAATTGCACGTTCGACCCGCCGGTATCGACGCCGATCTCGCGCAGCACCGCGATCGAGGCGTTGCGCATGATCTGGTATT
>CAZMUZ010000214.1:0-2745 GCA_964569315.1 uncultured Rhodospirillaceae bacterium | reverse complement strand
CGAAGGTCGCCGGATCGGGCGACCAGGGGATGATGTCGATCTTCTCGCCCTGCAGCTCGCCGACCACCGCCTGGACGCGGCTGCCGCGCATGCCGACGCAGGCGCCGACCGGATCGATCGAGCTGTCGTTCGAGATGACGGCGATCTTGGCGCGGCTGCCCGGATCGCGGGCGACCGATTTCACCTCGATGATGCCGTCATAGATCTCGGGCACTTCCTGCGCGAAGAGCTTGCGCATGAAGTCCGGATGGGTGCGCGACAGGAAGATCTGCGGGCCGCGCGGCTCCTCCCGCACGTCCATCACGAGGGCGCGCACGCGGTCGCCGACGCGGAAGCTCTCGCGCGGCAGCAGCTCGTCGCGGCGCAGCAGCGCCTCGGCGCGCGCCAGGTCGACCGTGACGTTGCCGAACTCGACGCGCTTGACGAGGCCGTTGACGATCTCGCCCTTGCGGCCCTTGAACTCCTCGAACTGCCGCTTGCGCTCGGCCTCGCGCACCTTCTGCACGATGACCTGCTTCGCGGTCTGGGCGGCGATGCGGCCGAAATCGATCGGCGGCAGCTCCTCGATGAAGAAATCGCCGAGCTTCTTGGAGGGATCGAGCGTTTTCGCGTCGGCCACGGTGATCTGCGTCGTCTCGTTCACCACCGGATCCGCCACCTCGCGATAGCGCATCAACCGGATTTCGCCGCTCTTGCGGTCGATCAGCGCGCGGATGTCGTGCTCGTGGCCGTATTTCGAGCGGCCGGCCTTCTGGATGGCCTGCTCCATCGCTTCGAGCACCTCGTCGCGCTCGATGCCCTTTTCGCGGGCCACCGCATCGGCCACCTGGAGAAGCTCTAGCCGCGGGACGGCAATCGTGGTGTCCATGAGTACCTCGGGTCTATCGGTTCTGGCTGGCGGCGGCCGCGGCGATCAGCTCGTCGGTCAGCACCAGCTTGGCTTTGAGAATGTCATGCACGGGGAGGGCCGCTTCGCCCGCCTCGGTCGCAATCAGCACGCGTTCGTTCTCGAGACCGATCAACCGGCCCTGGAACTTGCGCCGGCCGTCGATCGGAAGCTTCAGTTCGACCTTCGCCACATGGCCGGCGAAACGGGCGAAATCCTGGGGCCGGGTCAGCGGGCGGTCGATCCCGGGCGAACTCACCTCGAGCCGGTAGGCGCTCTGGATCGGATCCTCGACGTCGAGGATGGCGGAAACCGCGCGGCTCGCCGCCTCGCAATCCTCCACCGCCACCGCCTGACGGTCGGCCCGCTCCAGCATGATCTGCAGCGTCGGGCGATGCTGCCCGCCGGTCATCATCACCCGGACGAGTTCATAGCCCATGGCCTGGAGGGCCGGTTCGATGATGCGTTCGATGTCGGCGCTTCCTGCCATGGAACGGCGCCATGCCTCCGGTCTGACGTCATTCGGATCTTCGAGCCCCGAATCGGCCAACAAAAAAGGCGGGCTGTTGGCCCACCGTTTTTTCTTGGTCCTTCACATCGAGGACTATGAATTGGCTGGGAATATAGTGGTTCCGCCCCGCCGCGCAAGGAGAATCTGGGCGGCTTCAAACCCGCCGGAAGCGCAGAAAACTGCCCGTCCGCCCCTCGGCCAGGGCCTTTTCCTCATAGCGCGTGGCCGGCCAGTCCGCCGGCCTCTCCCGCCAGTCGCGCGGGCCTTCGGCGAGCCAGACGAACGCCGGGTGGCGGGATGTCTGCTCCAGCATCCAGCGCACCTGCCCCGGATCGTCGCTCGCCATGCGGAGCTCGGATCCCGGCCGCAGCAGCCGGGCGAGGCGATCGAGATTGGCGCCGGACACGAAGCGCCGCTCGGCATGGCGGGCCTTCGGCCAGGGGTCGGGGAAGAGCAGGAACACCCGGTCGAGCGAGGCGGGGGCGAGCGCGTCCAGCAGCAGCCGCGCATCGTCCGGAAAGACGCGGATATTGGCGAGGCCCTGCGCGGCCACATGGCCCATGAGCCGCGCCACGCCGTTCTCGAAGACCTCGGAGCCGAGGAACCCCACCGTCGGATTCCGCTCGGCCTGCCAGGCGAGATGCTCGCCCGAGCCGAAGCCGATCTCGAGCCAGATCGGCGCGTCCTTCGGCAGGGCGGCGGCCTCGGCGAACAGGGCGCGGGGATCGAGGCCGCCCGTAGCCGGCAGCGCGATCGCAAGCTGCGGCAGCAGATCCGCCATCAGACGCTGGCGGCCGCTGCGGAGCCGGCGGCCCTTGCGCCGCCCGTGGAAATGCAGCGTCTCGCCCGAGGCGCCCTGCCTCGCCTGGCGGGACACTAGGCCGCCCGCGCGCTCAGTTGAGGGCGCCGCGCAGGCTCTCCACGAGATCGAGGCGCTCCCAGGAGAAGCCGCCATCCGGCTCCGCCGGCCGGCCGAAATGGCCGTAGGCCGCGGTGCGCGCATAGATCGGCCGGTTGAGGCCGAGATGGGTGCGGATGGCGCGCGGCCGGAGATCGACGAGCTCCGGCAGCAGCTTTGCGAGCCGCTCCTCGTCCACGCGGCCGGTGCCGTGGGTATCGACATAGAAGCTGAGCGGCTTCGCCACGCCGATCGCGTAGGAGATCTGGATGGTGCAGCGCTCTGCGAGCCCGGCCGCCACGACGTTCTTCGCCAGATAGCGCGCCGCATAGGCGGCCGAACGATCGACCTTGGTCGGGTCCTTGCCGGAGAAGGCCCCGCCGCCATGCGGCGAGGCGCCGCCATAGGTGTCGACGATGATCTTGCGGCCGGTGAGGCCGGCATCGCCGT
>CAZMUZ010000213.1:0-2775 GCA_964569315.1 uncultured Rhodospirillaceae bacterium | reverse complement strand
CAACAACGTCGATACCTGCGCCCGGGTCTGCCATTCGCCGACCGGCTACGGGCTCAAGACCACGCTCGGCACCTCGGCCGGCACGCAGGATTTCGATTCCGTCGTCGAAGCCGATGTGATGCTGCTGATCGGCGCGAACCCGACCGACGCCCATCCCGTCTTCGCCTCCCGCATGAAGCGCCGCTTGCGCGAGGGCGCCAAGCTCATTATCGCCGATCCGCGCCGGATCGACCTCGTGAAGACCCCGCATGTCGAGGCGGCCTACCATCTCCAGCTCCGCCCCGGCACCAATGTCGCGCTGATCAACGCGCTCGCCCATGTCGTCGTCACCGAAGGTCTGGTGAACGAGGCCTATGTGGCGGAACGTTGCGAGCCAGAGGCTTTCGCCGGCTGGCGGGCCTTCGTCGCCGAGCCGCGGAACTCGCCGGAAGCGATGGAACCGCTGACCGGCGTCCCCGCCGCCATGCTGCGCGCGGCCGCCCGGCTCTACGCCACGGGCGGCAATTCGGCGATCTATTACGGCCTCGGCGTGACCGAGCACAGCCAGGGCTCGACCGCGGTGATGGGCATGGCGAACCTCGCCATGGCGACCGGCAACCTCGGCCGCGTCGGCGTCGGCATCAACCCGCTGCGCGGCCAGAACAACGTGCAGGGCTCCTGCGACATGGGCTCCTTCCCGCACGAATATTCCGGCTACCGCCACGTCTCCGACGACGCCGTGCGCGAGATGTTCGAGAAGGATTGGGACGTCGGGCTCGACAAGGAGCCGGGCCTGCGGATCCCCAACATGTTCGACGCCGCGATCGACGGCAGCTTCAAGGGCCTCTACATCCAGGGCGAGGACATCGCCCAGTCGGATCCGAACATCCAGCATGTGGCGGCCGGCCTCGAGGCGATGGAATGCATCGTCATTCAGGACATCTTCCTGAACGAGACGGCCAAATACGCCCATGTGTTCCTGCCGGGCTCGTCCTTCCTCGAGAAGGACGGCACCTTCACCAACGCCGAGCGCCGGATCAGCATGGTGCGCAAGGCGATGCCGCCGCTGGGCGGCCTCGCCGACTGGGAAGTCACGATGGCGCTCTCCAACGCGCTCGGCTACCCGATGAACTACGCGCATCCCTCGGAGATCATGGACGAGATCGCGCGCCTGACGCCCACCTTCAAGGGCGTCAGCTTCAAGCGCATCGAGGAGCTCGGCTCCATCCAGTGGCCCTGCAACGACGCGGCGCCGGAGGGCACGCCGACCATGCATATCGACCGCTTCGTGCGCGGCAAGGGCAAGTTCATGATCACCGAGTTCGTGCCGACGGACGAGCGGACCTCCTCGCGCTTCCCGCTGATCTTGACCACGGGCCGTATCCTCACGCAGTACAACGTCGGCGCTCAGACGCGGCGCACCGCCAATACGACATGGCACGACGAAGACCTGCTCGATATCCATCCGCACGATGCCGAGCAGCGCGGCATCCGGGATGGCGATATCGTCGCCCTCACCAGCCGCGCCGGCGAAACCAGCCTGCGCGCCCGCATCTCCGAACGGATGCAGCCGGGCGTCGTCTACACCACCTTCCACTATGCCGAAACCGGCGCGAATGTGGTGACGACCGAGTTCTCGGACTGGGCGACGAGCTGCCCCGAATACAAGGTTACCGCCGTGCAGGTGCGTCCCACCAACCGGCCTTCGGCCTGGCAGGAAAGCCACCGCGCGGCACATCTGCTGCGAGAGCGCATCCTGCCGAACGGTGTGGCGGCGGAGTGAGCGCCGAAACCCGTCGCGCACGGTCCGTCGTCTCGGCGGCGCCCACGGCGCCCGTCGCCGCCGAGCGGATCAGCCGCGACGGGACGCGGACGCCGATCTCCGAGGCCGTCGCCGAGGAAGTGCCCGTCGCGCTCGTCTTCAACGGCGTGAGCCACGCCGTCATGATGGCGACGCCGACCGATCTCGAGGATTTCGGCCTCGGCTTCGCCCTGACGGAGGGCATCATCGCGCGGCGCGAAGAGCTCTACGACGTGGAAGCCGAAGCGGTCCACGGCGGCATCGAGGTCCGACTCTCGATCAGCCAGGAGCGATTTGCCGGCCTGCGGGAGCGCCGCCGCAACCTCACCGGACGCACCGGCTGCGGCATCTGCGGCGTGGACAGCCTGCGCTATGCGATCAAGCCGGTGACTCCGGTGGGCTCCGGCAAGCGCTTCGCGACCGATGCGCTGCATCGCGCGCTCGCCGAGCTTCCGGCGCAGCAGGAGATCAACCGCGTCACCCATTCCGTGCATGCCGCGGCCTGGTCGGACGAAGCCGGGCGCATCCAGCTCATCCGCGAGGATGTCGGCCGGCATAACGCGCTCGACAAGCTGATCGGCGCCATGGCCTGGCAGCGTACCGACCCGAACGACGGCTTCGCCGTCATCACCAGCCGCTGCAGCGTGGAGATGGTGCAGAAGGCGGTGGCCGCCGGCATCTCGGTGCTGACGGCGATCTCGGCGCCGACCGCGCTCGCCCAGCGCATCGCGACGGAAAGCGGCCTCACGCTTGTCGCGCTGGCGCGCGCCGACAGCCTGCTGCTGCTGACCCACCCCCACCGCATCTTGAGCACCCTCCGAGAAGGCGCATGAAGTCCAAAGATTTGATTCGCATGGCCAACCAGATCGGCAGCTTCTTCGCCGCCTACCCGCGGCAGGAGGCGATCGACAGCATCGCGGACCACATCGGGAAGTTCTGGGACCCCCGCATGCGCAAGCAGATCTTCGAGCATGTCGCCGCCGGCGGCGAAGGCC
>CAZMUZ010000212.1:0-2807 GCA_964569315.1 uncultured Rhodospirillaceae bacterium | reverse complement strand
GCCTCAACTGGCCCTGCATCCGCGTCAACCTCGACAGCCACATCAGCCGCATCGATCTCATCGGCAAGGACGCGATCGTGCTGCGCGATGGCAAGCAGGTGACGGAATACCGCGAAGGCCTGCTGCCCTGGGCGCTGCAGCACCCGACCGCTTTGGTGTTCGACGAATACGACGCCGGCCGGCCGGACGTGATGTTCGTGATCCAGCGCGTGCTCGAGGTCGAAGGCAAGCTCACCCTGCTCGACCAGAACAAGGTGATCCGGCCGCATCCCGCCTTCCGCCTCTTCGCCACCGCGAACACGATCGGCCTCGGCGACACCACCGGCCTCTATCACGGCACGCAGCAGATCAACCAGGGCCAGATGGACCGCTGGAACATCGTCGCGACCCTGAACTACCTGCCGCACGACGACGAGGTGAATATCGTCATCGCCAAGGCGCCATCCTACGACAACGAGGAGGGCCGCAAGCGGATCGCCGCGATGGTGGCGCTCGCCGACCTCACCCGGTCCGGCTTCATCAACGGCGACATCTCGACCGTGATGTCGCCGCGCACGGTCATCACCTGGGCGGAGAATGCGCGCATCTTCAACGACGTCGCCTTCGCCTTCCGCGTGACCTTCCTCAACAAATGCGACGAGATCGAGCGCTCGACCGTGGCCGAGTATTACCAGCGCTGTTTCGGCACCGAGCTGAAGCTCGCCGGCAAGGTCCAGCTCGTCTGAGCCGATGGCGCAGGGCGAAAGCGCAGTCGAGGCCTTCCGCCGCGTGACGGCGGCCGCAATGCGCGCGATCGCGCGCAAATCCGAGCTCAATGTCAGTTTCGCGCCCGGCCAGCACGGGCTCGCCGGCACCGAGGCGCGGCTGCCCTTGCCCGCGCGCGACCTGCCGGCGCCGGAAGTGGCCCAGGTGCGCGGCGAGGCCGACGCGATCGCCCTCAAGCTTCGCTATCACGACGCGGTGCTGCATCGCCGCGAGGCGCCCCGCGGCGAGGTCGCGCGCGAGATCTTCGACGCGGTCGAGCAGGCCCGCGTCGAGGCGCTGGGCGCGCGGCGCATGGCCGGCGTCTCCGAGAACCTCGCGGCCGCGCTCGAGGAGCATTGTCGGCAGCGCGGCTTCAACCGCCTGACCGACCGCGCCGATGCGCCGCTTGCCGAGGCGATCCGCCTGCTGGCGCGCGGCGCCATGACCGGTGCGCCGCTGCCGCCTTCCGGCCGCAAGCTCGTCGAGCTGTGGCGCCCGGCGCTGGGCGAAAGGGCGCTCGCCGATATCGAGAGCCTGGCCACGTCGCTCGACGACCAGAAGAACTGCGCCGAGGCGATCCGCAAGCTGCTCGCCGATCTCGACGTCGATATCGGGCCCGAGGACATCGAGCCCGACCAGAGCGAGAACGACGACCAGAACGACCAGGCCGACGAGATGAATCAAAGCCGCGGCGAGGGCAGCGAGAAGCAGTCCGCCGAGCAGGCCGCGATGGAGACCGAGGACGGCGACCAGGGGGATCAGGACGCCGAGACGACGGAAGCCGACCGCGAGAGCGACGAATCGACCGACGCGGACGAGGACGCCCCCGGCCGGCCCGGCCGGCCGCCGAACTGGGACCAGCGCAACAGCCGCGGCGAGCCCACTTATCGGGCCTTCTCCAAGGAATTCGACGAGGTGGTCGAGGCGGCCGACCTCTGCGATGCGGACGAGCTCACGCGCCTGCGCCAGCTCCTCGATCAGCAGCTCCAGCATCTCCAGGCCGTCGTCGCCAAGCTCGCCAACCGGCTGCAGCGCCGCCTGATGGCGCAGCAATCCCGCTCCTGGGAGTTCGATCTCGAGGAAGGGCTGCTCGACAGCGCGAAGCTCAGCCGCGTGGTGGTGAACCCGGTCCTCCCGCTTTCCTACAAGCGCGAGAAGGACATGGAGTTCCGCGACACGGTCGTGACCCTCCTCATCGACAATTCGGGCTCAATGCGTGGCCGGCCGATCACCGTGGCCGCGATGAGCGCCGACATCCTCGCCCGCACGCTCGAGCGCTGCGGCGTGAAGGTCGAGGTGCTGGGCTTCACCACCCGCATGTGGAAGGGCGGCCAGTCGCGCGAGCGCTGGCTCGCCAACGGCAAGCCCGCCAATCCGGGGCGACTCAACGATCTCCGCCACATCATCTACAAGCCGGCCGACGCCCCCTGGCGGCGGGCGCGAAAGAGTCTCGGCCTCATGCTCCGCGAGGGCATCCTCAAGGAGAACATCGACGGCGAGGCGCTGCTCTGGGCGCATGACCGCCTGCTGGCGCGCTCCGAGCAGCGGCGCATCCTGATGGTGATCTCGGACGGCGCGCCGGTCGACGATTCCACGCTCTCGGTCAATCCCGGCAACTATCTCGAGCGCCATCTGCGCGAGGTGATCGACTATATCGAGACCCGCTCCAGCGTCGAGCTGATCGCGATCGGCATCGGCCACGACGTGACGCGCTACTACCGCCGCGCCGTCACCATCGTCGATGCGGAGCAGCTCGGCGGTGCGGTGATGGACAAGCTCTCCGAGCTCTTCGACGAGAAGGAACGCCCGACCGTGCGCGGCGCCGCCGCAGGCGGCCGTCGGCTGCATTAAGGCGCCCCGCCGCAATAGCCCGCCCGGGCCGACGGTCGCTCCCGCAGCCGCCGCCGTCCCGCCCGTTCAGCCGGCCTCGCCGGGTGCCGCGACCAGCGGCCCAGCCCTTCGCCCGGCGGCGGTGCGGCGGGCGAGGGCGCGGGCGAGCGACCAGCCGGTCGCGGCCCAGACGAGCGAGAGGACGGCCCCGGCGAGCGCGGCTGCGGCCGGAT
>CAZMUZ010000211.1:0-2821 GCA_964569315.1 uncultured Rhodospirillaceae bacterium | reverse complement strand
ACTTCTCCCTCCCCCTCGAGGGGGAGGGGAAAGCTCGTGGCGTGCTGCACTTCTCCCTCCCCCTCGAGGGGAAGAGGAAAGCTCGTGGCGTGTTGCACTTCTCCCTCCCCCTCGGAGGGGGGAGGGAGGGGTGGGGGTGAGTGAGAAAGCCTCGAGCAGATTTCCGTTTGCGTCGCTGCGTCAGTCCTTCGACGAATCGAATCGTCTCGCTTCGCGCTCCACCCCCTCCCTGACCTCCCCCCTCCAGGGGGAGGAGATCAACAGCGCGTGAGACATCGAGCCATGTATGCCGTCCGTCTCTGGTCCGTCCGTCATTCGCGAAGGCTCGAAGCCTTCTACAAGGGCTTCGAGGGCGCGATGGTCCGGCTGGCACCGCTCTGGAAGGCGATCGGGCACGAGCGGCTGGAGCGGCCGGTGGCGGCGCTGGAACGCGGGGCGAAGGGCCTGCTCTTCGATTGCCAGATGTGCGGCCAGTGCGCGCTCTCCCAGACCGGCATGTCCTGCCCGATGAACTGCCCGAAGAACCTTCGCAACGGTCCTTGCGGCGGCGTGCGCCTCAATGGCCATTGCGAGGTGAAGCCCGAGATGAAATGCGTCTGGGTGCAGGCCTGGGAAGGCGCCCGCGCGATGCGCGAGAGCGACGCGATCCTGACCGTGCAGAAGCCGGTCGATAACCGCCTCAAGGGCCGGTCCTCCTGGCTCCGCGTGGTGCGCGAGAAGACGGCATCGGCCGAGTCTGGGCCGGTCGAGCCTGGGCCGGCCGGGCCCGCGCCGGCGAAGCCCGCGCCGGCCGGGCCCGCGCCGGCGAAGCAGGGATGATGACGCCCGACCACAATCTCGATCCCGGCGCGCCGCTGCCGGTGCTGGCCGGCCACAGCTCGCGCGGCCGGCTGGAACGCGTGCTGCGCTCGGGGCGATTCGCGGTGACCGCGGAGCTGAACCCGCCCGACAGCGCCGACCCGCGCGAGGTCTATGAGCGGGCGCTGGTGCTTTCCGAAGTCTGCGACGCGATCAACGCGACCGACGCGTCCGGCGCCAACACCCACATGTCGAGTGTCGGCATCTGCAGCCTGCTCACGCGGGCAGGCTACGCCGTGGTGATGCAGATCTCCTGCCGCGACCGGAACCGGATCGCGATCCAGGGCGACGTGCTCGGCGCCGCCGCCATGGGGGTGCAGAACATCCTCTGCCTCACCGGCGACGGGGTGCAGGCGGGCGACCAGCCGGGCGCCAAGCCGGTGTTCGATCTCGATTCGACCTCGCTCCTGGAAACGGTGCGCACCATGCGCGACAAGCGCATGTTCCTCTCCGGCCGCAAGATCACCGTGCCGCCGCAGGTCTTCCTCGGGGCCGCCGCCAACCCCTTCGTGCCGCCCTACGACTACCGGGCTGTCCATATGGGCAAGAAGATCGCGGCGGGGGCCGAATTCATCCAGACGCAATACTGCTTCGATATGCCGCGGCTGGAGGCTTTCATGGCGCGGGCGCGCGATGACGGGCTCGCGGAGAAGGCTTTTATCCTGGTCGGCGTCGGGCCGCTGGCGTCCGCCCGCGCGGCGCGCTGGATGCGCGAGCATGTCCCGGGTATCCATATACCGGACGATGTCGTCCAGCGGCTCGAGGGAGCGAAAAACCAGAAGCTCGAAGGCAAGCAGCTCTGCATCGAGCTCATTCAGCAGATTCGCGAGATCGAGGGCGTTTCCGGCGTGCATGTGATGGCCTACCGCCAGGAGGAACTCGTCTCGGAGATCATCGCCGCGTCCGGGGTCATGCGCGACCGCCAGATCCGCCGCGGCCGGAACGAACGCGACAAGGAAAGGATGCCTGTTCCATGACCGATACCGTGATCAGCTCGGCGACCAGGGAGGTCGTGATCGGCTTCGAGCGGCCCTTCGTCGTGATCGGCGAGCGCATCAACCCGACCGGCCGGAAGCTGCTGGCGGCGGAGATGGCGGCGGGCGATTACAGCCGCGTCAAATCGGACGCGCTGGCGCAGGTCGAGGCGGGCGCCCACATGCTCGACGTCAATGCCGGCATCCCGCTCGCCGACGAGCCGCGCATCCTCGCCGAATCGATCCAGCTCGTGCAGTCGCTGACCGACGTGCCGCTCTCCATCGACTCCTCGATCGTGGCGGCGCTGGAGGCGGGGCTCGCGGTCTACAAGGGCAAGGCGCTGCTGAATTCGGTTACCGGCGAGGAGGAGCGGCTCGAGGTCGTGCTGCCGCTGGTCAAGAAATACGGCGCCGCGGTCATCGCGATCTCCAACGACGAGACCGGCATCTCGGAAGATCCCGACGTGCGCTACGAGGTGGCGAAGAAGATCGTGCACCGCGCGATGGATTACGGGATTCCCGCTTCGGACGTCGTGGTGGACCCGCTGGTCATGCCGGTGGGCGCGCTCAACGACGCGGGCCGTGCGGTGTTCCATCTGATCCGGCGGCTGCGCGAGGAGCTCAAGGTCAATACCTGCTGCGGCGCCTCCAATTTCAGCTTCGGCCTGCCGAACCGCCATGGCCTCAACCAGGCCTTCCTCGCCATGCTGATCGGCGCGGGCATGACCTCGGCCATCACCAACCCGCTCCATCTCGAGGAGATGACCGGCGTGATGGGCGCCGACGTGGCGATGGGGCACGATCCCAACTGCATGCGCTGGATCCAGCGCTTCCGCGAGCCGGTGGCGCCGGGCGCCGAAGGCGAAGGCCGCGGCCGTCGCGAAAGCCGCCGCCGCCGCGCACAGTGAGCTATGGCCTCATGGTTCGACCGGCTCACCATGAGGAACGCGGTTAGGGCCGCAAAAAAAGAGCCCTCATCCTGAGCTTGT
>CAZMUZ010000210.1:0-2860 GCA_964569315.1 uncultured Rhodospirillaceae bacterium | reverse complement strand
TTCAACGGCCCTTCGATCTGCCTGCCCGGGTTCAGTCTGCCATCCGAATTCGATGGCGTCATCGCGGAGGAATGTCGACGGCATGGACCATCTGCCTTTTCTACGCTTATCTGAACGGTCGATGGGCGCGGCCGGTCGCTCGACGATCTGTAGGGGTTCAACCCGACGTCGCTCATATGCGCATGGGCTTGACGCGCGTGAGTCCCCGCCGCCCAATGGCCTGCAGGAATGTCGCAGAATTGGGAGGCGAGCATGCCACCGCGCAAAAAGCTTACACAAACCACGATCAAAGGCGTTGCCGGCGAGTTGGCAGCGCTGCCGCTGGGGCCCGGCCGCGCCAAGCTGCATGCCGAGACGCTGGAGGGGCTCGTGAGCGAGATTGCGCGGCTGCGCGATTTGCCGCTGAAGGAGGTCGAGCCTGCCTTCATCTACCGCCCGATCGAACCCCGGGCGAGGAGAGGCAAATGAGCGAGATCACCGAGCTCTCCATCGCCCAGCAGGCCGCCGCGATCAAGGCGCGCAAGATCTCGCCGGTCGAGCTCGCGAAAGCCTACCTGGCGCGCATCGATGCCTACAACGACAAGGTCAATGCCTTCGTCACGCCGACGCCCGAAATTGCACTGAAGGAAGCGAAGGCATCCGAGGCCGCGATCATGCGCGGCCGTTGGCAGGGACCCCTGCACGGCATCCCGATCGGCCACAAGGATCTCTACAGCACAAAAGGCGTGCGTACCACCGCCGGCTCGCGCCTCCTCAAGCGCCATGTGCCGAAAGAGGATGCGACCGTGGTGGCGCGCTACAAGGCCGCGGGCACAGTGCTGCTTGGCAAGCTCAACACGCACGAGTTCGCTTATGGCCCCACCAATGCCGAGAGCTGCTTCGGCCCCTCGCGCAACCCATGGGATCTCAGCCGTTTCACCGGCGGCTCCAGCGGCGGCTCCGGCGCGGCGGTGGCGCTCGATCTCTGCGCCGGCGCGACCGGCTCGGACACCGGCGGCTCGATCCGGATTCCTTCATCGGCCTGCGGTATCACCGGCATCAAGCCGACCTACGGCCGGGCCAGCCGCGCGGGCATCTTTCCGCTCTGCTGGAGCATGGATCATCCGGGCCCGATGGCGCATAGCGTCGAAGACTGCGCCATTCTCCTGCAGCCCATTGTCGGCCAGGATCCGCGCGATCCGACGACGGTGGATCGCCCGATCGCGGACTATCGATCAGCGCTCAGGGGCAGCATCAAGGGCCTCAAGATCGGACTGCCCAAGCATTATTTCTATAGCCGCGCGCTGCCGGCGGTGGAGAAGGCCGTGCTGAAGGCGGTCGACGTGCTGAAGTCGCTGGGTGCCAGCGTGCGTGTGGTGAACATCCCGCACATCGACCACGCGGCGGCCGCGGCCGTAACGATGTATCTGTGCGAAGCGTCAGCCTACCACGATGACGTGATCGGCACCAAAGGCGATGCTTTCACCGAGCAGGTCAGGCTCTTTGTCGAGCTCGGCAACTACGTGCCGGCGAAGGATTACCTGCACGCCCAACGCTTTCGCACCTTGTTGGGCCGGGAGATTGCGGAGGTGCTGGAGACGGTGGATGTTCTCGCGCTGCCGACGCTCCCCATCACCGCGCTGAAGCTGGGGCAGGACACCATCAATATCCGCGGCAAGCAGGACGCCGTGTTCGGGTCGCTCATTCGCAACACGGAGCCCTTCAACCTCACCGGCCTGCCGGTTGTTTCCGTGCCTTGCGGGTTCGATGGGGATGGCATGCCGATCGGGCTTTCCATCGCCGGCCGCCCGTTCGACGAGGCGCGCATCCTGAAGGTCGGGCATGCCTACCAGCGCGTGACCGACTGGCATCGGCGTCGCCCGAAGCTTTAGTGCGCAACCCGTTGGCGGATCGCGCTTTCTGCGGGCTCGAACTTTCCGCAGGCTGCCGGCTCATGCAGGAGGCGCCCGACGTCGCTATCGATAGGGCCGTATAACCCTTCGGTGAAGGAGGCTGCGCTGCCCCGCGACCCGGCCCAGGCCGCCGGTTCCTGGAGGGTAAGCCACGCCGCGGTCGGATCGCGAAGCGTCGGCCGCCGTCAGGTGCGATCGAACACCGTCACGCTGATCGGGGTCGGATTGAAGTTGTTCACGGCGTTGTGGATCTGCGGGCAGTTGGAAAGCACGGCGAGAACATTTGTCTCCGCACGCAGCTCGACCCGGTCGCCGGCGCTGGAGTGGCCTGCGTCGAGACCGACGCTCATCGAGCCATCGGGGTTCACCGGCACGAACATGAAGAAGTTGATGTTGGCCACGATGTCCTTCTTGCCGAGGCCATGCCGAGTCAATGCGCGGACGAAGTTGTCGCGGCAGTTCGGCCCGTCCTTGGCGCCGTATCGCAGGCGGTTCGCCTCGTTCGAGCAGCAACCGCCGATGGTGTCGTGCCGGCCGCAGCTATCCTCGATGACGGTGAAGAGGGCATTGCCCATATCGGAATAGATCTTCGCGCCCTTTCCGATGAAGATCGATCCGTTGATCTTCATCGTGTCGGCCGCGTTGTACCGTTCCGCCGGATCCTTGGCGTTGTAGCAGAGGAAATCGACCGCCTGATAACCCTCGAGATCGACGATCCGAAGAATCTGGCCGGGCGCCAGCACCCGCGACCACTCTTCTCCGGCCTGCAGGACGCGATCCTCGAGGATGGAGTTACTGCGGCTATCGCTCATTGTCGGTGTTCCCCCCGGATTTCCCGTCGTGTCGGTCCGTCGTCGCGAGCGCTCAAATTCCTATGGGAATCGTACTATGTCAATCGGCCTGTGTTTTCTCAGTGAATCTCATGGCCGGTGTAGATTCTCACAAAACTCTTACTTTGCCGCTGAAAA
>CAZMUZ010000209.1:0-3007 GCA_964569315.1 uncultured Rhodospirillaceae bacterium | reverse complement strand
CTCGCCCTGCTCGGTCAGGATCAGGCCGCGCGCGTGACGGTGGAAGAGGGCGGTATTGAGGCTCTCCTCGAGCGCGCTGATCTGCCGGCTGACGGCCGACTGGCTGAGATTGAGACTCTCCCCCGCATGCGTGAAGCTTCCGGCTTCCGCAACCGCGTGAAAGATCCTCAGCTTGTCCCAATCCATCGTCATGCGGCCATCGCCATCGGGCTATCGGCTTTCTGCGGATCGCGCGCGGATCCGTTCTACTCCGCAGCCTGCGAGGCGGAAGGCGCCTCTGCCGCAGCGAGAAATTTCTCCGCTTCCAGGGCCGCCATGCAGCCCATGCCGGCCGCGGTGACGGCCTGGCGGAACACCTTGTCCTTCACGTCGCCGGCCGCGAACACGCCGGGGATCGAGGTCCGGGTGCTGTCCGGCCGCGTCAGCAGATAGCCTTCGGGGTCGGTGTCGAGCTGGCCGCGGAAGAGTTCCGTCGCCGGCGTGTGGCCGATGGCGACGAAGAGCCCGTCCACCTTGAGGTCGGTCGTCTTCCCGCTCTTCACGTTGCGGATGCGCACGCCGGTGACGCCCGGCGGATCGCCGCCGCCGAGCACTTCCTCGACGGTACTGTCCCAGATCACCTCGATCTTCGGATTGGCGAAGAGCCGGTCCTGCATGATCTTCTCGGCGCGGAACTTGTCGCGGCGATGGATCAGCGTGACCTTGTCGGCGTGATGGGTGAGATAGAGCGCTTCCTCGACCGCCGTGTTGCCGCCGCCGACGATCGCGACCTGTTTGCCGCGGAAGAAGAATCCGTCGCAGGTGGCGCAGGCCGAGACGCCGAAGCCGCGATAGCGCTCCTCGCTCGGCAATCCGAGCCAGCGCGCCTGCGCGCCCGTCGCGATGATCACCGCGTCCGCGGTGAAGACGGTGCCACTATCCGCCTCGGCGCGGAACGGGCGGCGCGAGAAATCGACCTTGGTAATGAGGTCGGAGACGAGCTCGGTGCCGACATGGGCGGCCTGGGCCCGCATCTGCTCCATGAGCCAGGGGCCCTGGATCACGTCCGCGAAGCCGGGATAGTTCTCGACGTCGGTCGTAATCGTCATCTGGCCGCCGGGCTGCAGCCCCTCGATCAGCGTCGGCTTCAGATTCGCGCGCGCCGCATAGATTGCTGCGGTGTAGCCCGCGGGGCCGGCGCCGATGATGAGCAGCTTGCTGTGCTTGATGGGTCCCGTAGCCACGACCGGACCGTCCTTTCCCGTGCGAAAACGTCGCATATCAGATTAGGTGTGCTATGCGCGTACTGCAAGGCGAGGGCGGGAGGCTGCGAATCTGCCTTACCGGACAGGGGGATGAGCCGTCGCCTTTTTGGGCCTGTGCCGGGCATCCTTTGCGCGTCTCGCGACTCGGCAATATAGTTGCGCAAAATGGCTTGCCGACAGCGAGGTAATTATGCGCCGGGTAAAGCTCGACCGCATCGACCGCAAGATCCTGAGCGACCTGCAGCAGAACGGCCGCATGACGAATGTCGAGCTCGCGAGCCGCGCCGGGATCTCCGCGCCGCCTTGCCTGCGCCGCGTGCGGGCGCTGGAGGAGGCGGGGTTCATCCGTGGCTATCACGCCGACCTCAATGCCGAGCTGCTCGGCTACGGCGTCACCGTCTTCGCGCAGGTCGGGCTTTCGAGCCAGGCGGAATCCGATCTCAAGGCCTTCGAGGCGCTGATGCAGTCCTGGCCCGAGGTGCGCGAGTGCAACATGCTGGCGGGCGAAGCGGACTTCCTGCTGAAGGTGGTGGCGACCGACTGGGACGCCTACCAGCGCTTCGTGACGACGCGCCTCACCGCCGCGCCGAATGTGAGCCATGTGAAGTCGGCTCTCGCCATCCGCAGCACGAAGAATGCGCCGGGCGTGCCGATCGCCGTCGAAGGCTGATCGCGCGCGTCGATCCGCGAGAGTTTCGCCAGGCCCCGAGAGCGACGGCTCGAGAACGACGGCCCAAGAACGACGGCCCAAGAACGGCGGTTAGTCCGACCGTTTCGAGGCGCGGCCGAGTTTCTCGAGTTCGGCTTCGAGCGCCTCGATGCGCGCGGTCATGGCGCGCGTCGCCGCCTCCACCTCGGCGAGGGTGAAGAGCTGCGGAATGTGCGACGGGCAGTTGATGTCCCAGGCCTCGACCCGGAACCGTACGGCGCGCGTCGGATGCTGCGGAAAGCCGGGCGGCGTCACGCGGGCGACGAATTCCGCATCCTCGACGAGGGTGGCCCGGCCCCAGAGCTTGAGCCGCCGCCGCGCCGCGTAATCGACCGCGAAGATGATCGCGCGGTCGTTCTCGGCGAGGTTGCCGGTGGTGATGTATTGCTTGTTGCCGCTGAACTCGGCCCAGCCGAGATGCTGCTCGTCCACCGCCACGAGGAATCCGGCCGGCCCGCCGCGATGCTGGATGTAGGGCTGGCCGTCGGCGCTCGCCGTGCCGAAGAAGAAGGAGACGCGTTCGGCGAGCCAGGCCGCGAGCTCGGGCGTCACGGCGGTGCGGCGCGGCTCTTTCTCGAGCTCCTCGTTGCGCGCGCGCGCACCGAGGCGGTGCTGCGCCGCCTTGACCGCGTCGGTATAGGCAATATCGGTGAAATTGCGCGGCGATCGCGCCGGCGGGGAACGTCCGGGCGTTCGCCTATTTGAAGGCAATCTTGACGATCTCGTAGGACTTCGAGCCGCCCGGCGTCGTCACTTCGACCGCATCGCCGACCCGCTTGCCGATGAGGGCACGCGCGAGCGGCGAGGTGATGGAGAGGCGACGCGCCGCGATATCGGCCTCATC
This sequence comes from uncultured Rhodospirillaceae bacterium, assembly GCA_964569315.1. Classification (GTDB taxonomy): domain Bacteria; phylum Pseudomonadota; class Alphaproteobacteria; order Dongiales; family Dongiaceae; genus CADEFF01. The sequence goes on along the minus strand of CAZMUZ010000209.1, from coordinate 210 downwards.
CTGGCCGACGATCTGGTAGCTCGCATTCTCGTCGGTGTCCTCGTCCAGCAGCGTGACGGTGGCGCCGAACTTCACTTCCTTGCCGGAAAGCTTGCTCACATCGATCACTTCGGCGCGCGCGATCTTGTCCTCGAGCTCGGCGACGCGGCCCTCGATGAAGCTCTGGCGCTCGCGCGCCGCGTGATACTCGGCGTTCTCGGAAAGATCGCC
>CAZMUZ010000208.1:0-3070 GCA_964569315.1 uncultured Rhodospirillaceae bacterium | reverse complement strand
CTCGTTGCCGGCGCCGCGTTCCTGGCGGGCGAGCTAGGCGAAGATGGCGGGGTCGAGGATATAACGTCCGATCACGGCGAGGGTCGAGGGCGCCTTCGCCGGCGACGGCTTCTCGACCAGCCCGCCGACCTCCACGAGCCGTCCTCGGGTTTCGCCCGGCTGCACGATGCCGTATTTGTCGGTATGCGGCTTCGGCACGTCCATCACGGCGATCAGGTTGCCGCCGACCTGCTGATACGCCTCGATCATCTGCGCGAGGCAGGGTTTGTCGGCCTTCACCAGATCGTCCGCGAGCAGCACCGCCACCGGCTCGTCGCCGACGAGGTGGCGCGCGCACCAGACCGCGTGGCCGAGGCCGAGCGGCTGCTGCTGGCGCAGATAGGCGACCTGCCCCGCTTCCGGCAGCAGGCTCGCGATCATGGAAAGCTCGGTCTTCTTGTTGCGCTGGGCGAGCGTCTCCTCGAGCTCGAAGGAACGGTCGAAATGATCCTCGATGGCGCTCTTGCCGCGGCCGGTGACGAAGATGAACTGCTCGATGCCGGCCGCCATGGCTTCTTCCACCGCATACTGGATGAGCGGCTTGTCGACGACCGGCAGCATTTCCTTCGGCATCGCCTTGGTGGCCGGAAGAAAGCGCACCCCGAGGCCGCCGACCGGGAATATCGCCTTGCGAACCTTTTGAAATGCCATGAATTTTTCCTTGGAATCGGAGCAGCGGCGCGCCGTTTGTGCCATAAGCCGTCGCGTCAATGCAACCGACCGCCCGGGCAACCGACCGCCCGGGCAACCGACCGCCCGAGAAACCGGCCGCCCGGATCCCTCACGCATCCAGCAGCAGGTTGCGCGCCTCGTTCAGCCGCGCGGCCAGATAGTCCGAACCTCCGCGATCGGGGTGGAGTTTCTTCATCAGGCGAAGATAGGCCGCGCGCACTTCCCGCTCGCTGGCACCCGGCTTGAGGCCGAGCACCGCATAGGCTTCCTCCCGGGTCATGCCGCTCTTGCCGGCCGCGTCGCCCCCCGGGCCTTCCGTTCCGGCCTTCGCATGGCGCCAGCCGGCGCCGTGGAGCCGATCGAGATAGGCTTCGATCACGGCCGCCGAATCCACGTCCTCGTCGCATTCGGCCAGCAGCTCCACGAGCTGTTCCACGGTGAGGCTGGAGAGCGCGCGTCCCGAGAAGCGCCCGCGCTTGACCTTGCCCTCCATGGCGCCGCTGTCGTGGTCCAGCGTCACCTCGAACCAGGCCGTCTCGAGATTGGATTTGCCGCCTGCCCGGGGTCCCTGCCCGCCATAGGCCGGACGCGTCGCGAGCCGCCGACGCCACATGAGCGCGATCGGGATGCCGAACATCGCGAGCATGCTGAGCAGCGCCGCCCGGCCGCTCAGCAGCAGATAGAGCACGAACGCGCCGAGCAGCACGAGGCCCGCCACCCTGAGCGCCCGGGCGAGGAATGCGGGATCGGCCCGAACCAGCCAGCGCAGGGCGAAATGGACCGCCGCCAGCAGCAGCAGGCCGAGGAAGAGATAGCCGATCACGGCCGACCCGGCCGGTTGAGTTGCCGGGTGATCTGCAGCACCGGCCCGCCGGTCCGCTTGCCGAAATCCTCCAGCGCCAGCGCGCCGCCGGTGGCGAAGACGGCGACCGCGCGGAGCAGGTCGCGCAGCTCGCGCGCGCTGTTGGCGTCGAACTGGCAATGCGCGCCCCCGGAAAGCTTCGCCATCCGGCGGAAGGTGTCGGCGGCCAGGGGATCCCCGCCCTCCTGGAAGAGGAAGAGAGGTACCCCCAGAATCCCGAGTTCCCCGGCGCGATGGCAGAGCGCCTCCGGCTCTTCCTCCATGGCGTCGCCGACGAAGACCACCGCGTTCACCTTGCGGTGGCGGGTTTCCGCGAGGGCATGGGCCAGCAGCCGGTCGATCTGCGTCCGCCCGCCGACGCAGGAGACGCCCGTCATGCGGCGGAGCAGCGCGTCGGCATCGGCGAGCCAGGGCGTCGCCTTGAGCTCGTCGAAGCCGCGATAGTAGGCGAGCTGGATGTCGAGGCCGCCGAGCCGCGCCGCCTCGGAGAACATCTCGGCCTGGAGCGCCATTGCCCGGTCCCAGCTCGGCTGCCGGCTGGCGGTGGCATCGAGCGCGAACAGCAGCCGGCCGCGCCCCGGACCCTTCAGCGGGGCCGGGGTGCGCGCGAGCCTGTCGAGGAACGCCGCGACCTCGCCGCGTTGCGGACGGACGGGCAGTTTGGGGTCGGAACCGGCCATGATCTCCCTTGGCACCTCGCCCCTAGAATTGGGCGTGCGGGGGCGATCCGTCTAGCCCGCTTTGCGCGCCTCGGCCGAGACGAGCCCGATGGTGTCGAGGAGCCCGCGCAGCTCCTGGCGGGCGGCCACGTGGGAAAGCGTCAGGGCGGTGCCGCTTTCCGCGAGGTCGAGCAGGGTCAGGCCCTTCAGGAACAGCTCGCGGAACACCACCCGCTCGCTGAAGCCCGGCGCCAGGCGAAAGCCGATCCGGCGCGCGAGCTGGTCGATCAGCCGGCCGACTTTCCGCTTGTTGCGGGCGTCGAGGGTGGCGAGGCGGTTGCGCATGACGATCCAGTCGATCGAGCCGCCGTCGCGGATCGCGCGCTGCTTCTTCTGCTCCCACACCATCTCGGCATAGAGGCTCGGATAGAGCACACGCTGCCCGGCCGCATCGACATGGGCGAGGAGATCGAGATCGACGAAGCTGTCGTTGAGCGGGGTGATGAGGGTATCGGCGCGGGCATGGCCCATCCGCATCAGGTTGGTGTCGCTGCCCGGCGTATCGATCACCACGAAATCATGGTCCGCGAGCTCGGCCATCGAACGCTCGAAGCGCTCCGCCTCGTCGGCCGCCGCCTCGGCGGCGGAATCGAGCTTCGAGCGCTCCAGCAGGCGGCGGAAATTCTGTTTGTGCAGCGAAAGCCCCGCGATCGCTTCCACGATACGCTGCAGCTCCAGGAGCGTGAAGAGCTCCGGTGCCAGCTCGAACACGACGGGGCGGTATTTGATCTTGGCGCGGATGCGGCTGATGCCGGTGGCGAGGATTCGGCGAAAGTCG
>CAZMUZ010000207.1:0-3222 GCA_964569315.1 uncultured Rhodospirillaceae bacterium | reverse complement strand
GGGGGGAGATTCGAACTCCCGATACCCTTGCGAGTATGCCGCATTTCGAGTGCGGTGCTTTCAACCACTCAGCCACCCGTCCATCGCGTCCGGCGCGTCCGGGCTGCGCGGGTCCTTGGCCTCGGGAGGCCGGCGCAGCGCGGGCGGGCATGGCCGGCGCGGCGCGGACCCTAGACCAAGCCGCCGTCGGAGAGCAAGCGCCGGAGCCGCCCGCCGGCCGGATTCCTCGAGGCCGGACAGGGCCTTGGAAAACTCTCGCCGCGGCTGCGGACACCGCCTCGCCCGAACTCTTAAGCGGATATTAACGCTGGGGGGATTTGCTGGGGCGACGGGGGAAACTGCGCCGTGCGGATCGATCCTCGAGTCCTCGGAATCGCGATGAACTGGCGGTTTGCCGGCCGTCGGCCCATGCGCGCGCGCCGCCCCATCTGCGCGGCCCCGCCCCGCCGCGCGCGCAGGACGATGTCCTCCGGAGCGGCGCCATGATGCATCCGCGCCTCGCCCAGCATCTGGCGGCCGCCACCGCGGCGAACGGCGAGATCGATGTCGCCCGCCTCATGGCCTTCCTCGAGCGCGACTATCAGGACGCGGACCTGGCCCGGAACTCCGCCGATCGCGGCCTTTCCCTCATGGCCGAGGAGCTGACCGAGCTCAACCGCCAGATCGCGGCCCAGGCCGAGCTTCGCATCAACCGGAGCGAGGCGCGCTTCCGCGACGCGATCGAAAGCATGTCGGACGGCTTCGCGATCTTCGACGCCCAGTGGAAGCTGCTCGCCTGGAACACCGCCTTCGAATGGATCTTCGCCTTCCCCGACCTGGTGCTGCAGCCGGGCCTCGATTTCGGCGCGACCTGCCTGCGCAAGGGGCTTGCCGATGCGATCGGCCGCGGCCGCGCGCCCGGCGAGCATGCCCAGTTCGGCACCGAGGACGGCCGCACGCTCCAGGCGCTGCATCGCGAGACCGCCGAGGGCGGCTATGTCTCGGTCTATCGCGACATCACCGCCCTCATCCAGACGCAGCGCGCCCTCGCCGAGGCCGAGCGCGAGCATGCGAGCCTGTTCGAGAATGCCGCCATCGGCATCTACCGCTCCTCGCCCGACGGCCGCCAGCTCCGCGCCAATGCGGCGCTGGTGGACCTCAACGGCTATGCGAGCGAAGCCGAGATGCTCGCCTCGGTCGGCGACATCGGGCGCGAATGGTACGTCGATCCGGAACGCCGCGCCGAGTTCCAGCGGCGCCTCGAGCGCGACGGCTTCGTCATCAACATGGAATCCGAGATCTACCGCCACAAGTCGCGCGAACGGATCTGGATCTCCGAGGCCGCCTGGCTGGTGCGCGATGCGCTCGGGCGGGTGAAATACTACGAAGGCACGGTCGAGGAGATCACCACCCGCAAGCAGGCCGAAGCCGCGCTGATGATGGCGAAGGAAGCGGCCGAGGCGGCGAGCCGCGCCAAGTCGGATTTCCTCGCCAATATGAGCCACGAGCTGCGCACGCCGTTGAACGCCATCCTCGGCTTCTCCGAGGTGATCCGCGACCGCGTGTTCGGCGAGGCGGCGATCGAGCGCTATGCGAGCTACGCCGCCAACATCCATGCGAGCGGCAGCCACCTGCTCGCCGTCATCAACGACATCCTCGACATGGCGAAGATCGAGGCCGGCCGTCTCGACATGCGCGAGGAAGTGGTTTCGCCGCGCGCCGAGATCGCGACCTGCGTGACGCTGGTCGAGCCGCGCGCTGCGGCGGGCCGCATCGAGCTCACCGCCGCCTTGCCGCCGCACCTGCCCTCGCTCTTCGCCGACGCGAAGCAGTTCCGCCAGATCCTCCTCAACCTGCTGTCGAACGCGGTCAAGTTCACCCCGCCCGGCGGCCGCGTCTGGGTCGAGGCCGGGGTCTCCGCCGCCGGTCAGCTCCGCATCCGCATCCACGACACCGGCATCGGCATCACGCCGAAGGACATGGCGCGTCTCTTCGAACCCTTCCGCCAGGGCGACGCCAGCCGCGCCCACAACGAAGGCACCGGCCTCGGTCTCGCCATCTCGCGCCGCCTCGTCGAGCAGCATGACGGGCGCATCGCCGTGGACAGCACCGTCGGCAAGGGCACCACCGTCACCCTCGAGTTCCCGGCCCGCCGGCTGATCGAGGAAGCCGAGCCGGCCGCCGTCAATATGCGCTGACCGCGCGATCCCTCGCCCGCGGCTTCGTGATGCACCCTGCCGTCTTGCCAATCGGCGCGCCGCGCCCGACCTTAGGCGGCATGTGGGACGCGCTGCCCGGCCTTCCGGAAATCCCGATCGTCGAGCTCGCCGCCAGCGACGCGGCGGAGCTGGCCTTGCGCGAAGCGGGCCGCACCCAGGCGCTCGCCGGCGTCGCGCGCGAGATCTATCCGCTCTGGCTGCTGAAGCTCGGCGACTGGCGGTCGCGCAATTGGCTCCGGCGCCAGAACAATCCCTATCTGGGGGAGATCGACCGCATCGCCGCCGCGATGCGGCAGCCCGGCGTCCATATGCTCAATCTCTCCTACGAATGGGCCTGCACCACGGGCGCCAGCGACGCGGGCGAAGGCGTGCGGATGCTCCGCGTGCTCGACTGGCCGATGCCGGGCCTCGGCCGCAACCTCGCCGTGGCGCGCCATCGCGGCCCCGCCGGCGAATGGCTCAACGTCACCTGGCCTGGCTTCAGCGGTGTGCTGACCGGCATGGCCAAGGGACGCTTCGCCGCCGCCTTCAACCAGCCGCCCTTGCGCAAGCGCACGCCCTTTTTCGCGACCGACTGGCTCGCGGACCGCATCGCCGTCGGACGCTCGCGCGGTCTGCCGCCCGCGCATCTCATGCGCCGCGTCTTCGACCATTGCCGCGACTACGAAGCGGCGAAGGCGATGCTGCGCGACACGCCGATCTGCCTGCCGGCCTTCTTCGTACTGAGCGGCACGCGGCCGGGCGAGGCCATCGTGATCGAGCGGCTGGAGACGGCCGCGCGTCTGCACGAGGCGCCGGCTGCCGTCGCCAATCACTGGCTCGGCATGACCTTGCCCGGCTCGCCGCGCGGTGCCTACAGCCAGCTCCGGCGCAAGCTCATGACGGACTGGCTCGACCGCCATGCCGAGCCCTTCGACTGGCTGATCCCGCCGATCCTCAATGGCGACAGCCGCGTCGCCGTCGAGACCAATGCGGCGACCGGCGAGCTTCGGGTGATCGGCTTCGAGCCCGAGGGCCAGGCGAC
>CAZMUZ010000206.1:0-3247 GCA_964569315.1 uncultured Rhodospirillaceae bacterium | reverse complement strand
TTGAAATAGGCCTCGATATGCTCGACCGAGAGATCGTTGTTCATCGCATGGGGCAGCGGCACGTCGCCAATGTCATGAATGCGGCAGACCTCCCAGGGCACGAAGCCGAATTCCTGGTGGCCGCGGCGATACCAGCCCGAAACGTTCCGCACCGCGCGGGGGCCGAGATGCTGATCCCGCTCCGTCGAGCCGTTGCCGGAGCTGTGCGGCACGCCGACGAGCGCGATGTCGCAGTTGCTGACGTTCTCGTCCCAGGGACATTTGAAGAAGGTCGGGATGCCCCACCAGTACCAGGGCTCCATTTCCTTCTTCGCCTTCTCGATGTCGAATTCGGCCATTGCTCGTTTCTTCCTGTCTCGTGATGCAAGGGATCGTGTCGGAATGCCGGGAAGCCGGCGATTTCGCGCCGCATGATAGTCGATCCGCGCGCGCGTCAACATGGCGGAAGCTCCATGATTTCCGCGATTCCGGAGCGATGGCGGGAACCATGAACCCGGCCCGCGGTGGCGCCCTCGGGGTTTACGAAAGGGGGGCGGCATCGCTCGCCCCGCCGGGACAAGACCGTGCCGGCTCGTCTAGAATTGCCGCCGGTCGAGGCCGGGAACCGGCGCAGAGCCGAGCCCGCAAGACCCGCCGCCGGCCGACGCAAGAAGGAGAATCGCCATGCCGGACTCCAATGTCGCCCGCCCCGCCTGGGAACGGAAGCTCAACCCCGATCCGGCGCGATCCTTCACCCTGCCCTCGCGCTATTACACCGATCCCGAAATCTTCCGCCGGGAAGGCGACGCCGTCTTTTTCCGGAGCTGGCTCTATGTCGGCCATGTCGGCGACCTGCCGCGGCCCGGCAGCTACCTCACCTTCAACATCCTGAACCAGAGCGTCTTCATCGCGCGCGGCAAGGACATGACGCTCCGCGCCTTCTACAACGTCTGCCAGCATCGCGCCCATGAACTGGTGAAGGGCGCGGGCGAGGCCAAGGTCATCACCTGCCCCTATCACGCATGGTCCTATCACCTGACCGGCGAGCTGCGCACGGCGCGCGGCAGCGAGAACGTGGAAGGCTTTCGCAAGGAGGAGTTTTGCCTGAAACCGGTCCGGCTCGAGGCGCTGGGGCCGCTCCTCTTCATCAACCTCGATCCCGACGCCGAGCCGCTGGCGACGCAGGCGGCCGGCTTCCTCGACGAGATGCGCCGGCTGGTGCCGGGCTTCGACAGGATGGTGCGGGTCGGCGGCGGCCAGGGCGAGGTGAAGGCGAACTGGAAGGTCGTCATCGACAACTATCTCGAGTGCTATCACTGCCAGAATGCCCACCCGGCCTTCGCGACCCTGGTCGATCTCGACAGCTACCGCTCGGTCACGCACGGCATCTATTCGTCGCACGTCTCGCGGAGCGGCAGACCGGACAACAAGGCCTACGTCTTCAAGCCGGAGGATCCGGTGCAGATCGGCGGGTTCTGGTGGCTCTGGCCGAACTTCACGGTGAATGTCGTGCCGGGCGAGCACAACATGACGCTTTTCTACATCCTGCCGCTCGGGCCGGACCATACGCTCCAGGTCGCCGACTACTATCACATGACGCCGGAGACGACCCCGATGCGGGCGGCCCGCCGCGAATATGGCCAGAACGTGCTCTCCGTGGAGGACAACGATCTCTGCGAAGCGGTGCAGCGCGGGCTCAACTCGCGCGGCTATGTGCAGGGACGCTTCATCGTGGACCGGGACCGAAGCGAGATCAGCGAGCATGCGGTGCATCATTTCCACATGCTCTACGCCGATGCGATCGGCGAAGGCCGCTGATCCGGTTCCGGTCGATGCTGTCTGACCGCCTCTCCTGACCGCCGCTATGGCAAAACAGCCGCTCCTCGCCGCCGCCGCCGCGAACGATGCCGCGCAGGTCCGCCGCCTGCTCGACAAGGGCGCTGCCGTCGATGAACGCGATCGGGCGCATCGCACGGCTTTGCTGCTCGCCACGCACGCCGATGCGCTCGAAGCGGCCCGCGTCCTCATCGAGGCCGGCGCGGACGTCAACGCCAAGGACAACATCCGCGACACGCCGTTCCTCTATGCGGGCGCCGAGGGCAGGCTCGATATCCTTCGGCTTTGCCTCGCCGCGGGCGCCGACCTCACGGACACGAACCGCTATGGCGGCACGGCCCTCATCCCGGCGGCCCATCACGGCCATCCGGAGACGGTCCGCGAGCTGCTCAAGACCGCGATCGAGATCGATCACGTCAACCGGCTCGGCTGGACGGCGCTGCTGGAGACGATCATCCTCTCCGACGGCGGCCCCACGCATCAGGACATCCTGCGGCAGCTCGTGGAGGCCGGCGCCGATGTCGATCTCGCCGACGGCGACGGCGAACGGCCGCTCTCTCACGCAAAGCGCCGCGGCTACAAGGAAATGATCCGCATTCTGGAAGCGGCCGGCGCCCGCGGCTGACGGGCGGGCTGCCGCGCCTAGGATGCGCGCTTCACCACCGGGTCTACCCCGACCAACTCTTCCAGCGGGATATGGCAGACGATGCGATGGCCGCCGGGCGTCCTGAGCTCGGGCGGCGGCGTCTCGTCGCAGATCGGCCCGACCTTGCGCGGGCAGCGCGTGGCGAAAGGGCAACCCGGCGGCACATTGGTGACCGAGGGGATGTTACCTTCGAGGATGATCCGCTTCTGCTTCACGTCCGGATCGGGGATCGGCACCGCCGAAAGCAACGCCTCCGTATAGGGATGGTAGGGCGGCGCGAATACCTCTTCCACGGCCCCGGCCTCGACGATCTTGCCGAGATACATCACCGCCACGCGGTCCGCCAGGTAGCGCACGACCGAGAGATCGTGCGAGATGAAAACGAGCGTCGCGTCCCGCTGCCGTTGGATCTCGATGAGCAGGTTGATAATCGCCGCCTGCACCGAGACGTCGAGCGCGGAGACCGGTTCGTCCGCCACCATGAGCTCGGGCCCGCCGGCAAGCGCGCGGGCGATCGCCACGCGCTGCTTCTGGCCGCCCGAAAGCTGGCGCGGCTTCCGCGCCACGAAATCCGCCGGCAGCTTCACCGTCTCCATCAAGCCCCGAGCCTCGCGGTTTGCGAGCCCGCCTGCGAGCCGCTTCAGCCGCTGCAGGGTTCGAGCGATGGCATAGCCGATCGAATGGCTCGGATTGAGCGTGCTGTCGGGGTTCTGGAATACCATCTGGAGCTGACGCTTCACGGCGCGCGAGCGGTTCTCGACCGCGGTGTCGCCGATCTCGACCCCG
>CAZMUZ010000205.1:0-3266 GCA_964569315.1 uncultured Rhodospirillaceae bacterium | reverse complement strand
GCCCTTGAGTCGGCGGGGGAGTCCCCGGATGGCGTTCGAATCCCTGCATCGCGATACGGTCGAGCGGCTGCGCGGCGAGCATTCGCACGATTTCGCGCTCGCGACCGATGCCGCCAACGAGCGGCGGGTCAAGGCGGTCGTCGTCATCACGCTCGTCGCCATGGTGGCCGAGGTCGCGGCCGGCCTCGCCTTCGGCTCGATGGCGCTGCTGGCGGACGGGCTGCATATGGCGACCCACGCCGGCGCGCTCGGCATCGCCGCCTATGCCTATGCGGTGGCGCGCCACCGTTCGGCCGATCCGCGCTTCGCCTTCGGCACCGGCAAGGTCGGCGCGCTCGGCGGCTTCGCCAGCGCCGTGCTGCTCGCCGTCGTCGCGCTCTGGACCGCGGTCGAGAGCGTGCGGCGGCTCTATGCGCCGGTCGGGGTCGAGCTCGAGGACGCGTTGCTGGTGGCCTTTCTCGGCCTCATCGTCAATCTCGCCTCGATCGCGCTGCTCGGGCTCGGCCATGACGGCGCCGGCCACGATCACGGGCACGCCCACGATCATGGGGCGGCGCGGGCAACACAGGACCACGCGGCGCCTCACGCGCAGGAGGAGCGCGATCACGGCCTGAAGCATGACCGCAACCTCCGCGCGGCCTTCCTCCATGTGGCGGCCGACGCGCTGACCTCGGTGCTGGCGATCGCGGCGCTTGCCGCCGGGCTCTGGCTCGGCTGGCTCTGGCTCGATCCCGCCGTCGGCATCCTCGGCGCGTTGCTGATCGGCTGGTGGTCCTGGGGCATGCTGCGCGATTGCGGCCGGATGCTGCTCGATTACGGGGCCGACGAGGCGATGGCCGGGCGCATCACGGAGCGCATCGAGGCCGAGGGCGACAATCGCGTGGCCGACCTCCATGTCTGGCATGTGGGGCCGCGGCATCTGGGCGTGATCCTCTCGGTCGTGACCCACGCGCCGCAGCCGCCCGACCATTACAAGGCGCTGCTCGAAGGCCTGCCGCGCCTCGCCCATGTGACGGTCGAGGTGCATCGCTGCGCGGACGGCGACTGCGCGTGAGGGCCGGGCTTGCTCCTGTCGCAAATCGACCACGGGCAGTCGCGCGGGGGCCTGCTGGAAAGGCCGCGGGACGGTTACCCTCGACCGTGGATAAAGCCTTGGCTTTTGGCGGCTTTTCCGCCCTATAACGGCTCACCCGAAAGCGCCGGCGGCCGGCCCGCCCGAGGCGCCACGGTTCCAAATGCGACCCGGTCAGGCAGCCCGATCCATGGCACCGCATCCCACCACCCTCGTCATCGCCTGCGGCGCGCTCGCGCGCGAGATGCTGGCCGTGGCCGAGCAGCAGGGCTTGCGCAACCTCTCGGTCACCTGCCTGCCGGCCGGCTGGCATAACCGGCCGCAGAAGATCCCCGCCGGCGTGCGCGCCAAGATCCGGGCGGCGCGCGGGCAGTATGACCGCATCTTCGTCGCCTATGGCGATTGCGGCACCGGCGGCGAGCTCGACCGCGTGCTGGCGGAGGAAGGCGTCGAGCGCATTGCCGGCCCGCATTGCTACGAGTTCTTCGCCGGCCCCGAGGCGTTCCGCGATCTCATGGAGGCGGAGCTCGGCAGCTTCTTCCTCACGGACTATCTCGCGCGGCATTTCGACAAGCTGATGATCGAAGGGCTCGGGCTCGACCGGCACCCCGAGCTGCGCGAGGCCTATTTCGGCAATTACCGGAAGCTCGTCTATCTGGCGCAGACCGACGATGCCGACCTCACGGCGCGCGCGGCGGATGCGGCGCGGAAGATCGGGCTCGAATTCGAGCGGCGCTTCACGGGCTATGGCGACCTCACGGGCTTCATGCGCCGGGCCGCAGGAGCCTGAGGATCATGGCGCAGCTCATCGTCGTCTATTGGCGCGACATTCCGGCCCAGGTCATCGTCAAGGCCGGCCGCACGACCGCGAAGCGCCAGCTCGCCGAGCGGTTCGAGAAGGCGATCGACCGCGCGGCGATGCGCGCCAATCTCCGCGATACCGACTCCTATCTCGGCGAATGGCGGCGCGCCGATCCGGTCGAATGCGGCGCCGACCTGGAGGCGGAGGCCGCCAACGCCGCCGCGCGGCTCGAGGCCGAGTTCACCGACGAGCGGCTCGCGAAGCTCGTGGCCTCGGGCGGCAAGGCCGAATCATGAGCGATCCGGCGGCGGTTGCGACGCAATCGGGCGGCCGGCTCGAGGCGCTGCTCCGCGCCGGCGAGTTCGTGGTGACGGCGGAAACCTCGCCGCCCGATGCCGCCGCGCCCGCGCCCGTGCTGGCGCGCGCCGGCTGCCTCAAGGGGCTCGCCGATGCGGTCAATGTGACCGACGGCGCGGGGGCGAAGACCCACATGTCGGCGCTGGCGGCGGCTGCGATCCTGTCGCGCGAGGGCATCGAGCCGGTGCTGCAATTCACCGTGCGCGACCGCAACCGCATGGCGCTGCAGGCGGACCTGCTGGGGGCCGCGGCGCTCGGCATCCCGAACATCCTCTGCCTCCATGGCGACGATCCGAAGAACGGCGACCAGCCGGAGGCGAAGCCGGTCTACGACATCGACAGCCGCACCTTGATGGCGACGGCGCGGCGGCTGCGCGAGGCGGGCACGCTCCCCTCCGGCCGCGCGGTCGAGCCGCGGCCGCGGCTGTTCATCGGCTGCGCCGACCTGCCGGTCGATCCGAAGCCGGGCTGGGCGCCGACCGGGCTTGCCGCCAAGCTCGATGCGGGCGCGGACTTCGTGCAGACGCAATATTGCTTCGATCTGGCCCTGCTGCGGCGCTATCTCGCGCGGCTGGAGGCGGAGGGGCTGCTGCAGCGCTGCTTTCTCCTGGTCGGGCTCGGGCCGATCGCCTCGGCGAAATCCGCCCGCTGGATGAACGAGCATCTCTTCGGCGTGCATATTCCGGAACCGATCGTCCGCCGGCTCGAAGCCGCGAAGGATCAGGGCGCGGAGGGGCGCCGCATCTGCGTCGAGCTGCTGCAGGCGGCGATGGAGACCCCGGGCGTCGCCGGCGTGCATCTCATGGCGCCGCGCCAGGAAGCGGCGATCGCCGCGGTGATCGCGGATTCCGGCCTGCTGCAGAAGCGTCGCGCGGCGTGAAACTTCTCATGCGATGCGTTTCCGAAACGACGGGGTGCGGCTCCACCCCCTCCCTGACCCTCCCCCCTCGAGGGGGAGGGGAAAGCTCGTGGCGTGCTGCACTTCTCCCTCCCCCTCGAGGGGGAGGGGAAAGCTCGTGGCGTGCTGCACTTCTC
>CAZMUZ010000204.1:0-3313 GCA_964569315.1 uncultured Rhodospirillaceae bacterium | reverse complement strand
ATCGTGCTGCTGATCGACGAGCGGCCCGAGGAAGTGACCGACATGGCGCGCTCGGTGAAAGGCGAGGTCATCAGCTCGACCTTCGACGAGCCGGCGCAGCGGCACGTGCAGGTCGCCGAGATGGTGCTCGAGAAGGCGAAGCGCCTCGTCGAGCACAAGCGCGACGTGGTGATTCTGCTCGATTCGATCACCCGCCTCGCGCGCGCCTACAACACCGTCGTCCCCTCCTCGGGCAAGGTGCTGACCGGCGGCGTGGACGCGAACGCGCTGCAGCGGCCGAAGCGCTTCTTCGGCGCCGCGCGCAACATCGAGGAGGGCGGCTCGATGACCATCATCGCGACCGCGCTCATCGATACCGGCAGCCGCATGGACGAAGTGATCTTCGAAGAGTTCAAGGGCACCGGCAATTCGGAAATCATTCTCGACCGCAAGCTCTCCGACAAGCGCAGCTTCCCCTCGATCGACATCACCAAGTCCGGCACCCGCAAGGAAGAGCTGCTGGTGGACAAGGGCACGCTCTCGAAGATGTGGGTGCTGCGCCGCATCCTGATGCCGATGGGCGTCGTCGATGCGATGGAGTTCCTGATCGAGAAGCTGAAGCACAGCAAGACCAACGCGGACTTCTTCTCCTCGATGAATCAGTAATGCGCGCGCCTCGCGTGGGCGGGCGCCCGCGAGGTGCCGCCGGCATGCGCGCGGCGCTCGTCATCGCCGGCGTCGCGCTGTCTGCGGCGACGGCCGCCGGCGCCGCCGGGATCGCCCCCGACGACCCGCGGCTGCTTGAGCGCATGGAACAGGTCTGCCGCACCCAGGCGATCGCGAGCGACGGCCTCAATGAAGGCACCGCGGCGCTCTGCCGCTGCGCCGCGCCGATCTTCGCGCGGCACCTGACGCCGGAGGCGCGCACCAGCTTCGTCGAGCGGAACCGGGCGCCGGACGGGCCGGTCTATGACGACCAGCAGGCGACGCTCGACGAGATCGTCGCGACCTGCGACGTGAAATAGCGCGCCTCGCCCGAGGATGGCTTGTCCGCGGTGGCGGGCTTGCCTAGCATCGCCGGCGTGCGGCAATCGACCGGGTGAGCCCGCCATGCAGTGCACGCGCTGCGGCAGCGAGAACCGCGAGGGACGGAGCTTCTGCGGCGGCTGCGGCGCCGCGCTGGGGGTCCCGGCCGCATGGCGTTGCCCCGCCTGCCGGTACGAGAATGCGGCGGCGGAGCGGTTCTGCGGCGGGTGCGGCGCTGCGGCGCCGGCCGCGACTGCGCCGACCGCCACTGCGCCGACCGGGGCCGTGGCGGCCGAAACGCTCGCGGGCGAGCGCCGCCAGGTGGCCATTCTCTTCGCCGATCTCAGCGGGTTCTCGGAGCTCTCGAAGCGGCTCGATGCCGAGGATCTGCGTCGCGTGATCGAGAGCTTCTACGCGCGGGCGGATGCGGCGATCGCGGCACTCGGCGGCACTGTCGACAAACATATCGGCGACGCCGTCATGGCGCTCTTCGGCGCGCCGGTGGCGCATGGCGACGACGCGTTGCGCGCCGCGCGCGCCGCGCTCGCCATCCATGCGAGCCTCGCCGGCCTCGCCGATCCCGCGGGGCAGCCGCTCACCGCCCATATCGGCGTCGCCAACGGGGAGGTCGTGGCCGGCGGCATCGGCGAGCGCTACACGGTGCTGGGCGATGCGGTGAATCTGGCCGCGCGCCTCGTCGCGCTCGCCGGGCCCGGCGAGACCGTGATCTCGGACGAGCTCGCGCGCGGGCTCGGCGGGCGCATCCTCGCGACAGCCCTGCCGCCGACCGCCGTCAAAGGCTTCGCCGAGCCGGTGCGGGCCTGGCGGCTCGAGCGGCTGGAAGCCTCGCGCGGACCCGCGGCGCCCTATGTGGGGCGCGAGGCGGAGCGCGCCATGCTCGGCGGGCTCATCGAGGCCTGTCGCACCGCGGGCCGGGTCGTCCTGCTGCGCGGCGAAGCGGGGATGGGGAAGAGCCGGCTCCTCGAGGAAACCGAGCGCATGGCCGAGGCGCGGGGGTTCGCCGCCCACAAGACGCAAGTGCTGGATTTCGGCACCGGCCGGGGCGAGGGGGCGCTCGCCTCGCTCGCCGCGAGCCTGCTCGGCATCCCGCTCGGGGGCGCCGGGCCGGAAGTCCGCGCCGCCGCGGCGCGGGCCGAGGCCGCGGGGCTGATCGCGCCCGACGCCCGTTTCCTGCTCCATCGGCTCCTCGATCTCGGCGACGATGCCGAGGGCGAGGCGCTCTATGGCGCGATGGACAACGAAACCCGCAAGCAGCGCCGCCGCGGCCTCGTCGCCGGGCTGATCGACGGGCTCGGCCGCCGGCAGCCGCAGCTCGTCGCGGTCGAGGACATCCACTGGGCCGATGCCGACCTGGTCGAGGATCTGGCGGCCATCGCGGCGGTCACGGCGCAGGCGCCGGTCCTCCTCGTGATGACGACGCGCCCGGAGCGCGACCCGATCGACGGCGCCTGGCGCGCGAAGCTCCAGGGTGCTGCGGTGAGCGCCATCGATCTCGCCCCCCTCGGCCTCGGCGACTCGCAGACGCTGGCGCGCGGCATGCTGGGCGATGACGATCCGCGCATCGCCGCCTGCATCGACCGGGCGGGCGGCAACCCGTTCTTTCTGGAGCAGCTTCTGCATCATACCGGAGCGGCGGCGGGCGCGGCGGTGCCGGCCTCGGTGCAGAGCCTCGTCCATGGCCGGGTCGATCGCCTGACGCCGGCCCAGAAACAGGCGCTGCAGGCCGCCTCGGTGCTGGGCCAGCGCTTCGCGCTCGACCCGCTCCGGCAGCTTGCCGGCGAGGCGGCCGGGGAATGCGCGGCGCTCGTCGAGCTCCATCTTTTGCGGCCCGACGATGCCGGCTTCGCCTTCATCCACGCGCTCGTGCGCGACGCTGTCTATGGCTCGCTCCTGAAAACGCGGCGGCGCGAGCTGCATCGGACCGCGGCCGCGTGGTTCGCGGCGCACGACCCCCTGCTCTGCGCGCGGCATCTCGATCTCGCCGAGGACCCGGGCGCCGCCGCCGCCTATCTCGCCGCCGCCGAGGCGCAGGCCGCGAGCTACCGGCCGGAGGACGCGCTGGCGCTGGCGGTGCGCGGCCTCGCGCTCGAGGGGGGAGACGCCGCCCCGCGTGCCGCGCTCGCGTCCCTCGCCGGCGAGCTGCTGCAGGGGCTCGGCCGGACCGAGGAGGCGGTCGCCGCCTTCCGCACCGCCGCCGATCTTGCCGCCGCGGGCGCGCCTCGCCTCAGAGCCTGGATCGGGCTGGTGAATGGCCTCTCGGTCCAGGACCGGCTCGACGAGGCGCTGG
>CAZMUZ010000203.1:0-3343 GCA_964569315.1 uncultured Rhodospirillaceae bacterium | reverse complement strand
GCGCGAGAAGCTGCTCCAGATGGAAGACGCGCTCGGCAAGCGAGTCATCGGGCAGCGCGATGCGATCGTCGCGATCTCCAACGCTGTGCGGCGCGCGCGTGCCGGCCTGCAGGATCCCAGCCGGCCGATGGGCTCGTTCCTCTTCCTCGGGCCGACCGGTGTCGGCAAGACCGAGCTCACCAAGGCGCTCGCGGCCTATCTCTTCGACGACGAGCAGGCGATGGTCCGCATCGACATGTCGGAATATATGGAGAAGCACGCGGTCTCCCGCCTGATCGGCGCGCCGCCGGGCTATGTCGGCTATGACGAGGGCGGCGCGCTCACCGAAGCGGTGCGGCGTCGCCCCTACCAGGTGATCCTCTTCGACGAGGTCGAGAAGGCGCATCCCGACGTCTTCAACGTGCTGCTGCAGGTGTTGGACGACGGGCGCCTGACCGACGGCCAGGGGCGCACGGTCGATTTTCGCAACACGCTCATCGTGCTGACCTCGAACCTCGGCAGCGATATCCTCGCAAGCCAGCCGGAAGGGCAGGATTCGTCCGCCGTGCGCGACCAGGTGATGGCGGTGGTGCGGAGCGCTTTCCGGCCCGAGTTCCTCAACCGGATCGACGAGATCCTGCTGTTCCATCGCCTGACCCGGGCGCAGATGACCGGCATCGTCGATATCCAGCTACAACGCCTCTCGGCCATGCTGGCGGAGCGCAAGATAACCCTGAAGCTCGACGACCGCGCCAAGGCATGGCTCGCCGATGCGGGCTACGACCCTGTCTATGGCGCGCGGCCGCTGAAGCGTGTCATCCAGCGCGAGCTGCAGAACCCGCTCGCGACGCTGATCCTCGCCGGCAAGATCGCCGAAGGCGAGACGGCGACGGTGACGGCGGGCGCCGGCGGGCTGCTGATCAACGGTGCGCCGGCCGCAGCGGCGGCATAAGTCTCAGGGGGCGGGCGGCACCGAGCAGGCCAGCACGCCTCCCGGACGTTGCCGGGATCGAAAACCCTTCGGGTGCGGAAGTGCGGCGGCTCGCCGGTTAGTTGTTGCAGGCGTCCGGCGTCGGCGCGGCGTTGCAGTCGGCCGGCGACCAGGCTGGCGCTTCCGCGACGAAAGTGCCGTCCTTGGTGCGCTGGCGCAGCCCATCGATCTCCTGCATGCGCGCCTTGAAGGCGATGAGCTGGTCGCCTGCGAGTTTCTCGCCGGCCGGCAGCTTCACGTCGAGCGGATTGGTCTGCTTGCCGGCCATCAGCACTTCGTAGTGAAGATGCGGGCCGGTCGCGCGGCCGGTGGCCCCGACATAGCCGATCACGTCGCCCTGGCGGACGCGCGAGCCGACTTCCAGCCCCTTGGCGAAGCGGCTCATATGGGCATAGGCCGTCGCATATTCGGAGTTGTGCCGGATCTGGACGTAGTTGCCGTAGCTGCCCTGCCGACCGATCTTGACGATGACGCCGTCGCCGGCGGCGAAGATCGGCGTGCCTTGGGGCGCGCCGAAATCGACGCCCTTGTGCATCTTGCTGTAGCCGAGGATGGGATGGTTGCGCAGCCCGAAGCCGGAGGTGATGCGCGCGCCGTCGATCGGCGTCCGCAGCAGCGCCTTTCGGACGCTTTCGCCTTTCGGGGTGAAGAAATCGGCGAAGCCCGATTCCGGCATGAAGCGGTAGATCTCGAGGTCCCTGCCGCTGAGGGTGAGCGAGGCATAGATGAGCTCGCCCGTCTTGGCAAAGTTGCCGGCCTCGTCGTCGAACTGATCGTAGAGCAACTCGAATTTGTCGCCGGGCTGGATCTCGCGCTGGAAATCGACGTCGTAGCTGAAGGCGCGGATCAGGTCGGCGAGCACGGCAAAGGGCACGCCCTGCTGCTCGGCCGCCTCGAACAGGCTCGAATCGATGGTGCCTTCGATCGCGACGTCGCGGCGCACCAGCGGCCGGTCGATCGCAAGCGCGGTGAAGCCGCCATCGAGGCCGCGCGTCACCTGCAGATCCTGCTCGACCGAAGGCTGCAGCGTGAGGCCGACGAGCGAAAGTCCGGTCCCGCCTTCGGGCGGATTGTTGCCGAGCGAGAAGGTGAGGGCGATCTCCTGACCGGGCTTCAGGTCGCGGGGCGTGAAGAGATCGGTTAGCGCGTCGACCGCGCCATAGGCGTCCACCTGGCTCACGCCGGAATTCACCAGCACTTCGATGAGCGTATCGCCGCGCTGCACCTCGACCACTTCCTGGACGACATCGTTATCGGTGCCGGGCGCAGCAGGGTGATCGGCGTCGGGCGCAGCGGGCTCGAGCTCGTCGAGGGCGGGAGCGGCTGCGGGGGAAGCGGCTGCTGCCGGCTCGCGCTCGGCGATGTCGCCTTCGCCGAAGGCGATCGGCGTTGCCGCATCGTCGCGCACACGCGCCGGTTGCGGGAGAGCGGCGAGCTGTTTGAACACCGCGAGCGACAGCGGCTCCGGCATGGCGGCGACGACCGTCGGGGCGAAATCGGCGCTGCTCAGTCTTATGGCCAGGGTGACGACGAGGGCACTGAATAGGAATACAGTCTTGCCTGAGTGACGGCCCGCCGCCGTCACGATCCGCCGTCCGATAGTGGCCAACAGAAGATCCCCTCGAAAATCTGGTTCAATCCGGCGAGTTGTCGTCTTCTTACGTTTGGCGCCTCCGCGCCACCCACCCCTAGTGCGACAATGCCGCCTACCTACCTACAGATCGTTGCAAAACTAGGTTAACGATCCGTGGCGAGGATGCAGGAGGCCGCGTGGGCATGTCAATGACAATTGACGTAAAAGCGCTGTTTTCACGCATCAGATCAATGGGTTGCCATAATATCGTCACTTGCCCGCAGAACCGCCCCCGAGTCCGGTCGGCGCGACGCGCCGGACTCCCGCAGAAATCTGCGGTTTTTCGCGAGGATCGCAGGCTTCGGATCAAAGGGTTTGACAGCGCCGAGGGGCGGGCGTATGAGAGCGGCCCTCCAACGCGGTTCGGTACCGTATGGGTTGCCGGGCCGCGGGGGAGTTTTGCGCTGTTTGACATTGTTGATTGAGGAAGGGATGCGCGGGCGGCGGGTCTGGGTGTTTTGAGTTATGCCTGGTTCCGAGCACGCGTATCTGATGAGACCGGTATGGGTCTTGGTCTTTCGGCTTGCGGGGCGATGAGCGCTGCGGTTTGGGGATCGGGAATTGTGCCGGGACAGCAATTCGCGTGACGGGATCCTGAGAGATCAGGTTGTCGGATCGGGGCTGGGGTTTGGGTTCTCCGGGGTTTCGGCTCTGGGGGATTTGGGCCTTGGGTTCGGTTCAGCAATAACCTGAGAGTTTGATCCTGGCTCAGAACGAACGCTGGCGGCATGCCTAACACA
>CAZMUZ010000202.1:0-3421 GCA_964569315.1 uncultured Rhodospirillaceae bacterium | reverse complement strand
AGCGCTACAATGGCATTGTAGAGGTCAGCGGTTCGATCCCGCTTGGCTCCACCAGTTTCCGGAATGACGGCCCGGATCGCCCGAATGGCGGTCCGGGCCGAATGTTTTCGGGCAAAGCCTGCGAAACCGATCAGGCGCTGCGGCCGTCATAGGGCACGCGCGTCAGCGTCGCGAGATCCACACCCTCGAGGCAGCGAACATTGATCGCCGCCGTTTCCCTGCCTTTCGGGTCGATGCCGAAGGCGAAGGGTGCGGCGCCGCAGTTCGCGCAGAATCGGTGATCGATCGCGTGCCTGTTGAACTTGTAGCTCGCGAGGCTGTCGGCCGAGGAGCGCAGGGCGAAATCGCCGCGCGGCACGAACCACAGGAGCAACCCTTTGCGGCGGCAATGCGAGCAGTTGCACTCGATGACCTTGTCGAACTCGCCTGCGACCTCGAAGACAACCTCGCCGCAATGGCAGCTTCCCTTATGCATGGCACCCTCCGGCTGGGGTGGCCCCGCCCGCGTTGGCTTGGGCAGGGCCACCGAATCCGAGCCCGCTATTGCGCCTGCAGCGGCGAAATCCCGACCTTGGTCACGGCCGGCGGGTTCCATTTCCCGGTGAGCACATCGCCCGTCGGTGCGTAGAGCCGCATCGTCAGGTTGAACGGACCGGCCGGGGCCGGCAGCCAGTTCGCTTCCTTCGCCTTGCCGGGGCTCTCATGCTGGAAATAGAGGTCCAGCGAGCCATCCGGATTGTACGCGAACGGCATCCAGTTACTGACCGCGAAGCGATCGAGCTCGTTCGCGACCTGGAAGCCGTCATTGTCGTAGAGCGTGACCGACCAGAAGGCTTTCACCGGCGGCAGATCGGCCTTGTCGAAATGCAGCACATAGTCGTCGGCGCCGTTCAGCGGATGGCCGTTCTCGTCGCCGAGATTGAGCGGATAGATCGCGTCCTCCGGCTGGTTGGCGCCGAGGCCGAGCTGCGAGACGATGGCGCGCTTCAGGTAGTAGTTGCCATAGACGCCCATGGTGTCGGTGTTCATCGACCAGCCATTGGCGACGCGGGCAAGCGTCTTGACCTTCCAGGCCATGAGCTGCTGCGCGGCGGCCGGCGCCGTCGTCAGGCCCTTCTGCAGGGCGGCATCGAGCTTGGCCAAATCGAAGCTTTGGCCGGGCACGATCCCGATATGCGCCATTTCGGCGATGATGGCCTGGTCGGTGAGATGCGGCGGATGGAGCTTCAGCAGCTCGGCCGCATAGGCGAAGTAATCCGCCGCCGACATGGTGTCGACCTGCGTCTTTGGCGGCGTCTTCATGTCGACGTCGGGATCGATCTTCGCCTCGACCGCCGCCGGCGCCTTGCCCCAGCCGGAAAGCGGGGTAACCGCGAACCCGGCCTGGATCTTGTGGACCGCGTCATAGTCCGCCGGGCCGTCCGTCTTGGTGCGGCCGATGATCCAGACATAAGGCGTCGGCGCGTCGATCCGCACGGTATCCGCGGGCAGGGTGCCCGACCAGCCGTTCGGGACGATGGCATAGTTGGCCGCGGCGGTGCCGGTCGTCCGCCAGCCCGGCGAGGCGAACACGTCCGTCCACATGTCGAGCATCGGCAGCAAGTAATAGCGGCCGCCGGTGTCCGGAACCGAGACGATCAGCGGTTCCTTGGTGAGATCGAGCCAGGCGACGGAGTAGAGCGTATCGAAATTCGGGCGCACCACGACCTTCATGTCGGCCGGCGGATAGGCCGGCACGTTCTGGAACATGTTCATCGGGCCGCTGCCGAACTTCTTGCCCGGTTCCATGTTGGTCATCTGCTTGCGGGTGACGTCCATGGTGACGAGCGGATAGAAGTAGAGATAGGCATCGACCGCGATGTCGTGAGCCTGCTCTTCGGTGAGCGCGTCCTCGGCGACGGCGGCGGCTGTCCCTCCGGCAGCGATCAGAAGCCCCAGAAGCGCCGCCATGGCGCTTCTGGTCAGAAAGCCAACTGGTCCAGGCATCGTTCTTCTCCCCAAGGAAAATATTCCAAACGGAACGCAAGCCCCGCCCTTGCCGCAGGTCCGGCGCGGGCAGAAATCGGATCGGTGTGAGTTACGTCGAAACTCGTGTCACGCCGATGACGCGGGGTAGGCCCCTAGCCTCGGTTCAGGCCGCGATTCTATACCGAAACGCTGCTTTGTCCCGATCATTGTCCCGGTCATTCGCGGCCGGCGATGCGGTGCGTTTGCGGAAAATCCTCGCGACCGGCCGGGGGCGTCCGGGGCAGCATCGCTCGACCGCTCGAGAATGAGCGGCGGCTATTCGGCGGCCCGCTTCACGGCGCTGCGATCGCTCGTCAATGTCCGCGCGAGGTAACGATAGAACTGCAGGATGGTGCCTTCGAAATGGGAGAGCGGCCCGCGCGCCGCCTTGCGGGAGCGCATCACCTTGGCGAGCTCCGTGGTGGCGAGCGCGTCCTCGCGGTTGACCTGCTCGATCAGCTCGCGCCGCTGCTCGCCGAGGTCCGGTTCCGCCTCGACCACGTCCTTCCACATGAGATAGCCGCCCAGCACCTTGGTCTTATCCGGCCCGTCGGGGCGGAAGGAGAGCCAGTTGTTGGTGCCGACCCGCATCGCCATGGTGAAGGCGGGGAAGACATAGACCATGTAGCCGGTCTTGATCTCCTCGTCGGTCAGGCCGCTGAGATCGCCCTTCGGGTTGAGGGCGTGGTCGGCGCCGGCGAGGAAGCGGTCGTCGATCTTGCATCGTTCGTGCGTGAAGCTCTGCTCCGTGGCCGGGAGGGGCGGGATGTAGGTGCCGCGCGCCGGGCATTGGATGCCCACATTCGTGATGTGAAGGGCGATGTGGTGGTAATACTCCATCGAGTTCTCGGCCGAGAGCTTCCAGTTGCCGGCCCATTCCTCCTCGTAATGAAAGATCTCGGTCTGCTCGCCGATGCGATAATTGGCGACCGCCGCCGCCATCGGGGCCATGACCGGCTGCAGCGGCGCCGCATCGTCGTCGAGATTGACGAAGAGGAAGCCCATCCAGCTTTCCAGGCGGTATTGCGGCAGGCTGCATTTCTCCTTGTCGAAGACCCGGCTCTTCTCCATATGGGCGGCGCCGACCAGCCGGCCGTCGGTCGCGTAGCTCCAGGCGTGGTAGGGACAGGTGAAACGCTTGGCGTTGCCCTTGCCCTGCGCCACCGGCATGTAGCGATGCCGGCAGACTGCGTTGAGCGCGCGGACCTTGCCGTCGGTGCCGCGCACGATGAGAACCGGCTCCCCCATGACATCGATCGAGTAGTAGTCGCCCTCGTTCGGCACATATTCCTCGCGGCCGACGCAAAGCCAGGAGGTCTCGAATATCTTCTTCACCTCCATGTCGTAGAGGGCTCGGGAGAGATAGGCGTCCGGCGGCAGGGAGAAGCAGGCTTCGTCGGGCTTGCCGAGATAG
>CAZMUZ010000201.1:0-3485 GCA_964569315.1 uncultured Rhodospirillaceae bacterium | reverse complement strand
TGGTGGAGGGGGTAGGATTCGAACCTACGTAGGCTGACGCCAACGGGTTTACAGCCCGTCCCCTTTAGCCACTCGGGCACCCCTCCGCGACGCTCCTGACCGGCAGCGCAACGGAGTCGCGGACTATGAGGATTTACAACACCTTGTCAAACTCAAACAGAAACGCGCCCACTCGTCCGTCCCACACCACAGAGGCGACGGTCGAGGGCGTTTGGAAGTAGCCGAATTGTCGAGAAACAATGTAATCAGGGCCGTGCGCAAACACAAGCCACGATTCCGGCCTCGATCCGAGGCACGCGACCCCGCCGATCGCTCCGCGGCAGCCGGCGGCGAGCCCAGGCCCGGCGGGGGACTCTGGCTCTATGGCCAGCATGCCGTTCAGGCCGCCTTGCAGAATCCGAGGCGCCGCGTGCTGCGGCTGCTGGCCGCAGGCGAGGCCGCAGCTCTGCCGGGGGGCAGCCGCTCGGGCCTTCCCCCCGTCGAATCGGCCGATCGCGATGGCATCGGTCGCCTCCTGCCGGCGGGCGCCGTGCATCAGGGGGTCGCGGCCCTCGTCGAGCCCCTGCCTTACCACGCCCTCGAAGACCTGCTGGCGGAGCTCGATCCGGCCGCACCGGCGGCGCTCGTCGTGCTGGACCAGGTAAGCGACCCACAGAATGTCGGCGCCGTGCTGCGCTCGGCCGCCGCTTTCGGGGCCGCCGGGTTGATGGTGACGGAGCGCCACGCGGCCCCCGAGACGGGCGCCCTCGCCAAAGCGGCGTCCGGGGCGCTCGAAATCGTCCCGCTGCTCAGGGTCGGCAATCTCGCGCGGGGTCTCGCCGCCCTGAAGGAAGCGGGCTTCTGGTGCGTCGGTTTTGCCGGGGAGGCCCGCGAAAGCCTGCCGAAGGCAGCCCTGCCGGAGCGGGTCGCGCTTATCCTCGGCTCCGAGGGCGAAGGTCTCCGGCGCCTGACCCGGGAGAGCTGCGACCTGCTGCTGCGGCTGCCGACGGGCGGCCCGGTCGACCAGCTCAATGTCTCGAACGCCGCAGCCGTGGCGCTCTACGACTGGGCGCGCCGCCGCTAGGCTTCGCCTCCCATCCGCGGCCAGCCGCCGCACTACAGAAATTTGCGAGCTCCCGATTGACGTTAGCGGCGCAGGCCGTCCGCGGCAGGGCGTGCCGTCGCGCCATCGCCGCAGGGCTGCGCGCCATGCTTCGTATAAATGAGCGGACCCCCAGGTCCTGAAGTCCAAACAACAGGAAAAATCGCAAAATGCGCAAAACGTTCGGCAATCAGCTCGCCATCGCCCTCGTGGGCGGCCTCGTCGGTTTTGCCGCCGTGCCCGCCCTCGCCGGCAGCGGCGACGCCGCCAAGGATCCGGCCAGGATCGAAGAGATGTTCAAGAGGTTCGATCAGGATGCGAGCGGCGGCATCAGCTTCGACGAGTTCACCGCCCATCGCAGCGAAAGGTTCAAGAAGCACGATACGAACAGCGACGGCCAGGTGACGCTCGAGGAATTCACGGCGGACGCCTCCGCCGACAAGCTCGAGCGCCGCAAGGAGCGCTTCGCCAAGATGGATGCGAACGGCGATGGCGTGCTGACGCTGGAAGACGGCGAGACGCGGTCGCGCGACTACTTCGCCAAGATCGACAGCAGCGGCGACGGCAATGTGACTCTTGCGGAATTCACCGCGGCAGCCGACGCCCATCACAAGAAGGACGCGACCACCACGCAGTAACCCTGCGTCGATCCGGTCCGGATCTCAGAAGCTCGGCGGCGAGTTGGCGGACACGACCACGCACTCCTTGTCGCCGAGATTCCGGAAGCGGTGCGGCAGCCGGCTGTCGAAGTAATAGGCGTCGCCCGGACCGAGAAGCTGGCGCTCGGAACCCACCACCACCTCCAGAGACCCCTGGATCACCACGGCGCCTTCTTCCGCGTCGTGCCGCAGCATCGCGCTGCCGGTGTCCGCACCGACCGCGTAGCGCTCATGCAGGATCTGCATCGCGCGCCCGGCCATGTCGCGCCCGACCTGCCGGTAGGAGATGCGCCCGCCGCCGATCTCCACCAAGTCCTTCGCCCGGAAAAAGAATTGCGGGCGCGCCGTCGGGCGGTCGGCGAAGAATTCCGAGAGCGACAGCGGCAGCCCGTCCAGGATCTTCTTGAGCAACCCGACCGAGGGACTCGTCCGGTTCTGCTCGATCAGGGAAATGATCGCGTTCGACACCCCGGCGCGCTTGGCGAGCTCGCGCTGCGACAGCCCTTGCGTCTCGCGCAGCCCGCGCAGCCGCCGGCCGATGTCGAAATCGCTGGGCGCCATGGCTTCCCTCCGTCCCCCCGTGCGTTAAGGCGATAAGTATATTTAACACGAGCTGGTCTCTTTAAGCAATTCAGCCACTCACGAAGCGGATTTGTTGATTTTCTTAATCATGGTAGAGTTCGCGCCTTCGTCTTCCTCCAGCGCGCGAGATCCCGCCATGTCCGTCACGACCACCAACGATTTCGACGCCTCGCCGAACAGCCTCGAAGCCTTCTGGATGCCCTTCTCGGCGAACCGGCAGTTCAAGCAGGCGCCGCGCCTGCTGGTGTCCGCCAAGGACATGCACTACCAGACCCATGACGGCCGCCAGATCCTCGACGGCACGGCCGGTCTCTGGTGCGTCAATGCCGGTCACGGCCGCAAGGAGATCACCGAGGCGGTCGCCGCGCAGATCGGCAAGCTCGACTACGCGCCCGCCTTCCAGATGGGCCACCCGCTCGCCTTCCGCTTCGCCTCGCAGCTCACGGCGATGCTGCCGGACTTCGACCATGTGTTCTTCACCAACTCCGGTTCGGAATCGGTCGATACGGCGCTCAAGATCGCGCTCGCCTATCAGCGCACGATCGGCCAGGGCAGCCGCACCCGCCTGATCGGTCGCGAGCGCGGCTATCACGGCGTCGGCTTCGGCGGCATCTCGGTCGGCGGCATCGTCTCCAACCGCAAGTTCTTCGGCCCGCTGCTGGCCGGCGTCGATCACCTGCCGCATACGCACGGCGTGCCGGGCAATACCTTCGCGAAGGGCCAGCCGGCGAACGGCGCGGAGCTCGCCGACAACCTAGAGCGCATCGTCGCGCTGCACGATCCCTCCACCATCGCAGCCGTGATCGTGGAGCCCGTCGCGGGCTCGACTGGCGTGCTGATCCCGCCCAAGGGCTATCTGCAGAAGCTCCGCCAGATCTGCGACAAGCACGGCATCCTGCTTATTTTCGACGAGGTCATCACCGGCTTCGGCCGTCTCGGCGCGAGCTTCGCCACCGAATATTTCGGCGTGGTGCCCGACATGATCACCTGCGCCAAGGGCCTGACCAACGGCGCCGTGCCGATGGGCTGCGTCTTCGCCCGCAAAGGCATCTACGACGCCTTCATGAGCGCCCCGGAGAACACCATCGAGTTGTTCCACGGCTATACCTATTCGGCCCATCCCGTCGCCTGCGCGGCCGGTCTGGCGACGCTCGAGATCTACA
>CAZMUZ010000200.1:0-3500 GCA_964569315.1 uncultured Rhodospirillaceae bacterium | reverse complement strand
AGGGCATCCTCGGGCCCGAGGCCTCGATCCTGAAGCTTTGCGGCACCGTCGCGCAGATGCGCGCCGCCGAGCTGATCATGGAAGCTGCGGGGCACTACGCGATCCCGCTCGACGATCCGGCTCATCGCGGCAATTTCGGGCCGATCGGACCCGAGTTCGCCGCCGCCGCCGCGGGGATGTATTTCAACCTCCGCAAGATCGCGATCTATGGCGGCTCCAACGAGATCCAGCGAAACATCGTCTCGAAGGCCGTGCTGGGTCTCTAGCCCCCTTCGCATCCCGTCCCTGCGACAGGCGCAGGGCGGGATGGCTGGAACGAGAGAGCCTCGTCCTGCGCCTGTCGCAGGGCGAGCCAACGAAGAAGCCGCGCCGGGAGCGAAATCCATGCCGATCTTCCGCAATGACGACCAGAAGATGTTCGCCGACAGCCTCGCGCGCTTCTTCCAGAACGCCTACGACATCCCGAAGCGCCGCAAGATCGTCCTGACGGAGCCCGGTTTCGAGAAATCGACCTGGGCCGACCTGGCCGGGCTCGGCGCCATGGCGATCGCGCTCCCGGAAGCCCATGGCGGTCTCGGCGGCGGGCCGCTCGATCAGGCGATCGTGATGGAGGCGATCGGCCGGAGCCTTTTTGCCAGCCCCTATCTCTCGACCGTGGTGCTGGCGGGCTCGCTGCTGGAGCAGGCCGGCGGCAGCGCCGCGGCGGCGCACCTTGCCGCGATTGCGGAAGGCAAGCGGCAGATCGCCGTCGCCTACGCCGAGCCGCGCGGCCGCTACGATCTCGAGAACGTATCGACGGCGGCGCGGGCCGACGGCGCCGGCTACCGGCTCGAGGGAAAGAAGTCGGTGGCGCTCTATGCCGGCACGGCCGACGCCCTCATCGTCTCGGCGCGCACCAGCGGTTCGCAGCGCGACACCAGCGGCATCACGCTCTTTCTCGTGGACCCCAAGGCCGACGGCATCGACGCGCGCAGCTACGCGACGATCGACGGGCAATGGGCCTCCGATATCAGTTTCTCCGGCGTGAAGCTCGGGAAGGATACCGTGCTGGGCGAGGTCGGCAACGGGTTGCCGCTGCTCGAAGCCATGACCGAGCGCGCCATCGCCGCCAGCGCCGCCGAGGCGACGGGCGCGATGTGGTATCTCTACGAAACCACCCTCGCCTATCTCAAGACGCGCAAGCAGTTCGGTCAGGCGATCGGAAGCTTCCAGGCGGTGCAGCACCGCATGGCCGACGTCTACACCGCCTGCGAGATGGCGCAGTCGGCGGCAATCGGCGCGGCGCTGGCGCTCAGCGAGCGCGATCCGGCCGAGCGGCGCAGGCGCGTGAGCGGCGCGAAGCTGCAGCTCTCGAAGCTCGGCCGGCACGTAACGCAGGAATCGATCCATCTCCATGGCGGCATGGGCATGACCGACGAGCTTAGCGTCGGCCATTACGCCAAGCGGGTCACCATGATCACCCAGAGCTTCGGCGATGCGAATTACCACATGGCCCGCTACGTGGCGGCCATGCGCGCGGCCTGAAGGCGCTGCGACTGCCGGCGTTCGAGGGGGGTGGTAGTCCGACGCCGGGAGGGAAGCTGGGGCGAGCGATGGGACTTGAACCCACGACATCCAGATCCACAATCTGGCGCTCTAACCAACTGAGCTACGCCCGCCGCCGGCCCGCGGTAAGTAAAGGCCCGGCCGCCCTCCGTCAAGCGTTACGCCCGGCCCGGCCGGGACATTGGCGTGCCCGCCGGGCGGCCGCGGCGCAGTACCGGCCCGGACTGCTAAAAAATGTCGCTGGCGGCAAAGATCGGCTTTCCCGAAACCCGCATCTGGACTAGAAAAACCGGCCTTTTGGCGCGCGAGCGTCCTCAAACGCGGAATGGCCCGGCGAACGGGCCTCAGGGAGAACGATATGCTGCTGCAGCAGGGAATGAGCCGTCTCGGCACCGAGTCCGCGTTCGAGGTGCTGGCGCGCGCCAATGCGCTTGCGGCCCAGGGCAAGAGCATCATCAATCTCGGCATCGGCCAGCCCGACTTCAAGACGCCGGCCCATATCGTCGAGGCTGCTTGCAAGGCGCTGCGGGACGGCCATCATGGCTATACGCCGGCGAACGGGCTGCCGCAGCTCCGCGAAGCGGTTGCCGCCGATCTCCACCGTCGCCATGGCGTCGCGGTCGATCCGGCGCAGGTGGTCGTGGTGCCGGGCGGCAAGGTGACGATGTTCTTCGCCATCCTGATGTTCGGCGAGCCGGGTGCCGAGATCATCTATCCGAACCCGGGGTTCCCGATCTACGAGTCTGCGATCAACTTCACCGGTGCGAAGGCGGTGCCGCTGCCGCTGCTCGAGAAGAACGGATTCGGCTTTTCGGCGGAGGATCTGCTCTCCCGCATCACCCCGAAGACGCGCCTCATCATCATCAACAGCCCGGCCAACCCGACCGGCGGCGTCACGGCCGATGCCGAGATGAAGAAGCTGGTGGCGGGCCTGGAAAAACACCCGGACATCGTCGTGATGTCCGATGAGATCTACAGCGAGATTCTCTACGAGGGCCGGAAGCATCTGAGCCTCCTGACCTTCGAGAGCATGCGCGACCGCACCATCATGCTGGACGGCTGGTCCAAGACCTACGCCATGACCGGCTGGCGCATGGGCTATGCGGTGTGGCCCGGCAAGCTCGCCGAGCTCGCGACGCGCCTCGCCATCAATTGCCATTCCTGCGTCAATGCGGCGGCACAGTTCGCCGGCCTCGCCGCCCTCACCGGTCCCAAGGACGACGTCGCGAAGATGTGCAAGGCCTTCGACGAGCGTCGCCGCTTCGTCGTGGATGCGCTGAACAAGCTGCCGGGCGTCTCCTGCGTCGATGCGCTCGGCGCCTTCTACGTCTTCCCGAACATCCAGGGCACCGGCATGAGCGCGAAACAGATGGAGGCCGGATTGCTCAACGACGCGGGCGTCGCCACCATCGCCGGCACCAGCTTCGGCGCTCATGGCGAAGGCTATATCCGCATCTCCTACGCCAACAGCCTCGAGAACATCGCCGAATCCATGAAGCGCATGGAAAAATGGCTGGTGGAAAAGGGCGTCGGCGCGAAGCAAAAGGCGCCCGTCGCCTGAGCTTGCCGGCGTCGCCGGCTTCGTCGCCGCGCGCCGCCCCCGAGATCGGTTCTTTCGCGATCGGTTGCTCCCGGACACCGGGCACCGCCGGCATCCTGTCTGCCTGGAGCCCTTCGTGTTTTTGCGGAAGCCTATCCGGCGTTAGCGAAGCGGTTCTGGCATTCGCCGGATGCGATGGCCGGGATGAGGTGGCCGATGTGGCGCCGGGTATCCCCAAGGTGCGCTTCTGCGCCGTGCGCATCCAGCGCTTGATCTTGGCGTAGGCCTGCTCGATCGATGCTGGCCCCCGATCCAGCCAGCATCTCGAATCACACGCAACCGGAATCCCCTTCGATTCCGTCAAACAAAGAACCGTTCTGGACAAATCTAGCAGCGACAGAATAACGTTAAAGCA
>CAZMUZ010000199.1:0-3555 GCA_964569315.1 uncultured Rhodospirillaceae bacterium | reverse complement strand
GGGGCTTTCGCTCACGCCGCCGGCCGATTTCAGCGGCTCGATCCAGCTCGGCGTCTCGGCGACCTCGACGGAAGCCAGCAACGGCGACAGCGCTACGACGAGCACGAGCTTCTCGGTCGCGGTCGCAGCGGTGGCCGATGCACCGGCGCTCCAGGCCGCCAATGTTGGCGGCACCGAGGATCAGTCGATCGCGCTCCACCTGTCAGCCGGTCTTGTCGACACGGACGGATCGGAGAACCTTGCCATCACGATCACCGGCGTTCCGGCCGGCGCCAACCTCAGCTCGGGGACGAACAATCTCGACGGTAGCTGGAGCCTCACGGCTGACCAGCTAGCCGGTCTTGCCCTCACACCCCCGGCGAACTTCAGCGGAACGATCGCCCTCGATATCTCCGCCACCTCGACAGAAACCAGCAACGCGGATGCGGCGACCACGACGGCTAGCTTCTCGGTCATCGTCGCGGCGGTCGCCGATGCGCCGACGCTCCAGGCCGCCAATGTTGGCGGCACCGAGGATCAGTCGATCGCGCTCGACCTGTCGGCCGGCCTTGCCGACACGGACGGATCGGAGAACCTTGCCATCACGATCACTGGCGTTCCGGCCGGTGCCAGCCTCAGCGCCGGCACGCACAATCCGGACGGGAGCTGGAGCCTGACCGCGAGCCAGCTTGCGGGGCTTTCGCTCACGCCGCCGGCCGATTTCAGCGGCTCGATCCAGCTCGGCGTCGCGGCGACCTCGACGGAAGCCAGCAACGGCGACACGGCCACGACCAACACGAGCTTCTCGGTCGCGGTCGCAGCGGTTGCCGATGCGCCCACCGTCAGTTCGGCGAACGTCAGCGGCATCGAGGACAACGCGATCTCGCTCGATCTTTCCGCGGCCCTTGCCGATACCGACGGCTCCGAGAGCCTGTCGCTCAAGATCACGGGCGTGCCCAGCGGCGCGACCCTGTCGGCCGGCGTGAAAAACCCCGACGGTAGCTGGAGCCTCACCGGCGACCAGCTTTCGGGCCTCAGCCTGAAGCCGCCGGCGAATTTCAGCGGCAACATCAATCTCGGCCTGACCGCGACGGCGACCGAAGGCGCGAACGGCAGCGCGGCGAGCGCCACGTCCAATTTCCAGATCCAGGTCTCGCCGGATGCCGATGCTTTCACCCTCGCGGCATCCGCCGCTTACCAGTCGGCGGAAGGCGGCAACGGGACCGTCGTCAGCACCGACAATAACGGCTCGCAGAAGGACGCGCTCGCGGGCGGCATCGGCGGCGACAAGCTGGTAGGCAATTCCAGCGACGATCTTATCATCGGCGATTACGGCGCGTCGGGCGCGACCACGGTCGAGCTCCATATCTCCGCCGCGCTTACCGATACGGACGGTTCGGAAACCGTCACGGTCACCGTTTCCGGGGTGCCGAGCGGCGCCAGCCTCTCCGCCGGCGCCAACCTGGGCGGTGGTTCGTGGCTGCTTGCCTCGGCGCAGCTCAGCGGCCTGACGATGTCGGTTCCGTCAGGCACGCCGGACTTCACCCTCGCGGTCACGGCCACCGTCACGGACAAGTTCGGCAGCGAGACGGATACGGCTTCCCAGACCGTGAGCGTCAACGTGCCGATCGCCTCCGAAAGCCCCGGCGGCAACGACGAGATCAGCGGCGGCTCGGGCGACGACACGCTGCTCGGCGGCGGCGGCGACGACTCCCTCGAAGGCGAGTCCGGTCGGGATCTTCTGCGCGGCGAAGCCGGCGACGATCGGCTCGACGGCGGCCCGGGTACCGACACCCTCGATGGCGGCTTCGGCAACGACTACGCTAATGGCGGCGAGGGCGACGATATGCTTCTCGGCGGCGACGGCGCCGATACGCTGGATGGCTCGTCCGGCGCCGACCTGATCGAGGGCGGTACTGGCGCCGACAACATCATCGGCGGGACGGGCACGGACACCGCGTCCTATGCGAGCTCGAACGCGGGCGTGACGGTCAGTCTTGCGACCGGCACGGGGTCGGGCGGCGACGCGCAGGGCGACACGCTCTCGACGATCGAGAACCTGATCGGCTCCGCCCATGCCGACCACCTGACCGGCAATTCCTCGAACAACGACCTCCGCGGCGGCGACGGCAGCGACGTCCTGACCGGCGGCGGCGGGGTCGACAACCTTTACGGCGAAGGCGGCGACGACCGGCTGGTCTGGGACAGCCAGGACAGACTCGACGGCGGCAGCGGCTTCGACATCGTCGATGCGCGAAGCTCGAGCGGCGGCACGATCGATCTGCGCAACCAGACCAACATCGAGGCGATCCAAACCGGCAGCGCCAACGACACGGTCCGGATCTCGCTCTCCGACGTGCTGAACGAAACCTCGGACAACCAGTTCTTCGCCGTGCTCGGCGGCGGCAGCGACACGCTGCGCATCGATACGAACGGCGGCTGGACGGCTGTGGCGCCGACGGGGATCCCCGGCCCCGAATCCGCGGGCGTGGATCTCGGCGTCAACCTGGCGAACCTCCAGGTCCACAGCTTCACCAACGGCAGCGCCACCGTCTCGGTCTTCACCGACGCGGAAGTCGTCACGACCTAGGAAGTCGCTTATCCCGCTACGGCGTCGGGCCGGCCCCAGGTAGGGGCCGGCCTTTCGCTTTCCGGATCGCCACGCGAATGCCCGATGAGCATTCGCGCCTTTCCTTGCCGCGCCGGATGGCCTCGTCCACACTGCGCGCCATGCAACCGATTCTCTTCCGCGCGCTGGTTCTGACGCTCTTCCTCGCGACATTGTCGCCGCGCCTCGCATCGGCGCAGGAAGCGCCGGCGCCGGACGCCGTTCCCGTGCCGCCGGTCCAGACGGAGGCACTGCCGCCGCAGCCGCCGCGCGAGTTTCGCGGCGCCGCCGTGGCGCTCGACGGCATGAGCTTGCGGATCGGCGAGGAGCGTGTGGTGCTCTACGGGATCCTGGTGCCCGACCTTTCGCGGACGGAGGGGCTTCGCGCGCGGCTGGCGCTCGATCGTCTGATCGCCGGCCGCAGCGATATCGCCTGTCTCGAAGCGCCGCGCGATGCGCCGGTGCGCAAGCACGCGATCTGCAAATCGGGCGAGACGGATTTCGCGGAAGCGCTGCTGATGGAAGGGATCGCGATCGTGGATCGCGCGCAGACACACGCTGTCGAGGGCGAGCCGGAGGTCGCGCAGCGCTATGACGCCGCGGAAGCCGCCGCGCGGCAGCTCGGCAAGGGCGCCTGGATCGATTTCGCGGAACCGCCCGCGCCGCCGGTCCCGACGCGAAACGAACGGCTGCTCGCTCTGGCCAGGGAGTGGCAGGCCGGGATCGGCAGCCTCCTCGGCGTGCTGATCGTGGGCGTCGTTGCCTTGCTCGCTTGCGGCCTGAGACGGCGGCCTGTGGCTCCCCTTGCGCAGCATCCGGCGCAGCCATTGCCACCGCCGCCCGTCAGCGAGTGATCTTGGCCGGATTCGTCACGGCAGGGGCGGCAGATCGCCCATCGCAGGATGGCTCGAGAGGAATGGTGGGCGCGACAAGGATTGAACTTGTGACCCCTCCCGTGTGAAGGGAGT
>CAZMUZ010000198.1:0-3643 GCA_964569315.1 uncultured Rhodospirillaceae bacterium | reverse complement strand
CGCGATGCTGTCGACGAGCCGGTCCTGCTCGCGCGCATGGCGCTCCGCCGCAGCGCCCGTCAGCGCCTCGATGCGCCGGACCCCGGCCGCGACCGCGCTCTCGCCCACGATCCTGAAGATGCCGATATCGCCGGTGCGGCTCACATGCGTCCCGCCGCAGAGCTCGGTCGAGAAATGCCTGTCCTCGCCCGCGCCACTGCCCCCCTTTGTGCTGCCGCCCCCTCCTTCGCTGCCGCCCCCCTCTTTGCTGCCGCCCATCGAGACGACGCGGACCTCCTCGCCGTATTTCTCCCCGAAGAGCGCGAGCGCGCCCGCCTCGACCGCGGCATCGGGCGTCATCAGCCGCGTCGCCACCTCGGCATTGCGCCGCACGCGCCGATTGACCTCGGCCTCGATCGCGGCGAGATCCTCTTGCGTGATCGGCTTCGGATGGCTGAAATCGAAGCGCAGCCGGTCGGGCGCCACGAGCGAGCCCTTCTGCGTGACATGGGCCCCGAGCCGGCGCCGCAGCGCCTCATGCAGCAGATGCGTCGCCGAATGGGCCGCGCGCAGCCGGTCGCGGCGCTCGCGATCGACGCGCATCTCGACGGCGTCGCCGAGCTTGACCTCGCCCTTCCTGACCTCGCCCGAATGGACCCAGAGCTCGCCGAGCTTCTTCTGGGTGTCGTCGATCGCGATCTCGAGCCCGGCACCGTTGAACCAGATGCCGGTATCGCCCATCTGGCCGCCGGACTCGCCGTAGAACGGCGTTTGGTTGACCACCAGTTCGAGCCTGTCGCCGGCCTTCGCACGTTCGACGGGCTTGCCGTCCTTCACGATGGCGAGGACCTGGCCCTCGGCCATGTCGGTCGCGTAGCCGAGGAACTCGGTCGCGCCGGCCCGTTCCTTGATCTCGAACCAGATCCGGTCTGTCGTCGCCTCGCCCGAGCCGGCCCAGGCCTTGCGGGCGGCCGCGCGCTGCTCCGCCATCGCCTTGTCGAAACCGGCCGTATCCACGCTGCGGCCCTGGCCGCGCAGGATGTCCTGGGTGAGGTCGAGCGGAAAGCCGAAGGTGTCGTAGAGGCGGAAGGCGACGTCGCCGGCGAGCGCCTGGCTCGCGCCGAGGCGGCCGGTCTCCTCCTCCAGCAGCTTGAGGCCGCGCTCGAGCGTCTGGCGGAAGCGCGTCTCCTCGAGCCGCAGGGTCTCGGTGATGATCGGCTGCGCCCGGCCGAGCTCGGGATAGGCCTGGCCCATCTGGGCAACCAGCGCCGGCACGAGGCGCCACATCAGCGGCTCCTTTGCGCCGAGCCTGTGCGCATGGCGCATGGCGCGCCGCATGATCCGGCGCAGCACATAGCCCCGCCCCTCGTTCGAGGGCAGCACGCCGTCGGCGATGAGGAAGCCGGTCGAGCGCAGATGATCGGCGATCACGCGATGCGACACCGCCTGCGGCCCGTCCGGCGCCGTGCCGGTCGCCTCAGCCGAGGCGAGGATCAGCGCCCGGATCATGTCGACGTCGTAATTGTCGTGCTTGCCCTGCAGCACCGCCGCGAGCCGCTCGAGGCCCATGCCGGTGTCGATCGAGGGACGCGGCAGCGCGACGCGCTCGGCCTTCGTCACCTGCTCGAACTGCATGAAGACGAGGTTCCAGATCTCGATATAGCGGTCGCCGTCCGCGTCGGGGCTGCCGGGCGGGCCGCCCGCGATCTCGGGCCCGTGATCGAAGAAGATCTCCGAGCAGGGGCCGCAGGGGCCGGTATCGCCCATCGCCCAGAAATTGTCGGAGGTCGGGATGCGGATGATGCGGCTCTCCGGCAGGCCCGCAATCTTCTTCCAGAGATCGAACGCTTCGTCGTCCTCGGAATAGACCGTGGTCCAGAGCCGCTCCTTGGGCAGGCCGAACTCCTTGGTGATCAGGTTCCAGGCGAGCTCGATGGCGAGCGGCTTGAAGTAGTCGCCGAAGGAGAAGTTGCCGAGCATCTCGAAGAAGGTGTGATGCCGCGCCGTGTAGCCGACATTCTCGAGGTCGTTGTGCTTGCCGCCGGCCCGCACGCATTTCTGCGCCGTCGCCGCGCGCTTGTAGTCGCGCTTCTCCTGGCCGGTGAAGACGTTCTTGAACTGCACCATGCCGGCATTGGTGAAGAGCAGGGTCGGATCGTTCCGCGGCACCAGCGGCGAGGACGCAACGACCTCGTGGCCGTGCTTCCGGAAATATTCCAGAAAGGCGCTGCGGATTTCGTTGGCGGTCTGCATGTCGTCGTTCCGGCTTTCGGCTGCGCGCGATCGTTCGGGGTGCGGCCCGATGGCCGCGACGGCGGGTGCGGTCTCGGGCGGCGCCGGCGCCGGATCTGTCGATCCCGCCGCCGCTCCGGCCGATTTCGCACCGCAATATGACTATGCCATGGCTTTTACCAACCGGATAATGCCCTGTCCAGAAAGGCAAGGGATTTCGCCGGTTTGGCCGTGGCTGCGACGAATTCCGGTCACTTCGGCGCGGGATCGGGTCGCGATCGCGAGGCGTGCATATAGCCGCCTTGCGGGACACCGGGCATCGCCGCGCTTGCCGGCGCCGCTCCCCGCATCGCGCGGCAAAGGGGCTCTCCCCGCAAAGCGGGAAGCAATCGCCCTGCCGATACCGGATCGGTCAGCGCGGCGCGAAGCTCTTGTTGAGCTCGCCATGCGGCGTGGCGTCCGGCGCGAAATTCGGCACCCCCTGCTCGGCCAGGACGCGCGCCGCCTTGAGGAAGCCGCCGATCGCCGCGCGATAGAGCGTGCCGCCGACGCTGATGCGCCGCACCCCGAGCGCCGCGAGATCGGCGACCGCGAGGCCGCCCGCCCCCAGCAGCACATTCACCGGGCGGTCGACCGATGTCACCACGCTCGCGATCTCCTCCCGCGTGCGCAAGCCCGGCGCATAGAGCAGGTCGGCGCCCGCCTCCTGATAGGCCTGGAGCCGGCGGATCGTGTCGGCGATGTCGGGACGGCCATGGAGATAGTTCTC
The DNA here is from genome assembly GCA_964569315.1 of uncultured Rhodospirillaceae bacterium. GTDB lineage: Bacteria > Pseudomonadota > Alphaproteobacteria > Dongiales > Dongiaceae > CADEFF01. Next base: position 663 of record CAZMUZ010000198.1, on the reverse strand, counting down.
GGCCCGCCCCGCCAGCATGAAGGGAAAGGGCAGGCCCTTCGCGACCTCCGCCGCCGCGCGCACGCGCTCCGTGGCGCGGCCGATCTCGTAGACCGGCTCGCCGCCGCCGCGCGTCGAATCCTCGATCGATCCGCCGACGAGGCCGGCCGCGGCGCCCTGGCGGATCGTCTCGGCCGCATCCTCGGGTTTCGGCCCGAAGCCGTCCTCCAGATCCGCGCTGACCGGGAGGTCGGTCGCCGCGACGATGGCGCGCACATTGGCGATGGTCTCGGCGCGGCCGATCCGCGCCGCGCCGTCCGGCTCGCCGAGCGCGAAGGCGAGGCCGGCGCTGGTGGTGGCGAGCGCCTTGAAGCCGAGCCCGGCCAGCAGCTTTGCCGAGCCCGCATCCCACGGGTTCGGGATCACGAAGCAGCCGCTCTCATGCAGCATCCGGAAGGCGCGGCCTTTCTCCATCTGCGATGCCGGCATCGGGGTCTCCTCTGGGATGGCGGCGGTCCGGGTGCGCAAAGCGCGCTCGGGTCGGACCCCCGCGTGGATCGGTGCGGATGTCGCGCATCATCCCGCCAACCTCGTCAGACGTCCCGCACGGAAAGCTCATGGCGGCCCCGACGCGACGGCAGGCCCTGCGGCGAAACGAGGTGAACCGCCGCCGAAGGGGGTTCG
>CAZMUZ010000197.1:0-3725 GCA_964569315.1 uncultured Rhodospirillaceae bacterium | reverse complement strand
GCAGCCGGACGCCTCGCGCCAGCCGAACGGCTCGTCGGTGATGATCGAGGCGGTCGCCGTGGAGATCACGCCCTCGACGATCAGCAGCAGGTTGACCCGGCCGCTGTCGAGATAGCGGCTGCCCCAGAAGAGCAGGAAGTAGGACGGCACCGCCATCAGGCCGGCGGCGGCCACCGCGGCCGTCAGCACCGGCAGCGCGAGGAGGGCGGGGCCGGCGGGGGACGGAACAAAGGTCATGGCGAGAATGCCCACCAGCGTTGCCGAGACATAGGTCACGAAGGTGCGGTCATGCACCGAGATCTCCGGCCGGGCGCGCTGGTAGGTGGCGCCGATCGCGAACAGCAGGCCGGCCCCGAGACCGAGCCATTCCGGCAGGTTCCGCGGCAGCGGCAGGTTCGCATCGATGCCGAGGATCACGGCGGCGCCGCCGATGCCGAGCGGGATCGAGAGCAGGCGAAGCCGCGTGATCGGCTCGCCGAGCCAGAGGACGGAGAGCAGCGTCGCCCAGATCGGCGCGAGGTAATAGAGCATGCTGACGCGCACGACCTCGCCGGCGATGATGGCGTAGCTCCAGCCGCTGAGCGCCCCGCCGATGCAGAGCCCGATGAGGAGGAGGCCCCGGCCGCCCTCGATCAGGCGGCGGCGGCGCGCGATCGCGGTCGGCAGCAGCATCAGCGCCGACGCGGCATAGATCAGCAGCACCGGCCAGAGGCCGGCCGCACCTTCCTCCGCCAGAAAGCGGAGCGGCAGCCACCACACGCCCCACATCACGCCGGCGGTGAAGACGGCGATGCTGGCGATCGTTTCCGTGCGCCACCCCATGGGACATCGCCTATAGCATGGCGCCCGCCAAATCGGCCAGAACGCGCCCGCGGCGCGGGAAGCCGCATCGACCAACGCAACTCGAGGGAAAGAGGAGTCCGCGATGTCCGACCATGAGACGTTCGATGCGGGCGACGTGCCGCTGCAATGCGGCATCACGCTGCGCGCCGCCAAGCTCGCCTACAAGACTCATGGCAAGCTCAATGCGGACAAGTCGAACGCCGTCATCTTCCCGACCCGCTTCGGCGGCCGGCACAGCGACAACGAATATCTGATCGGCGAGGACAAGGCGCTCGATCCGCGGAAATACTTCATCGTGGTGCCGAACCTCTTCGGCAACGGCGTCTCCTCCTCGCCCTCGAACACGCCGATCCCGCTCAATGCCGGCAGCTTCCCCCGCGTCACCATCTACGACAACGTCCTGGTGCAGCGCCGGCTGATGCAGGAGATGTTCGGCGTCGACCGCCTCGCGCTCGCGCTCGGCTGGTCGATGGGCGCGCTGCAATCCTATCAGTGGGCGACGCTCTGGCCGGACAAGGTCGAGCGGCTCTTCGCGCTCTGCGGCTCCGCGCGCTGCGCGCCGCATAACTACGTGTTTCTCGACGGCTGCCGGATCGCGCTGGTGACCGACGCCGCCTTCCGCAACGGCTTCTACAAGGAGCCGCCGGCGGCGGGCCTGCGCGCGCTCGGCCGCGTCTGGGCGGCCTCGGGCCTCTCCCAGACCTTCTATCGCCGCCACATGTATCGCGAGATGGGATTCGCCACCGTCGAGGATTTCCTGGTGAACTGGTGGGAATGGCTCTTCCAGCTCCGCGACGCCAACAACATCCTGGCGTTGATCTGGACCTGGCAGCATGGCGATCTCAGCGACAACCCGGTCTATAAGGGCGATTTCGAGAAGGCGCTCGGCGCCATAACGGCGCGCAGCATCGTGATGCCCTGCAACAGCGACATGTATTTCCCGCCGGAAGACAACGAATATGAGGTAAGCCAGATGAAGAACGCAGAGCTTCGCGTGATCGATTCGGTCTGGGGGCACTATGCCGGCGGCGGCCGCGACCTGCCGTCGCTCAAGCTGATCGACCAGACGATCCGCGAGCTGCTCGCGCACTGAGCCCGGGTGCGGTCTCCACGAGAATAGTCGAGGAAGGTTTCATGACGAGCTTCACCCCCATCACCGGCCATTGCCAGTGCGGCGCCGTGCGGTTCCGCGTCACCGCGCCGGCGGTCAAGTTCTACCATTGCCATTGCTCGATGTGCCGGCGCTGCCACGGCACGGTCTTCGGCACCTATGCGGTGGTGCCGCGCGAGAACCTCGTGATCGAGCGGGGCGAGGAGAATCTCACGACCTTCGAGAGCTCGCCCGGCACCCGCCGCGAATTCTGCAAGAGCTGCGGCTGCCAGCTCTTCGCCGAGGAGGATGCGCGGCCGGCGCTCAGGCTCTACACGCCCGCCACCTGCGACGGCTGGCCGGGCCATGCGCCGTCGATGGAGCGGCATATCTTCGTCGGCTCGAAGCTCGACTGGTACCGGATCTCCGACGGGCTGCCGCAGTTCGACGAGTACTGACGGCCTCGAAACCAGGGCCGCGTCAGGACTTCAGGAACGCCGCAATCTCGCGCGCGAACGCCGCCGGAGCGTCCTGCTGAAGCCAGTGCGAAGCATTTTCCAGCCGCACCAGCCGCGCATCGGGGATCTCGCGGGCAAGGCGTTCGCCATCCTCGATCCGTTGCCACGGATCCCTGACGCCCCACAACACCAATGTCGGCGCGGCGATATCCTTGTGCCGGTCGACCAGCGCCATGGTGTGGTTCGTGTTGAGCGCGCTGGCATTGCGAATGAGGCTGATCTTGCCTTCCTCGTCGCTGTAGGGTGCGACGATGCCGGCGCGGAACTCGTCGGTGAGGGCGGCGCGGTTATGCAGCCCGTCCGGCAACCCGCCCGCGACGAACTCGGCCACTTCCTTCGGCGGCCTCGACCGCCAGTTCGGATTGCCGAGCGCGATCATGTCGTCGATCGGCCAGGAATCGTAGGCGACGACGTTGCTGAGCACCAGGCGCTTCACGCGCGCCGGATGCTCGATGCCCATGATGAGCGCCACCCCGCCGCCGGTATCGTGGCCGACGATGGTGGCGTTCCGCAGCCCCAGCTCGTCCATGAAACGCAGGATCATCCGGGCCTGCGCCTGCAGCGACCGATCGAAGCGATCCCGGCGGTCCGAATAGCCGTGCCCGAGGAAGTCGGGCGCCAGGATGCGGGCATGGGGCGTCAGAAGCGGGATCACCTCGTGATAGAGGTAGGACCAGGTCGGAATGCCGTGCAGCAGGATGACGGGGTCGCCGTCGCCGACATCGGTGTAGGCGACCTTGAGCGGAAGGTAGGAGAGCCCGTCGAGCCACAGGCTCTTCTGCCGTGCGATGAAGTCCTGATGGCGCATGAGGGCTCATCCTTTGATATGTGATGCCGATCCATTCTCATCCGTCATGCTCGGGCGTGACCCGAGCATCCATAGCCGTGCCGCCGAACTGCTGCCGTGCGATCACCGAGCCCGCGGCAGCATGGACCCTCGGGTCAAGCCCGAGGGTGACGGAAGGAGGCTAGACCGCCGCCCGTGCGTCAGCATCTCTCTTGCGAGCATCGCTACGCCGGCCGAAAACGGGCTACCGCCGCCGTTGCGACGAAACCCCGAGCGGGCTGGCTAGAAGATCTCGCCCTTCTCGGAGACCTCCTGATACCAGCGCGCGCGCGTGCCGATCTTCGCCCGCAGCTTCCATTTCATCGATTTCGGCGCCGCCTCGATCTTGGCGATGAGGTCGCGGATGCGGCTCTCGATCACGTCGGCGTCGGGCTTTCCGATCGCCGGGAACTGCGGGATGTACTCGATCACCTTCTTCAGGTTCGTG
>CAZMUZ010000196.1:0-3790 GCA_964569315.1 uncultured Rhodospirillaceae bacterium | reverse complement strand
GGGATAGCTGCTGTCGGGCTCCGGCTCGAAGGGCACCGTCACCGCTGCCGGCATCGGCGTGTCCGATGCCGAGCTCGTCTGCTGCCCGGTGCCGTATTTCTGGTCGACGGCGTCATGCGCCGGGTCGTAGCGACCGCCGCAGCTCGCCAGCAACAGCGTCGCCGCGCCGATCATCGCAATCTCTCGGATACGGGTCATGGTTGGCTCCGTTGAAAACGGGCGGCAGAGGGCGGAGTGGCGCCTTCCGGCCCTATCCCCGAACCAACCGCCCGGACCATGAAACGTTCCCTCTCCCAGGGCACCCAAGGGCGCTGTCCCCGCTTTGCCCCACATCTTGCGGGAGCCGCAAATCCACTGACATGGCCGGCACCTAGTCGATCGCCATGTAGGAAAGCGGCAGCGCCGTCGTGGACTTGATCTTCTCCATGGCGAAACTCGAGCTCACATCGGAGAGCTCGGCAACGCGAATGAGCTGTTTATAGACCGCGTCATAGCCCGCGATGTCCGGCACGACGATTCGCAGCAGATAGTCCACCTCGCCGCTCATACGGAAGAAATCCACCACCTCCGGAATGCGGCTCACCCCGGTCGCAAAGCGCTCGAGCCACGCGGCATTGTGCTGACTCGTGCGGATGCTGACGAAGACGGTGACCCCGACGTCGAGCTTCTCGGGATCGAGCAGCGCGACGCGCCTGGCGATGACGCCGGACTTTTCGAGATTCTGGATTCGCCGCCAGCAGGGCGTCGGGGAAAGACCCACCTTGTCGGCGATTTCGGACACCGGCAGCGTCGCGTCGGTCTGTAGCAGGTTCAATATCTTCCGATCGATTTCGTCCATAGAGTTTTTCTCAACAATGACATTTATTAGAATAATATTCTAATTTGAAAATGAAAACGAGCAAAACATGCAACATCTTTCGTCGATCCGGAAGGGATAATCGCCAACGGATCAACGGTTCTCGGAAACCTCTCATGCGCCTCGCCGACGCCTTCTGCGCACACCCCGCCTCGGTCGGGGAAAGCTATGCCCAGCATTTGCAGGCCGCGGCCGGCTTTGGCGCAAAGCTCTGGTTGGCGGGGCTGCTTTGCATGATCCACGCCTTCCTGCCTTTCCTCTTCGTCCGGTCGGCAAGCGCGATGGTGGAAAGGCTGCATGATCGGATGATCCGCCATCGCAAGCGCAACCCGGCCGCCGCCACGCCGCCGGGACCCGACGCCGCGCCGGTGCCTGCCGTCCGATAGACCGGCTCGTCCGGGCGGCCATCGCCCGCGCCGGCTGCGGATTCACCGAATCCCGAGATTGCCGCCCCCCATCGGGCTTGCCCCGTCAGTGCCTTCGCCTGTACCAATGGCGCGAGAGGGCGCGGCCTGGCTGCGCGTGCCATGCCGCAGGACGTCGAAAGCAAGATGGTTGCGTCCGGACACAGTGGGAGTTCGGATCTCGCGGCGCGGGATCGCGCCGCCCGATCGAGGCGGATCGCCGGCATACTGATTCTTTCCGTCGGCGCCTTCGTCTTCTCGATCCAGGACACGCTGGTCAAATGGATCAGCGGCAGCTATCCGATCTCGCAGCTCCTCGCCATCCGCAGCCTGATCGGCTTCGTTCCGCTCCTCATCTTCACCCACTATGACGGCGGGCTGAGATCGATCCGCACGCGGCGGCTCGGCGCCCTCCTGCTGCGCTCCCTGATGCTGTTCCTCGCCTATGGCGCCTATTACCTGGCCATCTCGGCGGTGCCGCTCGCCGAAGCCGTATCGCTTTACTATTCGACGCCGCTCTTCATCGTCGCCCTGTCCGGGCCGCTGCTGCAGGAGCGCATCGGCCTCGGCCGCTGGCTTTCGGTCTGCTTCGGCCTGATCGGCGTGATCGTGATCTGCAAACCCGGGGCCGGCGTGTTCGATCCCGCGGCGCTGCTCGCCGTTGTTTCCGCGATCTTCTACGCGGCCGCTCAGGTGATGGCGCGGATGATCGGGCCGACGGAGAGCGCCTCGGTCATGTCGCTCTATCAGAACGCCGTGAACTGCGCCGGTGCATTGCTGCTCGGGCTCCTGGTCGGCTCGGGCCTCTATGGCGAGGCCGATCACCATCCGGCGGCGCAGTTCCTGCTCCGCGCCTGGATGATGCCCAACCTCGTCGATCTGCTCATCATGCTCTCGACCGGCATCATCGCGGCGATCGGGAGCTGGTGCCTGGCCCATGCCTACCGCACCACCGAGGCGACGGTGGTGGCACCGTTCGAATATACCGCCATCGTCTGGGCGGTCCTCTGGGGCTTCGTGTTCTGGGGCGAGATCCCCGGCCTCAACACGCTCATCGGTGTCGCCATGATCGTGGTCGCGGGCTTCTACGTGCTGCGCGCCGCCCGGCACTGAGGCTGACTGCCGGCGATTCGCCGACATTCTGTTGCCGCATTCGCTCCGCAGATCGGCCACTTTCTGCCGCCATCATCGTTTTGTCCTGCCGCGAAAGGGGAACGACGCGCGGCAGGGCGGGTTTAGGGAAGCGGCGGTGGCAGTTCGGAGCCCTCCCAAGGTTCGCGTTGCCCAGCGGCAAAGGGGATCCCGCGCATGGAATGGCCATTCCGTCCCACGCTCGAGCATTCGCGAGCGACACCCTCGAACGGCAAAAGGCGTTGCCAGGGAGCGCGGCTCGTCGCCGCGACGGCAGGCTTGATTCTGGCTTGGGGCGGGCCCGTCCACGCGGCCGAGCCGGATCACGGGACATTCAGCTTCGTGCTCGAGAACGATCTCTTCGCCGGCTTCGACCGCGACTACACCAACGGCATCCGGCTCTCCTGGACGTCCGGCGTCGACGAAGTGCCGATCTGGGCGCTTCGGGCGGCGCGCCTGGTGCCGATGTTCCCCGATGCCGGCACGGTTCGCGCCAGCTATGTGGTGGGGCAAAGCATCTATACGCCGAGCGACATCACCCGGGAGAATCCGCCAGGCGACGACAGACCCTATGCCGGCTGGCTCTATGGCGCGATCGGCCTGATGGCGGAGACGGGCACCCGCCTCGACCAGCTCCAGGTTCAGCTCGGCGTCGTCGGCCCCTATGCCTTCGCCGAGGAAACCCAGACGCTGGTGCACGAGATCGTCGGCTCCGACAAGCCGCAGGGCTGGGATCATCAGATCCACAACGAGCCGGGAATCGTGATCACCTACGAGCGGAGCTGGCGGGCGCTCGCCGCGGCGAGCGAGGGCGGCCTCGGCTTCGACGCGACCCCGCATATCGGCGGCGCACTCGGCAACGTCATGACCTACGGCAACCTCGGCGCAACGCTGCGCGTCGGCTACAACATGCCGAACGATTATGGCCCGCCGCGGATCGAGCCGAGCCTTCCGGGTAGCGGCTACTTCGAGCGACAGGACGAGTTCGGCTGGTATCTCTTCGCCGGCTTCGACGGCCGGGCGGTGGCGCGCAACATCTTTCTGGACGGCAATAGCTTCGAGGACAGCCGCAGCGTCGACAAGAACATCTTCGTGGGCGACCTGCAGGTCGGCATCGCCTTCGCGCTCGGCTCCACGCGCATCGCCTACACCCACGTCTTCCGCACGCCGGAGTTCGACGGCCAGAACGACGCCGACAAGTTCGGCGCGCTCGGCGTCTCCGTCCAGTTCTGAGAGCCGTTGACGCAAGCGCCGACGGCGCCGGCGAGGCGCATTCGTTTGTCGGGGCTGAAGCGTAGGGAGAACGTCTTTGTGTTTAGGAACTGGGTTTATGTTGGTTTTGTATTGTCCGTTTGGAAGACCTGGCGGCGACCTACTCTCCCGCGTCTTAAGACGCAGT
>CAZMUZ010000195.1:0-3831 GCA_964569315.1 uncultured Rhodospirillaceae bacterium | reverse complement strand
AGCCGCGAGCCTCGTAGAGCGCGCGCACGTCTCCGCCGGCGCAGAATGCGCGATCGCCGCCGCCCCGGATCGCGACCGTCCGGACGGCGGGGTCGGCGGCCCAAGCCTCGAGCTGTACCGCCATCGCCTCCGACATGGCGAGGGTGAGGGCGTTCAGCGCCTGCGGCCGGTTCAATGTCAGGAGACCGAGCGCGCCCTGGCGCTCGGCCAGAAGATCGCCGCCCATCGCTCAGCCTTCCAGCAGCTTGCGGGCGATGATGACGCGCATGATCTCGTTGGTGCCTTCGAGGATCTGATGCACCCGGAGATCGCGCAGGAAGCGCTCGATCGGGAAATCCTGCAGATAGCCGTAACCGCCATGCATCTGCAGCGCCTGGTTCACGATCTCGAAGCAGGCGTCGGTCGCGAAGCGCTTTGCCATGGCGCAATGTTTCGTGGCGTCGGGCGCGCCGGCATCGAGCGACGCGGCGCCGCGATGGACCATGAGCCGCGCGGCATCGAGCTCGGTCGCCATGTCCGCGAGGCGGAATTGCAGGGCCTGGAAGCTCGCGAGCGGCTTGCCGAACTGCTTGCGTTCCTGGAGATAGGCGCGCGCGAGCTCGAGCGACTGGCGCGCGGCACCGAGGCTGCAGGAGGCGATGTTGAGCCGCCCGCCGTCGAGCGCCGCCATGGCGATCCTGAAGCCGTCGCCCTCGGCGCCGATCCGGTTCGCGACCGGCACGCGGCAGCCCTCGAAGATCACCTGCGCGGTCGGCTGCGAGTTCCAGCCGAGCTTCCGTTCCGGCCGCCCGAAGGAAAGGCCATCCGTGCCTTTCTCCACCAGGATGCAGGAAATCCCGCCGGCGCCGTCGCCGCCGGTACGCACCATCGCGGCATAGAAATCGGACGCGCCGCCGCCGGAGATGAAGGCCTTGGTGCCGTCCAGCACATAATGCTCGCCGTCCCGCACCGCGCGGGTCTTGAGCGCTGCCGCGTCCGAGCCGGAGCCGGGCTCGGTGAGGCAGTAGCTCGCGATCTTTGCCATGGTCAGCATCGGCGGCAGGAAGCGCTGCTGCTGCTCGGCGCTGCCGAAGCGGTCGATCATCCAGCCGACCATGTTGTGGATCGAGAGGAACGCGGCGGTAGAGGGGCAGGCGGCGGCCAGCTCCTCGAAGAGCAGCGTCGCGTCGACGCGGCCGAGCCCGCTGCCGCCGGAAGCCTCGCGGACGAAAAGCCCGGCGAAACCGAGCGCCGCCGCCCGGCGGAGCGTCTCGACGGGAAAAAATTTTTCCCGGTCCCATTCGGCGGCGAAGGGCGCCATATGCGCGGCCGCGAACTGCCGCGCCGTGTCGCGGAAGGCTGCCTGCTCTTCGCTCGGTTCGAAGATCATCCGGGGGGTCCATCGATAGTGCGGCGCTATGGCGGAGGCGAGCGCCGGAGCCCGCCTCGTCGCCAAGCGGTCGGGAGAGCCGGCGTTGCGACCGGCTCCGCGAATGCGCCCGTCAGAGCGCGGCTTCGACCATGATCTCGACGTGATATCCCGGCACGAGCCTTGCCTCGACCGTGGCGCGGGCGGGGGTGTTGCCCTTGGACGCCCAGGCGTCCCAGGCCTTGTTCATCTCGTCGAAGGTCCGCATGTCGGTAAGCCAGATATTGGCCTTCAGGATGCGCGACTTGTCGGTGCCGGCCTGCTTCAGCAGCTTGTCGATCTTGCGCAGCACCTGCTGGGTCTGCTTCTCGACCGATCCCGCCGGACCGTCGGCGACGACGCCCGCGAGATAGACCTTGTCGCCATGCACAACCGCCTGGCTCATGCGCGGACCGACTTCGTGACGGGTGATCTTGCTGCCCATTGTCTGGTTCCCCTTCAGGACCTTTTCGTTGATGCTCGAGCGGCGTGGCTTTCGCGCCCATGCCGCTCCCGCCGCCACGACGATATCTCGCGGGGGGCGGGTCGGGCGGATTATGCCGAGGGCAGGGGGCCGGGAGGAAGCGGTTGATTTTGGGCCGCGCTGCGGCTAGACCCTCGGGGCCCGAGGCCGTTTCCCCCGGGCTTTCGCGCGGTCCCCATCGTCTAGAGGCCTAGGACACCGCCCTTTCACGGCGGTAACAGGGGTTCGAATCCCCTTGGGGACGCCAGTTTTTGCGATTTTGGCACCCAGCGGCGACGTGCCCAACTTTCTGTCCGATATGCGGATTTTCCTCGCCCTAGAGGTGAGAGGCGCCGTCGGGATCATGTCCGCGACGAGGGCCCGCTCCACATCGTTCAGATCGTTCGGGTAACGCTGCGCTTCTGGCTTGTGTTGCGCGCTGCTCTTCCGTCCGGATCGGACAGCCCCTCCGCCGGGCCTGTACAGAACCGCATCCGATTCTATCGCCTCAACGACTTTCCGGTCAGACTCTTAGACGGGGGTCGCCAGAAGATTGGGGACGGAGTAAGTGTCGAGGATGACGCGTTTCGTCTTGAACTTCGGCTGACCGGCGACGAAAACCACCTCGTCCTCGTACTTGCCTGTGCAGAAGAGAATCGTCTTCCCTTCGATCAGATCCGTCTGGAACACGGCATAGTTGGAATGCACGTAGAAGCGACCGTCTTCCTGGCATTTCACGCGGATGTTGCTGATCAGATGCCGATCATAATGCAGGTTGTAGACCGAGCAGGTGCGCAAGGCGAGCACACGGTCGCGAAGCATGTTCTTGTTCTCGCAGAACCAGATCGGAAGATCAGCCTTCAGGCGCAGGTTTTCTCGCGGCACGATCTTGTAGATGCAGTCGTCGACGAAGAAATCTGGCCACTCCTCCAACCGATCGTCGTCGATGCATAGTACATAGTCATAGAGGAGATCGGTGATCTCCTGAACGACTTCTTGAGCGATCGTCCGGCTGCCGTTCCGGGCAAGGGAGCTGTTCACGACGAGGTTCCCGGCACGTAGCCCATGACGTCGCAGTAGTGTTTCCAGAAGCCGCGCACCGACATCTCGGAGACGAGATGGTCCTGGTCGCCGATGGGACCCTTGCCGCCCATTTCCATCACTGACGAGGCGTGCCGCTCGCGCTCGATCGCACGCTGGATCAAAACGCCGGCTTCGCCATCCTCCATGGAGATGAGTCCTGCGGGACCGACGAGGTTCGTCTGCGTCAACCGCATTCTGCGCAGCTCTTCATCGTCGTCGGCATATCCGAAGTAGGTCCAGTAGAGCTCGAACTCGTTCGGGCTCTTGGTGCGGATCTGCCGGGTTGCGAGCGTATTAGCGATGCGTTGGAAGATGACGCTTGGAAACGTAGCCATGATGATAAGCCCCCGCTGGTCGGAGTCTTCGTCGCGATATTGCAGCAGGGAATCGTCGTTGAGCTTCATCTCGGCGTTGTAGGCCTCGATCCCGTCATAGCCTTCGCTCACCGATTCCTCGTCGCTGCCGAAGATGCTGTAGCAGACGGAATGCCCGGGGCAGGCGCCGAGGAAGGAGCCCCCCTCCTGCGTTGCGCGGAAGAGGCCGAAGGTGGTGCCGAACTGATGCAGAAGCCCCGCATGATAGCAGTCCGTGGCATTCTCCCAGTAGAGCTTCCAGTTAGACGGCATGCGCTGCCGCATGTAGCCGAGGACCTCGATGGGCTTCTGGAAGATCGTGTCGAGGATGTCGCGGATTCGCGGGCCGAGATAGTCGGCGAGCGGCATGATGGCGTGGTCGAACGTGCCGAAGATAACGCCGCGATAGGTTTCCACGCGGAGTTTATTCAGCGAATGCTCGCACTTGTCGAACTCCTTAGGCATTCCGCCCTTGCCTTTGAGCCCGCGCTGGAAGGGAACGCCGATCAGGTTTCCCTCGTGGTCGTAGCACCAGTGATGATAGA
>CAZMUZ010000194.1:0-3952 GCA_964569315.1 uncultured Rhodospirillaceae bacterium | reverse complement strand
GCGACGGCGAAGGCCGAAACCGGCGTCACCGGTGCGCCGCGTTCCGCGGCGGCGGCGGCGAAATCCTCCGCCCGCCAGGTGCCCGGCAGCCGCAGCCAGAGATGCATCCCGAAGGGATGCGCGGCGTAGTCGCGATTGCCGAAGATCCGCCGTGCGAGATGCTGGCGTTCGCGCGCTTCCTGGCGGCGCTGCGCGACGTACCAGTCGCCGACGCCGCTGCGGATCCAGCGCGCCGCGATCTCCGCCACGAGCGGTGTCGCCATCCAGACCGTGCTCTGCACGGCGGTGCGGAAGGGCTCCGCGCGGCCGGGCGGCACCGAGAGATATCCGACGCGGAGCCCGGGGCCGATCGATTTCGAGAGGCTCGTCAGATAATGCCCTTGCGTCGGCGCGAAGCTCGTGAGGGGCGGCAGGGCCTGCTCGTCGAGGAAACCGTAGACGTCGTCCTCGATGATCGCGACGCCGTAGCGCTCGGCGATCGCGGCGATCGCGCGGCGGCGCGCGACCGGCATCACGCTGCCGGTCGGGTTCTGGACGCTCGGCATGCAATAGAGCGCTTTGGCGATACCCTGGCGGCAGGCCGATTCGAACGCGTCCGGCAGCAGGCCGTCCTCGTCCATCGCAAGGCCCTGCAGCCGGAGATGGAGGAGCCGCGCGAGCTTGCGCACCCCCGGGAAGGTGAGGGCCTCGGTCAGCAGCAGGTCGCCCGGCTGCAGCAGCGCCGCGGTGGCGACCGTCATCGCATGTTGCGCGCCCGAGGTGACCACGATGCGGTCGGCGTCGGTTTCGACGCCCGATCTTGCGACCCAGTCCGCCCCGGCGGCGCGATGCGCGGCCATGCCTTGTGGCGGCTGATATTCGAGAAGCGCACCGATCCGCTCGCCCGAAAGCGCCTGGAGCGCCTGGGCGAGATTGTCGTCGCCCGGAATGGACGGGACGAAGTTCAGCCGCAGATCCGCGATCAGCTCGTTCGCGGTCGGCTCGTTCAGGGGCCCGTGGTGAAAGCTCGAGGCGCCCGGTCCCTCCCGCACATAGGTGCCGCGCCCGACCTCGCCGCCCACCAGCCCGCGCCGCGCGGCCTCGGCATAGGCGCGCGTCACCGTGCCGACGGTGACGCCGAGCCGGTCCGCGAGATCGCGATGGGTGGGAAGGCGCGCGCCGGCGGCCACACGGCCCGCGGCAATGTCGGCGGCGAGCGCTTCGGCGATCGCGAGATAGCGGGGGCCGTTCTTTTTGCTGAGATCGGGGTGCCATATTGTCATAGATACAATGATTACATTGACGGCACATTCTGTCAATTGTATCCATCGACTTCGGCAAATTGTTCCATCGAACCTTTCCAGTCGGAGGACCGACCATGATCGCCCCGCTCTCCTTGCGCCGCCCGCGCCTTCGCTTCGGGTCGGGCGGCGGCTTCCTCGCCCGGCTGCTGGGGCTTCTCGATACCTGGCATGCCCGCCATCAGGAGCGTCGCGCGCTCGCCCAGCTCGACGACCGGATGCTGAAGGATATCGGCCTCAGCCGCGCCGACGTGGCGCAGGAGTCCGGCAAGCGCTTCTGGCAGGAATAGGCGGCCGACGATGCGCGAACTTGCGTTCTATCAGGTCGATGCCTTCACCGAGCGCCGCTTCGGCGGCAATCCCGCCGGGGTGGTGCCGCTCGAGCGCTGGCTTGCCGACGCCGCAATGCAGTCGATCGCGGCCGAGAACAATGTCGCCGAGACGGCCTTCTTCGTGCCGGAGGGCGATCGCTACGGCCTGCGCTGGTTCACGCCGGCGGTCGAGGTCGATCTCTGCGGCCATGCGACGCTCGCGACCGGATTCGTGATCGCCAATTTCCTGGCGCCGGGCAAGACGGCGATGCGCTTCGGCACCCGGAGCGGCGAGCTTTCCGTCCATCGCGAAGGCGAGCTCTTCACGCTCGATTTCCCGATCCTTCCGACCGAGGCCGTCGGCGACCCGCCGGACATGACGCGCGCGCTCGGCAGGCGTCCCTCGGCGATTCATGCCGGAAAGCACTGGCTCGCGATCTTCGACCGCGAATCCGACCTGCGCGATCTCGCGCCGGACATGCCGGCGATCGCCGCCCTCGGCCGCGACGGCGTGATCGCGACCGCGCCCGGCAGCGACCGCGACTATGTCTGCCGCTACTTCGTGCCGCAGGCCGGGATTCCGGAGGATCCGGCGACCGGCTCGGCGCAATGCACGTTGATGCCCTATTGGGCCGCGAGGCTCGGCCGTGCCAGGCTCACCGGCCGGCAGATCTCGGTGCGGGTCGGCGAGTTCCGCTGCGAGCTCAAGGGCGACCGCGTGGCGATCGCCGGCCATGCGGTCTGCTACCTGAAAGGCAGCATCTTTGTCGAATGAGCTTGCCCCGGGCGCCATCGGCCCGGGACGGGACTTCGCGCTCGGCGCCTACCACATGCTCCCGCTGCTGGTGGGCGTCATTCCGTTCGGGCTGATCCTGGGCGCGCTCGCCGCCGAGAAGGGCTTCGGCCCGCTCGAGATGGCGCTGATGAGCGCCACGGTGTTCGCCGGCGCGTCGCAATTCGTCGCCGTCGAGCTCTGGGGCGAACCGCTGCCGGTCCTCACCATCGTCCTCACCACGGCGCTGGTGAATATCCGCCATGTGCTGATGAGCGCCGCCATCGCGCCGCATCTGCGGGATTTCGGCACCGGCCGTGCCATGGGATGGCTCTTCCTGCTCTGCGACGAGACCTGGGCGATGGCGATGCGGGCCGGCGCCGGCGGCCGCCTCACCGCGGCCTATTATGCGGGCCTCGCCGTTCCCTTCTATCTGAGCTGGATCTTCTGGACGGCGCTCGGCACGGTCGCCGGCGCGGTTTTCGCGGAGCCCGAGCGCTTCGGGTTCGACTTCGCCTTCGCGGCGGTCTTCATTCTGCTGATCCGCGGCCTGTGGCGCGGCCGGTCGAGCCTCGCGCCGGTTTTCGCGAGCGCGCTCGCCGCGCTGCTTGCCTACCTCTATCTGCCGGGGGTCTGGTACATCTTCGTGGGTGGCGTGGCCGGCACGCTTGCCGGCGCCCTGCTCTGGCGGCGCGACGATGCCCGTTGATCCGCTCCTGCTGCTGACCTTCCTCGGCATGCTCGCCGTCACCTACGGCGCGCGGCTCGCCGGCTATTTCCTGGTGCGTCGCCTGCCGATCGAGGGGCGCTTCAAGGGCGCGCTCGAGGCGGTGCCGGTGGCGGTGCTGACCGCCATCATCGCGCCGACCGCGCTTGCGACCGGTCCCGCCGAGACGCTCGCGGCGCTCGCGACCTTGCTGCTCGCCTGGCGCCTGCCGACGCTCGTCGTGGTGATCGGCGGCGTGGCCGCGGTGGTGCTGCTGAGAGCACTGCTTTCCTGAGATTTTCCCGCGCCGGGCCGGACCCGCGCCGAGGCTTGCCGCATCGCGGCAAACCGGCTAGTAACCCCTGCCGGTTTCCGGCCATTTCCTGGGGGTCCTCCGTTCGTGAAGCGGTCTGCCGCGTCCGCGCTTCTGCCTGCCGGCCTGCTCGACCTGCTGCCGTCCGACGCCGCCTTCGAGGCGAGCGTGGTGGAGCGGCTGGCGGCGTCGTTCGAGGCGCATGGCTATGAGCGGGTGAAACCGCCGCTGCTCGAGTTCGAGACGAGCCTGCTCGCCGGCGCCGGCGCCGCCATGGCAGAGCATACCTTCCGTCTCATGGATCCGGTGTCGCAGCGCATGATGGGGTTGCGCGCCGACATGACGCCGCAGGTCGCGCGCATCGCGGCGACCCGTCTCAAGAAGGCGCCGCGCCCCTTGCGCCTCAGCTATGCGGGCCAGGTGCTGCGGGTGCGCGGCAGCGAGCTGCGTCCGGCGCGCCAGCTCGGCCAGGCGGGCGTCGAGCTGATCGGCGCCGCCGACGCCGCCGCCGACGCCGAGGTGATCCTGCTTGCCGTGGAAGCGCTGGCCGCGCTCGGCGTGGCCGCGATC
>CAZMUZ010000193.1:0-3999 GCA_964569315.1 uncultured Rhodospirillaceae bacterium | reverse complement strand
CGCGGCTGATCCGTCCGCGCCGGTACTTGCCGCGCCCATATTCGTCGCATCCGTTGCATCCGTCGCATCGTTGGCATCGGCAGGCGTCGCCCCGGCTTCCAGCCGCACGCCCACGGCGCGGCCCCGCTCGACGAGGATGCGCGCGACCGGCGCCTGCGTGCGGATCGTCCCACCCTCCTCGCGGAAGGCCGCCGCCATGGCTTGCGTGATGGCGCCCATGCCGCCCTTGGCGAGCGCCCAGGCGCCGCGCTCGCCCTCGACCTCGCCGATCCCGAGATGCAGCAGGTTGATGGCCGAGCCCGGATCGCGGAGCCCGACCATCGAACCCGCCGTCGCGGTCGCCGCATACATGGTCTTGACCGCGTCGCTGTCGAACCAGCGATCGAGCAGATCGCCGACCGGCGTGGCGAAGAGCTGCAGGAAGCGGTGGCGCTCATCGGCGTCGAGGCGTTTCAGCCCGCGCCCGAGGCGGAAGGCGCCGATCATGTCGGCGATGCCGCCGCCCGCGAGCCGCGGCGGCGGGTTCAGCATCTCGGCGCGGACGATGTCGCCCGCCTTCCGCAGCATCGCGCCGAATTCCGTCATCGCCTGCCAATCGCGGTTCGAGAAGCGCGCCACCTCGGCGCGGTCGGCCGCCTCGTCGCCGGTCAGCAGCAGCGAGCGCCCGTCGCCGAACGCGCCGAAGGAGCCGCCCATGCGGATCGTCTCGAAGCCGTGGCGCTTGAGCGCCATCTCCTCGATGACCTCGGGCCGCAGCAGGCTCACCACATAGGACGCGGCCGAGTTGCGGAAGCCCGGATGGAACTCCTCGGTGATCGCCGCCCCGCCGACCATCGCGCGGCGCTCCAGGATCAGCACCTTCCGGCCGGCGCGCGCCAGATAGAAGCCGGCCACCAGCCCGTTATGCCCGCCGCCGACAATGACGGCGTCCCATGCCGCGTTCATCCGCTTGCCCTGCTCATGTCCCACCGCGCCCGACGAGTCTCTTCCGCGATCCTCGTCGAAAAGGCAGGCGTGACGCGACCGCCGCGTTCATCGGCTCACCCCGCTCATTCGCCTGCGCGCTGCCCCTCACCCGCTCGCTTTGCTCGCCACCCTCTCCCCGCCGGGGCGGGGCGAGGGAACATTGCGACACCCTCGCCCCCGCTTGCGGGGGAGAGGGAGGGGTGAGGGGGCATGACTCATCGCTTCGCGCCCCCGAGCCGCGCCATGGCGCGCCAGGCGATGTCGCGGCGGCAGAAGCCGTCGGGCCAGTCGATGAGATCGACCGCCTCATAGGCGCGGGCGCGGGCTTCGCCGATCGTGCCGCCGAGCGCGTTGACGCCGAGCACGCGTCCCCCGTTCGCGGTGAGCTGCCCGGTCGCGTCGCGCGCCGTGCCGGCATGGAACACATAGACGCCGGCGAGCTTCTGCGCGCGGTCGAGCCCGCCGATCGGCGTGCCCTTCCGGTAGTGGCCGGGATAGCCCTTCGCCGCCATCACCACCGTCACCGCCGCCTCCGGCTTCCAGCGCAGATGGAAGTTCCTGAGCTGCCCGTCCCGCGCCGCGACCAGGGCGGGCAGCAGGTCCGACATGAGCCGGAGGCAGAGCACCTGCGCCTCGGGATCGCCGAAGCGCACGTTATATTCGAGGAGCCGCGGCCCCTTCGGCCCGATCATCAGGCCGGCGAAGAGCACGCCCTTGAAGGGCCGCCCCTCCGCCGCCATCGCCTTCACCGTCGGCTCGACGATCTCCGCCATGACGCGGTCGGCGAGGATCTCGTCCAGCACCGGCGCCGGCGAATAGGCGCCCATGCCGCCGGTGTTCGGGCCCTTGTCGCCGTCATAGGCGGTCTTGTGGTCCTGCGCCGAGGCGAGCGGCAGCGCATGCGCCCCGTCCACGAGGGCGAAGAAGCTCACCTCCTCGCCTTCGAGGAATTCCTCGATGACGATCTCGCCGCCCGCCTCGCCGAAGCTGCGCCGGACCAGCATGTCGTCGATGGCGGCCTCCGCCTCCGCGAGGCTCTGCGCCACCACGACGCCCTTGCCGGCGGCGAGCCCGTCCGCCTTCACCACGATCGGCGCGCCTTGCTCGCGCACATAGCGCTTCGCCGCGGCGGGATCGGTGAAGCGGCGAAAGGCCGCGGTCGGGATCGCGTATTTCGCGCAGAGCTCCTTCATGAAGGATTTCGAGCCTTCGAGCGCCGCCGCCCGTTCGCTCGGCCCGAAGGCCTTGATGCCGGCTTCCTCGAGCCGGTCGACCAGCCCCTTCACCAGCGGCGCTTCCGGCCCGACCACGACGAAATCGATCGCGTTCTCCGTGGCGAAGCGCACCAGCCCCGCAATGTCGTCCGCGGCGACGGCGACGCATTCCGCCTCGTTCGCGATCCCGGCATTGCCCGGCGCGCAATAGAGCTTGTCGCAGAGCGGCGAGGCCGCGAGCGCCCAGCAGAGCGCATGCTCGCGCCCGCCCGATCCCACCACCAGCACCCGCATGCCTATCTTCCCTCCCGTGCCTGGAAAGCGATTCGTTTCTTCACCCTCCCCCTCGGATGGGGGAGGGAGGGGTGGGGGTGAAAGCAGATTCCCGTCATGCCGGCGGAAGCGGGCATCCATGGTTCGGCAAAGCTCGGGAATTCGCTTGCGATGGACTCCCGCTTTCGCGGGCGTGACGATATGAGCTGTCGCTCGGACATAGCCTCCACCCTCACCCTTCCCCGCGAAGGGGAGGGGATTCCATTTTTGATCGCCACTCGCAATTAGCAAGCTGCTGAAACTGCTCTAGAATGGCAAGCGTGAAGGAACCGCTCACCAACCTCCCCGAATTCACCGTCTCCGAGATCAGCCGCGCGGTGAAGCAGACGCTCGAAGGCAATTTCGAGCGGGTGCGGGTGCGCGGCGAGGTGTCGAAGCCGAACTATCACGGCTCCGGCCATCTCTATTTCAGCCTGAAGGACGAATCGGCGGTCATCGACGCGGTCTGCTGGCGCGGCACGCTCGCGCGCCTCAAGCTCAAGGTCGAGCATGGCATGGAGGTGATCGCCACCGGGCGGATCTCCAGCTATCCGGGCAGCTCGAAATACCAGGTCATCGTCGATACGGTCGAGCTCGCCGGCGAAGGGGCGCTGCTGAAGCTCCTGGAGGAGCGCCGCAAGAAGCTCGCGGCCGAAGGGCTCTTCGACGAAGCGCGCAAGCGGAGGCTGCCGCGGCTCCCGGCCTCGATCGGCGTCATTACCTCGCCGACCGGCGCCGTCATCCGCGACATCCTGCACCGCCTCGCCGACCGCTTTCCCCGGCCGGTGCTGCTCTGGCCGGTCGCCGTGCAGGGCGAGGGCGCGGCGGAGCAGGTGGCGGCCGCAATCCGCGGCTTCAATGCGCTGCTGCCCGAGGGCGATCCGCGCCGGCCGGAGCTGCTCATCGTCGCGCGCGGCGGCGGCAGCCTCGAGGATCTCTGGGCCTTCAACGAGGAAATCGTGGTGCGCGCCGTGGCCGAGAGCGCGATCCCGGTGATCTCCGCCATCGGCCACGAGACCGACACGACCCTGATCGATTTCGCAGCCGACCGTCGCGCGCCGACCCCCACCGCCGCCGCCGAGATGGCGGTGCCGGTCCGCGCCGAGCTCATCGCCGGGCTCGCCGAAATCGCCCATCGCCTGACCCATGCGGTCGCCCGCGCGCTCGCCCACCGGCGTGCGCTGGTGGAGGGGCTGGCGCGCGGCCTGCCGGAGCCCGGCCGGCTGATCGAGGAGAAGATGCAGCGGCTCGACGGCTGGTCCGAGCGTCTCGGCCTCGCCTCGGGCAGCTTCTTCCGCCGCCGGCAGGAGACTTTGCAACGGCTCGTTTCGCGCATCGTGACGCCGCATGAGCAGATCGCCCGGCGGCGCGAGGGGCTCGGCCATGGCGCCATCCTGCTCGGCAAGGCGATGGAAAAGCTGCTCCATGCGCGCGAGCGGCCGCTCGAGCGCACGACGGCGCATCTCCGCCCGAAGCTGCTCGAGGACCGCCTCCGGCAGGACCGCGC
>CAZMUZ010000192.1:0-4082 GCA_964569315.1 uncultured Rhodospirillaceae bacterium | reverse complement strand
ACGGGGCTCGGCCTGTTGCTGGCGATGTCCTGGCCGGTGGGTTTGGGCGCTGCCGCGGCTTTTGGCGTCGTGCTGGCGATTTTCCGGATTGTTTCCCTTGGTTCGATGCTGGCGGCGTTGACTGCGATCGCCCTCATCTGCAGCTTGGAGCAACCGTTGCCCTACCGGTTGCTGGTGATCGCAGGCGGCAGTTACGTGATTATGCGCCATCGTGCCAACATTCAGCGGCTGCTGGCCGGAACAGAGCCGCGCCTCGCGCAAAGCAGCCCGGAATCGAAAGCGGAATAGATAACGGAATCGCAAATTCGGTGCCTGCGTTTCGGGGCTGTCGAGATCGCCGGCCCGGGCTGCTTGTGCCCCTTCTGCGAGCTCTGGCTTGGTCCGCTGTTCCGCGGCTATTGGCGGACAAGCGGGTATCAGGAGTGTCGCCCCAAGCACCCCGATTTATGAGGGCACGGGCTTAGCGCGGCGCGATGGCCCGTACCATGATCGAGGACATCCCGTGCCCGATCCCCGGATCGTCGGCGAGCCAGCGCCAGCCCATCGACGCATAGAGCTTCTGCTGATCGGGGGTGCCGAGATAGATCGCGGCATGGCCCAGCTTCCCTGCGAGCACCGTCACGGCCTCCGCGAGCGTTGCGCCGATGCCGCGACGGCGGAAGGCCTGCTCGACGAAGAGGCTGTCGAGCCAGGGCGTGCAATGGTTGAAGGCGGGATAGAAGGGGTCGAAGGGCCTGAGGCTCGCCATGCCGGCGGGCCGGCCCCCGGCGAGCGCGATCAGGGTCGCGGGCGAGGGGCGCTCGTCGAGGCTGTCCCGATAGAAGCCTTCGATCTCCGCGCGCGTGCGGCGCGCCTCGGCGGCCCAATAGCCGAAATGCCAATCGACCGCCCGATCGAAGAGGTCCGGGCGCTGACGGAGGTCGACGAGGGCGACGGGCTGGTTCGAATCCTGGGTCATGAGCGCGGCACGCGGAGGAGAGGCCCCGGCGCCGCAACCCCGTCTAGGGCCTCGCGGCGCCGCCCGTCAAGCGGGAGGGCGGCGCCACGAGGGAAGCGATCCTAGTAGAAGCGCAGATACTCGTTCACTTCCCAGTCGGTGATGGTGGTGCCGTAGCGGTGCCACTCGTCGTGCTTATAGCGGCTGAAGGATTTATGCATGGTCGGCCCGAGCACTTCCTTCGCCAGCGGATCCTTGTCGAAGGCCCGGATCGCCTCGAGCAGGTTGCTGGGCAGCCGCTGGATGCCCTTCTTCTCGATCTGCTCCTCGGTCATCGAATAGAGATCGAGGTCGAACGGCTTGCCGGCATCGAGCTTCTTGGTGATCCCCTCGACGCTCGCCGCCGTGGTCATCGCCATCGCGAGATAGGCGTTCATGCACATGTCCGCCGCGCGGTTCTCGATCGCGAAACGGCTCTGCGGCAGCCGCAGCATGGCCGACCGGTTGTTCGGCCCGTAGGTGACATGGGTCGGCGCCCAGGTGACGGTGCCGCCTTCCATCCCGCCGACGCGCGCGACCAGCCCCTTGTAGGAGTTCACGGTGGAGCAGGCGATCGCGGTCAGCGCGCCGGCATGCTTCATGACGCCGCCGAGCACCTTGTAGGTGATGTCGGACCAGCCGTGCTTGCTGTCGCCGAGCAGGTTCACGCCCGGTTTCTTGATCGACTGGATCGAGTGGTTGATATGCGCGCCGCTGCGCCAGTCGCCGGTGGTCGGCTTCGGCATGAAGGTGACGAACATGCCGTGCTTCTTCGCGACCTGCTTCAGCAGCACGCGAAGGAAGGTCAGGCGGTCCGCCATGGTCAGCATGTCGGTGTAGTGGAAATCGAGCTCGAACTGCGAGTAGGCGCCCTCGGTGACCACGTCATGGATCTGCCAGCCGAGCTCGTCGAGGATGTCCATCATCTCGCCGAGGAAGCCGATTGAATCGTTCGCATATTCCACGTCGTAGCCGAACGCCTGGCGGCGCGGCCGAAGCCCGCCGGAGCCCGGCTCCGGATCGTCGTCGATCGCCTTCACCGGGCGCCCGTCGGCGGTATAGCGCATGACGATGAATTCGGGCTCGACGCCGGCCATGACCTTGTAACCCGCATCGGCAGCGTTCTGGATGGTGCGCTTGAGGGCGCTGCGCGGGCAGACGTTGTAGGGCTTGTCCTCCCACCAGAGGTCGGCGAAGACCCAGGCGACTTCCTTGTTCCAGGGGCAGATCACGAGGCTGTCGAGGTCGGGGATCGGAATCTGGTCCGAATCCGATGGCCCCAGTTCCGGCACCATCGACACGGAGTGGACCGCGAATTGCGGACCCTTGCCGGTGCAGATCGCCTCGAACTCGGCCAGCGGTACCGGCTTCGTCTTGGGCAGGCCCAGCAGGTCGATCCAGCAGGAGGTGATGTATTTCACGCCGGCGGACTTCAACCGCTTGTGCGTGTCGGCAATTCGCTTCTTGTCGGGAAAGCTGTCCGCCATCCGTTCGGGCAGTCGGTTCGCCATCGGTCGTCGCTCCTCGTCGGCTTCTAGGTCGCTGTTTCGGGAAGGTTTGCGGCAATGCCGCAGGGCAGGGCGCGCGAAAGAGTCCGCGTCAGGGCAGGTTTCGGCGCAGCAGGAACTGGTTCTTGTACATGGTCAGGCCGGCCATGGTCTCGACGCTGGCGACGTCGGGCCTCCCGTAGCATTCGCGTTCGAGGAACTTCACGAAGGCGTCGTGCTCCTCGAACACCACCTCGACCAGAAGATCGAAGCGGCCGCTGACCAGCAGGATGTAGACAACTTCGTTATGGGCGGCGAGGCGTTCGGCGAGCTGCTTCGGCGTGGTGCCGGGCGCTACCTTGATGCCGAGCATCGCGTCGGCCTTGTAGTCGATGGCGCGCGGATCGGCGAGGGCGACGATGCGGAGCATGCCGAGCTCCTTCATCCAGTTCACCCGGTTGCGCACGGTGCCTTCGGAGACCCCCAGCGCATCGGCGATGGTGGCGAACGGCACGCGCCCGTCCTTCTCCAGCATCCGGATGATTTCGCGGTTGAGGCTGTCGGAAGGCGACCCGAGCCCGCCCTGACGCAGCGGCGTGCGGCGATCGGCCCGCGGCAGGCTCGCGGCGGGATCGGCCATGGCGACCATGTCCTTGTTCATTCCCATTCCTCCCCTCGCAATGGACCAGCTTCATTGCTGCTGTCGATTTCGTAAGACAGCCACTGGTTTCTCTAATGAAAAAGCAATCTCTATCGGGCTGATTACGAAATCAACAGGGAAACGGGCAATTATATTGCGTTTCCTGCATCGGCGGCCGCCGGGCGCCGTCTAAGCCGATGAAACTGCGCATAAAATGGGCCGGCCGCCCGGGAAGACAGGCGGCGGAGAGACCGGTTATCCGTCGCGGCGAAGGGGTCAGGCGGCGCTGGGCGTGGTTCCCGGATTGTCGCCCCGCATGCGCTCGAAGGCGCGCTCGAGCATGCCGTTCGCGATTTCCCGCTCGCCCATGATCGTGGTGCTGGCACCGTGGCGCATCAGGTGCTCGGCCTCGGCATCGGAATGGGCGCGCGCGATGATGTCGAGCTGCGGATTGGCGGCACGCGCCTGTTCGGCGATCTGCCCGGCCTCGAACGCGTTGGGGATGGCGAGGAACAGGAGGCGCGCGCCCGTAAGATTGGCAGCCTGCATGGCGGCCGCTTGCACGCCGTTTAGCGCGATCACCTCGATCGTCTGGCGGCGCAGCGCTTCGACGATTTCCCGACGGTCCTCGACCACCACGAAGGGAATGCCTGCCTCCGCCAGCCCTTCGCCGATCACGCTCCCGACCCGGCCGTAACCCACGACGATCGCGTGGTCCCGCAGCATCGTTTGCCGGATCGGAACCTCCTGGTCGTCCGGTTGGCCGCTTGGCTCGGCGGCTGTGCCATAGCGGCGGTCGAGCCATGGCGAGAGCCGGTCGAGCAGCATGAAGAAGATCGGGTTCGCGAGGATCGAGAGCATGGCTCCCGCCAGCACCAGGTCGCGTCCGGTCTCGGGGAGAAGGGCGAGCGCCACGCCCAGATTGACGAGGATGAAGGAGAACTCGCCGATCTGCGCGAGGCTCGCCGAAATGGTGAGC
>CAZMUZ010000191.1:0-4095 GCA_964569315.1 uncultured Rhodospirillaceae bacterium | reverse complement strand
AGATCCACCGGCTCAGCCCGGCGGTCGAGGAAATCCTCTATCCCGCCATGGAGGATCAGCAGCTCGATCTCATCATCGGCGAGGGACCGGCGGCGCGCTCGGTGCGCATCGACCTGCCGCCCTTCACCTTGGTCGGCGCGACGACGCGCTCCGGCCTCATCACCACGCCCCTGCGCGAGCGCTTCGGCATCCCGCTGCGGCTGCTCTTCTATACGCCGCAGGAGCTGGAGCAGATCGTGCGGCGCGGGGCGGGGCTGCTCGGCATGGCGATGGATGCGAGCGGGGCGGCCGAGATCGCGAGGCGCGCGCGCGGCACGCCGCGGATCGCAGGGCGGCTGCTGCGCCGCGTGCGCGATTTCACGGCCGTCGCCGGGATCGCGAAGATCGACGCCAGGGCGGCCGACGCCGCCCTCAATCGCCTCGATGTGGATGCGCTCGGGCTCGACGCCATGGACCGCCGCTATCTTCGCTGCATCGCCGATCACTATGCCGGCGGTCCGGTCGGGGTCGAGACGCTCGCCGCCGCGCTCTCCGAGCAGCGCGACGTCATCGAGGAGGTGATCGAGCCCTTCCTCATCCAGCGCGGCCTGCTCCAGCGCACGCCGCGCGGCCGTATGCTGACCGGCGGCGGCTACCGCCATCTCGGGCTGGAGGAGCCGCCGCGGGCGGGCCAGCTCGAGCTGCTGGCGGGCGTGCCGATCGATCCCGCGGAGGTGCCGGTTGACTGAGCCCGGGCAACGTCCCGGGGCGGCGCATCGCTGGCCGGTGCGGGTCTATCTCGAGGACACCGACGCCCTCGGCATCGTCTATTACGTCAATTATCTGCGCTTCGCGGAGCGCGCCCGGACCGAGTTTCTGCGGGAAATCGGCGCCGACCACAGCGCCATGATCGCGGAAGACGGCCTCAATTTTGCCGTAACTCGTTGCGAGGTTGCCTACCGTAGGCCGGCACGACTCGACGATCTGCTCGAGGTCGAGACAAGCCTGCTCGCGCTGGGGGGCGCCACGCTGGAGTTGCAACAGCGGATCCTGCGCGGGCAGGAAGAGGTCACGTGGATCAAGGTCGGTCTCGCCTGCATGAACCGGGCGGGCCGGCCGCGCCGCGTGCCGTCGGCATTACGGAAGCTATTGGATGGGTTCGTGAAATCTGAGGAGCGAGTGGGGTAAATGGAGAACCAGATTACTGCGACGGATCTTGCGGGGTCGGCGCCGCCGCCGGATCTGACGATCATCGGCCTGTTCTTGCAGGCGGATCTTATCGTCAAGCTCGTCATTCTCATTCTTGTCGTGGCCTCGTTCTGGACCTGGGCGATCATCTTCGACAAGGCGCTCCGCATCCGGCGCCTCACGGCGCAGGCGCGCCAGTTCGAGGAATCCTTCTGGTCCGGCGGCTCGCTCGAGGAGCTGTTCGACCGCATCGCCAACCGCCCGCCGGATCCGATGGCGACCGTTTTCGTGGCGGCGATGCGCGAATGGCGCCGCTCCGCCGCGAAGGGCCTGCTCGCGACCGATCAGCTCCGCACCAGCCTGCAAGACCGCATCGAGCGCGTGATGGACATCACCCTCGGCCGCGAGATGGAGCAGCTCGAACGGCATCTCATCTTCCTCGCCTCGGTCGGCTCCGCGGCGCCCTTCATCGGCCTCTTCGGCACGGTCTGGGGCATCATGAACAGCTTCGCCTCGATCGCGGCGGCCAAGAACACGACGCTGGCGGTCGTCGCGCCCGGCATCGCCGAGGCGCTGTTCGCGACCGCGCTCGGCCTCGTCGCCGCGATCCCGGCCGTGCTCGCCTATAACAAGCTCTCCGGCGACATCGGCCGCTACGGCAACCGCCTCGAGGCCTTCGCCGGCGAGTTCGGCGCGATCCTCTCGCGGCAGCTCGAGGAGAAGCGCTGATGGCCATCGGCATGGGCGTCGCGGCTGCAGCGCGGCGCCGCGCCCGCAAGGGCGGCTACCGGCCGATGAGCGACATCAACGTGACGCCGATGGTCGACGTCATGCTGGTGCTGCTGATCATCTTCATGGTGACGGCGCCGCTGCTGACGACAGGCGTGCCGGTCAACCTGCCGCAGACCTCGGCCGACACGCTGACGGAGCAGACCGAGCCGCTGGTGATCTCGGTCGATGCGCAGGGCAAGGTCTTCCTGCAGGACACCGAGATCGACACCAGCACGCTGATCGCGCGGCTGCAGGCGATCACGCAGAACAAGGAAGACACGCGCATCTACGTGCGCGGCGACAAGGCGATCGACTACGGCCGGGTGATGGAAGTCATGGGGCTGGTGAAGGGCGCCGGATTCTCCCAGGTGGCATTGATCGTCGAGCAGCCGCCGGAGGCGACGAGGGCGACGCAGATTGGAAACTGACGGCACCAACATCGGTCGCGGCGCGTTCCTGAGCGCCGGCTTCCATGTCGTCGTGATGCTGGTCCTCTATCTGGGGCTGCCGGAATGGTTCGCCCCCGAGGAGTTCCAGCAGCCGGTCGCGGTCGACATGGTGGATCTCGCGGATGTGACCAATCCGCCAAAGCAGGAAGAGCCGATACCGAACCCGGTCCCGGCGAAGAAGCCGGAACCGCCGAAACCCGCGCCGCAGGCCGAGGAAACGCCCCCGCCGCCGCCCGAGCCGACCCCGCCTGCGCCCACGCCGCCGGCGCCGCAGGTGGCCGAGCTGCCGCAGCCGACCGAGGCCGTGCCGGAGCCGGAACCCGAGCCGCAGCCTGAGGCCGAGGAGCCGGAGGCGGTGCTGGAGCCGTTGCCGCCCACCAAGCCGCAGCCGCCGCAGCCCGAGCCCGAGGAAACCCAGGAAGCGGCCGCCCCGGCGCCGGAGGATCCGCTCGCCTCGCTGCTCAAGAACGTCGAGCAGATGAAGCAGCCGGAACTGGAGACGGCCGCAGCCGTTCCCGAGACGCAGACCCCGGTGCCGCAGACCCAGCAGAACCTTTCGGACGCGCCGCTGACCATGAGCGAGATCGACGCCATCCGTCAGCAGATCTCCCGCTGCTGGAACATTCCGGCGGGCGCCCGCGACGCGGAAAACCTCATCGTCGAAATTCGCGCCATGTTCAACCCGGACGGATCGGTCGCGCGCGCCGAGATCCTGGACACCGGTCGCATGGCCTCCGACCCGTTCTATCGTGCCGCGGCCGAAAGCGCCTATCGCGCGGTGCTGCAGTGCAGCCCGCTTCAGATGCCGGCGAAGAAATACAACATCTGGAAGACCGTCCTGCTCAGGTTCAATCCGAAGGAGATGCTCGGCACATGATCCCCGTTTCCATGGCGCGCCGTATCGCGGCGCTCGCCCTGACCCTGTTGCTGGTCGCGACGTTGCGCGATGCCGCAGCGCAGGAGCTGCGCATCGACATCACCGAGGGCGGCTACAACCCGATGCCGATCGCGATCACGGATTTCTACGGCGCCAATCCGAACGACGCGACGACGGGCGGCAACATCTCGCGCGTGGTCGCGGCGGACCTCGAGCGCTCGGGTCTCTTCAAGCCGATCGATTCGCGCTCCTTCATCCAGACGCCGGACTCGCTCCGCGTGCAGCCGCGCTTCGGCGACTGGCGCGTGATCAATGCCCAGGCGCTGGTCAGCGGCACGACGGAAGCGCAATCGGACGGCCGGCTCCGCGTCGAGTTCCGGCTCTGGGACGTCTATGGCGAGCAGCAGATGACCGGCCTCGCCTACTTCACGCAGCCGGAGAATTGGCGCCGCGTGGCGCACATCATCGCCGATGCGATCTACAAGCGGCTCACCGGCGAGGACGGCTATTTCGACTCCCGCATCGTCTATGTCGCGGAATCGGGTCCGTGGGACCGGCGCGTGAAGCGGCTCGCCATCATGGATCAGGACGGCGAGAACCACCGCTTCCTGACCGATGGCAGCAATCTGGTGCTGACGCCGCGGTTCTCGCCCTCGACGCAGGAAATCACCTATCTCGCCTATTTCAACAACCGCCCGCGGGTCTATCTCTTCAACATCGACACCGGCCAGCAGGAAGTGCTGGGCGACTTCCCCGGCATGACGTTCGCGCCGCGCTTTTCGCCGGACGGCAACGGCGTCATCATGAGCATGGCGCAGGGCGGCAACACCG
>CAZMUZ010000190.1:0-4231 GCA_964569315.1 uncultured Rhodospirillaceae bacterium | reverse complement strand
GCTCGTCTCCTGTCGCCGATGTTGTCGACGGGCAACCGCTGGCTCGGTGCCGGCATCCTGGTGGCCGCCGGGTTGTGGCAACTCACACGGTTCAAGACCGTGTGTCTGCGCCACTGTCGCACGCCGCTCGGCTTTCTTGTCGGCAACTGGCGGGACGGCCGGCTTGGCGCATTGCGTATGGGGATGGCGCACGGCGCCTTTTGCGTTGGCTGCTGTTGGTTCCTGATGGCGCTTCTGTTCTTCGGCGGCGTGATGAACCTGTACTGGATCGCCGGCCTTGCCGTCTTCGTGTTGCTGGAAAAGACTCTCCCGTTCGGCCACCGATTTGGCCGCATGGCGGGAGTCGCATTGGTCGCCGCGGGGGTCCTATTGGCGCTTCAGGCTTATTGAGACGATGAATCAATGTTGGTTATCGCCACGATCCGGAAACCTTTTTCTACAGCCTGCTAGAGCCACTCGTCCTTGAGGCCGAAGCCGCTATAGGCGAGCCGCTGATAGACCCGGCGCAGGGGCGGGAAGGGGAAGCGCGGCAGGGGCGAGCCCAACAGCGCGCCGTAATTCACGCTGTCGTCGCCGCCGAGCTTCCGCGCCACGAGCAGGCCCGCATAGTTCGCGAGCGCGACGCCGAGGCCGAGATAGCCGAGGGCATAGAGCACCGTTCCGTCCTCGGTGCTGCCGATATGCGGGTTCTTGTCGTAGGTGGCGCAGACCCAGCCATACCAGAAATACTCGACCTCGACCGCGGCGAGCGGCGGGAACATCTCCTTGAGGCGGCGCTCCATCCAGGCGCGGCGATAGCGATGTTCGTTCTCGGTGCCCTCGACCCCGCCGCGCGCGCCGAACAGGATCCGGTTGTCCGGCAGCAGGCGGTAGTAGAAGACGAGATTCCGCGTGTCCCAGATCTTGAGGTAGGTCTGCCAGGCGACCGATTGCCGCTCGGCGAGGGTGAGCGGGCGGGTCACGATGATGTTGGAGAGCACCGGCAGGGTGCGGCCGTCGATCGAGGGATGCAGCTTGTCGCCCGCATAGCCGTTGGCCGCGATCAGCACCCGTTTCGCGCGCACCGTGCCGCCCGGCGTGCGGAGCAGGTGCTTTGCGCCGTCGCGCTGCCAGCCGGTGACGGGCGAGGCGCCATGGAGATGGGCACCCTGCTTCTGCGCGGCACGGGCGATGCCGCGCGCGAGGCGGAGCGCATGGATCGCGAAGCCGTCCGGCTGCAGCGCGGCGCCATAGGCTTCGCGGCTGTCGAGGAAGTCGCGGCGCAGCGCGTCCCGGTCGAGCAGCTTCACATCCATGTTGAAAAGCTGGCGCATGCGCTTCGCGCCGGCCTCGACGGCCGCCATGCGGTTCGGCTTGTGGGCGAGCTCGAGCCCGCCGCTGGGCGTGCGGTCGGCGTCGATCGCCTCGCGCTTCAGGAGGTCATCCACCAGCTCGATCGCCTCGCGGCTCATCTCGAAGATGCGGCGCGCCTCGGCCTCGCCCCAGCGGGCGGCCCAGCCGTCATAGCCGTGCTTCCCCATGCCGAGCGAGGCGAAGCCGCCATTGCGGCCGCTGCAGCCCCAGCCGATCCGGTTCGCCTCGAGGACATGCGCCTTGATGCCGAAATCCCGGGCCAGGTGATAGGCGGCCGAAAGGCCGGTATAGCCGCCGCCGATGATGGCGACATCGGTGTCGATGTCGGCGCGCACCGGGTCGGCGCCGGCGACTTCCTCGCCGGCGGTGGCGGCCCAGTAGGATTCGACATGTGCGGCGCCGGGCCGGGAGAGATCGGTGGTGATGATGGCCATGAGTTTCCCTCGGAAAAAAGGCGCCTAGATATGCCCGAGCCGAACCGGCCACGCCAGCCGGAAAACCGCCGCCCGCGTGCCTTGCACGGCCCCGCGCCGCCACGCTAGGCTCGCGCCATTGCCTCGGCTCGGTTGCCGAAGGCGCGAGGGTGCAGCCGGGGCCAATGTCCGTCGTCATGCCAGCGTGGGTCCGTGCGTTCGGACGGCCGGGCGCGCGCAGCTTCGCGCTGATGTTCGCCATCGATTCGCTGGCGCGATCCACCCTCACCACCGTCATCCCGCTGGTCGCGCTCGATACGCTCGGCAACGCCCGCGACAGCTCGATCCTATTCTTCGCGACGACCTTCCTCGGCGTGGTGCTGAGCTGGTTCATCCCGGCGTTGGTGCGCCGGATCCGGCCGCGCTGGGTCTATACGCTCGGCGCCGGGCTCATGGTGATCGTGCCCTTCTTCCTCGCGCGCGAAACCCTGGCGGCGCTGGCGCTCGGCATGAGCATGCGCGTCTTCGCCTCCTCCTGCCTGCTGAGCGGCCTCAACCTCTACATCATGGCCTATATCAAGAAGCAGGATTTCGTGCGCTCCGAGCCGCTCCGGATCTTCTTCTCGGCGATCTGCTGGACGGCGGGGCCGGGCCTCGGGGTGGTGCTCTACGCCTCGGTCAGCCCCTGGGCCACCTACCTCCTCAGCAGCTTCGCGGCGGCCTTGCTGCTGGTCTATTTCTGGCGCATCCGGATGGAGCATGGCCCGGCCAACCCGCCGAAATCGGTCGGGCAGAACCCCCTGCAAAGCGTGCGCCGCTTCGTCGCCCAGCCGCGGCTCGTTCTCGCCTGGCTGCTGAGCTTCGGGCGCGAGGTGTTCTGGATCACGATCTACTACTACGCGCCCGCCTATATGGTGCTGAACCACAAGAGCGACAACGCGACGGCGCTGCTGATCACGGCCTGCACCTTGCCGCTCTTCCTCAGCCCGGTAATGGGCTGGCTCGGACGGCGCTTCGGCATCCGCAACTTCCTGCTCGCCTGCTTCGCCGGCGCCGCGGCGGCGACGCTGGCGATCCCCTTCGCCTTCGACCATGTGTTGCTGGTCTGCGGCCTGATGGTGATCGCGTCTATTTCCGCCGTCGGGCTCGATTCCGTCGTCGGGGTTCCGTTCCTGCGCAGCGTCCGGGCACGCGAGCGGCCGGAGATGACGATGGTTTACGGGATGTATCGCGATCTCGCGGCATTGCTGCCGTTCGCGTTCTTCTCGATCCTGCTGAGCTTCTTCGACCTCCGCGCGGTGTTCGCCGCGACCGGCCTCTTCCTCGTCTATTGCGCCTGGACGAGCCGCTGGATCCCGCGATCGATGTAACCCAGGCCATGACGACCGGAACCCCGATCGACCCTCCTTCCGCCGAAGCCCCGCCGGAGCCCCTGCCCGGGCGGATGCGCGTCGGCATGAGCATGAGGGAGGCGCTGACGGCCAACGGCGCGATCATGTTCAATGCCGTGACCTGGGGCACCTTCTTCCCGATCATGGAGTTCCTGCTGTCGCGCTGGGACATCGTCTCGGCGACGGCGGGCCGCCAGGTCATCGGCGCCTTCGCGCTCTGCATCGTGCTCTGGCTGGTCGAGAAGAAGACGCCGTTCCGGCGCGGCATTCCCTGGGGAACCATGGCCTGGCTCGGATTCGTCGGCATCACGCTCGGCTCGATGCTGACGACGCTCTCGGTCTATTTCTCGAGCGGCCTGTCGGCGGCGATCATCGCGGCCACCAACCCGATCTCCGCGGCGATCACCGCCTGGGCGCTGCATCGCGTGCCGCTGACGCAGCGCATCGTGATCGGCGCGATCTTCTCGGTCACCGGCGGCGTCATCGCGGCCATGGCGATCCGGCAGGACGAGTTCGGCTTCGGCGTCGGCGAGCTCATCCTCGTCGTCGCGAACGTCACCTGGACCTGGTACTCGCTCGCGATGCAGCATCACCTGCGGGCCTTCTCGCAGCTCGAGCGCAACGCCTATACGCTGCTGCCCTCGGCGATCACGCTGGTGCTGCTTGCCGTCGTCCTCCACCTCGCGGGGGTGAACGAGATCAGGATCGATCTCTCGCTCGAGCCGCTGCTCTGCCTGATCTATATGGGCTTCGTCCCGATCGCGCTCGCCAATTTCCTGTGGCACTGGGGCGTGGCGCGGATCGGCGTCAACATCGCCTCGATGTACATGAACCTGATCCCCGTCTCGGCGGTGCTGGTGACGCTCTATATGGGCGGCATCCCGAGCTGGGGGCAGCTCGCCGGCGGGACGATCATCGTCGCCGGCGTGCTCTATGCGCAGGCCGGCGCCTTCCGGCGCCCAAAAGGCCGCTAACCCGCGGCGCGCTGCCGCGGCGCCTCGCGTTTCCGAAGATAGGCATCGACGAGCTCGACCAGCCGGTCGCGGCCGAAGCTCGGATCGTGCCCGGCATGGA
>CAZMUZ010000189.1:0-4500 GCA_964569315.1 uncultured Rhodospirillaceae bacterium | reverse complement strand
GCGATCGCGATCTCGCCCTCGCGCGACAGCAGCTCGACCGAGCCCATCTCGCGGAGATACATGCGGACCGGGTCGTCGGTGCGGCCGACATCCTCCTCGGCCACATTGCCGGCGCGCGAGCCTTCCGCCCCTTCCTCGTCGCCCGCCTCGGCGGCGGGCGCGGCCTCCGGCGCCGCCTCCTCCTCGTCGCTCTCCACCACGTTGACGCCGAGCTCGCTCAGCATCGCCATGGTGTCTTCGATCTGCTCGGAGGAGACCTTGTCGGCCGGCAGCGCCTGGTTCAGCTCGTCATAGGTGACGTAGCCGCGCTCCTTGCCGCGCAGCACGAGCTTCTTGACCGAGGCGCTGACGCTGTCGATCAGCGGGCCGTCGGCGGATTCCTCGCGCGCTTCGGTGGTTTCGGTTTTCGGGGTCGGTTTGGTCGCCATTGCCGTACCTTGACCTAACGATATCGTTGCGGCGCCGGCGCGAACCGGGCCCGAAAAAAGCGGATGCGCTAGTCGTCCATCCGCTCGTCCATGTCCCGCCGCCGGCTCTCGCCGGCGAGACTCGCCTGCTGCGCGGCCTGAAAGCGCGCCAGGGCTTCGTCCGTTCCTTCGGCCATCAGACGCTCCGCCGCCAATGCGGCCTCGGTCCTTGCGCCGCGTTCCCGGATCAAGCCGACCAGATGGTCAAAAGCTTCCTCGGCCTGCTCGACGGAAGCTTCCGGCTGAGCAAACTTCTGGTCCTTGTTCTTGGTCGTAAGGGCATCCAGCAGGTCCGAATAACCCTCCCGCGACAAGTGGTGTCTGAGCCCCTCGGCGTCAAGGTCGGGCCGGCCGGCGGCGTGGTCTATAACGCTTTGACGAAGCTTGTCAAGTTGGGCGTCCCCGAAGGTTAATTTCGCGAGCTCCTCGAGATGGTGAGCCGCCAGCATCGGGTGCCGGACCGCGATCAGCAGGAGCAGCTCCGCCTGGCGTTCGGCCGCATCCCCCATGCCCTGGCGGGCCGCGGTCCCGCCGACCTCGAAGGGCGGCTGCCAGGGCCCCCGGCCCCGCCGGAAGCCTTGCCCGGGGCGGTTCGCCGACGGGGGCTGCCCCGCCCGGCGCCCCGGCAGCCCGAAGGCCGCCTCCAGCCGGCGGTCGAACTCGAGGCGATAATCCTCCTGCACCGTTCGCTCGGCGATCCGGGCGGCCTGGGCCCGGAGCCGCTGGCGCAGCCCCGCCCGGCGCTCCGGCGTGTCGGCCGGGCGGCCTGCCGTTTCGATCCGCCACAGCACCTCTACCAGGGGCAGGGCCTGGCCGGCGATCTCGCGGAAGGCCTGGGCGCCGCGCTTGCGCACCAGGCTGTCGGGGTCCTCCCCCGCCGGAAGCAGCGCGAAACGAAGCGAGCAGCCGGGCTGCAGCAACGGGAGGGCGCGTTCGGCCGCCCGCTGCGCCGCCCGCTCGCCGGCCCCGTCGCCGTCGAAGCAGAGCACCGGCTCCGGCGCGAGGCGCCAGAGCAGGGCGAGCTGCTCCTCGGTCAGGGCCGTGCCGAGCGGCGCCACCGCCTGGCCGATCCCGGCCTCGGCGAGCGCGATCACGTCCATATAGCCTTCGGCGACGATCACCTCGCCCGCCTTGCGGATCGCCTCGCCGGCCTGGGCGAGGCCGAACAGCACCCGGCCCTTGTGGAAGAGCGGCGTCTCCGGCGAGTTCAGATATTTGGGCGTGCCGTCGCCCATCACCCGGCCGCCGAAGGCGATGACGCGGCCGCGCCGGTCGGCGATCGGGAACATCGCCCGCCCGCGAAACCGGTCGTAGCTGGCGCCGCCATCCTCGGGCTTGATCAGCAGCCCGCCTTCGATCAGCAGCGCCTCGTCGAAGCCCGCCTTGCCGAGCGCTTCCTTGAGCGCGCTTCGCGTATCGGGCGCGTAGCCGAGCCGGAACCGCGCCGCCGTCTCCCCGGTGAGGCCGCGGCCGATGAGATAGTCGCGCGCCGTCTTGCCGCGCGGCGTGCGGAGCTCCGCCTCGAAGAATTTCGCAGCCGCCTCCATCGCGCCGAGCAGCGTGCTCTGCTGCGCCGCGCGCTGGCGATCCTCGGGCCGCGTCTCGGGCACCGGCAGCCCCGCATCGGCGGCCAGCCGCTCGACCGCCTCCGGGAAGCTGAGGCCGTCATTGCGCATCGCGAAGCTGATGACGTCGCCATGGGCGCCGCAGCCGAAGCAGTGGAAGAAGCCCTTCTCCTCGTTGACCGTGAAGGAAGGCGACTTCTCGTTATGGAAGGGGCAGAGGCCGCTATATTCCCGGCCGCGCTTCACCAGCCGGACCTTGCGGCCGATCACGCCGGCGAGCGGCACCCGCGCCCGGATCTCGTCGAGGAATTGCGGCGGGAAGGCCATGGCCGGCGGGGGCTCTCCATCGAGGCGCAGGCGCGAAGCAATTGGCGGCGCGGGGCAATCGGCGAGTGTCCGCCCTCGCGCGAGTCGGGCGCAAGGCGCGGCGGCGGTTGAGTTGCGGGGATAACCGGGATGAATCGGGCCGAATCCGGCCCCGACGGCTCAGCCGCCGAGCTTCTGCTTCACCATCTGGCCGGCCTTGGCCATGTCGAGCCCGCCGGCGTGGCGTTCCTTGAGGGCGGCCATGATCTTGCCCATGTCCTTGAGCGAGCTGCCGCCGAGCTCCGCCACCGCCGCATCGACCGCCGCGCGCATCGCGGCCTCGTCCATCTGCTTCGGCAGAAAGCGCTCGATCACGCCGATCTCCTCGCGCTCCTGCTGGGCAAGCTCGAGCCGGTTGCCCTGCTCGTAGAGTCCGATCGATTCATGCCGCTGCCGCACCATCTTGCGCAGCATCTCGACGATCTCCGCCTCGTCGATCCCGTCGCTGACGCCGCGCCCGCGCGCCGCGATGTCCCGGTCCTTGAGCGCGGCGAGGATGAGACGCACGGTCGAGACGGTGCGCTGGTCGCGCGCCTTCATCGCTGTCTTCAGGTCGTCGTTCAGTTGCGCGCGTAGCATGATCGGTCCTTGCGACTCCGAAGCGTTCGATCGGCAATGGCGGAAAGGGGGGAACCTACAGGATTCGGACCGCTTCGGCAAATTCGATTGCCCTTCGGCAAGAAGTTGAATTCCTTGGGAAAAACGGGGGATTTGGCGCTTGACGCAGGACGGCGCTTTGCTTAAGAAGCCGCGGCCGGCCGGGCCTTGCGCCGCCAGAGTCGCGCGAAACCCCGATCGCCCGCCCGAGGATCAGACGCCGATGAGCGAGCCGAGCCCGACGCCCGCACCCCACCTGGATGGCGGGCGGCGTCGTTCGACGACGGCGGTCCTGGCGCTCGCCGACGGCACGCTGCTCTACGGCACCGGAATCGGGGCGGCGGGAAGCGCCGTCGGCGAAGTCTGCTTCAACACCTCGCTCACCGGCTATCAGGAGATCCTGACCGACCCCTCCTATGCCGGGCAGATCGTCACCTTCACCTTTCCGCATATCGGCAATGTCGGCGCGAACGCCGAGGACATCGAGACGGTGACGCCGGCGGCGCGCGGGCTGGTGCTGCGCGCCGACATCACCGACCCTGCCAACTGGCGGGCGCTCGAGCCTCTCGAGGCCTGGCTGAAGCGCCATCGCCTCGTCGGCATCGCGGGCGTCGATACGCGGCGCCTCACGCGACGGATTCGCGACGGCGGCGCGCCCTCGGGCGTCGTCTGCCATGCCCCCGACGGGCGCTTCGACGCGGCGGCGCTGGTGGCCGAGGCCAGGGCCTGGCCGGGGCTCGACGGCATGGATCTCGCCCTCGAGGTGAGCTGCCGGCAGACCTATCAATGGAACGAGACGCGCTGGCAGCTCGGCCAGGGCTATGGCCGGCAGGAGAACCCGCGCTTCCACGTCGTCGCCGTCGATTACGGGGCCAAGCGCAACATCCTGCGCTGCCTCGCCTCGGTGGGGGCGCGGGTCACGGTCGTGCCGGCGACCGCCAGCACCGAGGACATTCTCCGGCACGCGCCCGACGGCATCTTCCTCTCGAACGGCCCGGGCGACCCGGCGGCGACGGGCCTCTATGCCGTGCCGGTGATCCGCCGGCTGGTCGAGAGCGGCATCCCGCTCTTCGGCATCTGCCTCGGCCATCAGATGCTGGCGCTGGCGCTCGGCGGCCGCACCGAGAAGATGGCGCGCGGCCATCGCGGCGCGAACCATCCGGTGAAGGATCTCGAGACCGGCAAGGTCGAGATCACCAGCCAGAACCACGGCTTCTGCGTCGTGCCCTCGTCGCTGCCGGCCGACGCCGAGGTCACCCATGTCTCGCTCTTCGACGGCTCCAACGAGGGGCTGAAGCTCAAGGGGAAGCCGGTTTTCTCGGTGCAGTATCACCCCGAGGCCTCGCCCGGCCCGCAAGACAGCCACTACCTCTTCGAGCGCTTCGCCGCGCTGATCGAAAAGCATGGGCGATAGGATGGAAGCCGTCACATCATCGCGCGCGCATGGCCGGGCGGACGGTCATTCCCCCTCCCCCTTGAGGGGGGAGGGCTGGGGTGGGGGTGAA
>CAZMUZ010000188.1:0-4748 GCA_964569315.1 uncultured Rhodospirillaceae bacterium | reverse complement strand
ACCGACGAACCTTTCGGCTGGCGCGAGGCATCCGGCTGCACCCTTATCATCGGGGCGATCGCGGTCGAGGGGCTGGCGCAGCTCCGGGAGCTGCGCCGGGTCCGCGCCACCGCCTGACGGCGAGGCCCGGTCGAACGCGGGACGCGCGATCGCGACGACTCCCGCCGCGCGCGACGCCTGGCGCGCGCCCCCTCCTCGGCTTTGCGGCATTCGCGGGACCTCCCGGCAAGCCGGCCGATCATCCCCCGGCCGGCGCCGGGCTTCAACGGCGACGCGTCGCGCGCTTCGCGGTCCTGCGCTTCGCCGTTACGGATTTCGCAGCACCCTTCGCCGACCGCTTCGGCAGGGCCTTCGCGGCCGGTTTCCGGCTGCGGATTTCCGGCGTGCGGCCGGCGCCCTTCGTCACCTCCTTGCGGTGACCGATCTTGCCCTCGACGCACATGGTGCCGAGCGCGTCCAGCATCACGCGGCAGGCGAGCTGCGCGGTGTTGTCGTTGACGTCGTAGGGTGGCGCCACCTCGACCACCTCCATCGCGCAGAGCCCCTCGCGGGCGATCAGCCGCACGATCTCGAGCGCCTCGCGCGGCAACAGGCCGCCCGGCTCCGGCGAGCCGGTGCCGGGCGCGAAACCCGGGTCGATCGAATCGATGTCGAAGGAAAGATACACCGCCTTGCAGCCCTTCCAGGCGAGCTCGAGCGCGACCTCCGCCGCCTTCGCCGGCCCCATGTCGGTGATGTCGGTCATGGTCATGACGCTGGTGCCGCGACGCTTGGCGACGATGGCGCCCGGCCGCGAGCCGTACCAGCCGCCGATGCCCATCTGCACGAGGTTGGCCGGGTTGCAGTTCGGCAGCCCGACATCGTGCATGTGGCTGTGGTCGCGATGGGTGGTCGAGGTCGGCTCGTGCGTCGTCCAGTACCAGGGCGTGGTGTGCATCCGCTCGTCCATATCTTTCTCCTGGATGTCCAGGTGGCGGTCGATATGGATGATGCCGACATTGCCGTCGATATGCGGCGCCACGCCGCGCACGTTGGGGAACCCAAGGGCGTGATCGCCGCCGCAGATGATCGGGAACACGCCCGAGGTATAGATGTGCGAGATCGCCTTGGTCACCTGGTCGAAGGTCTTCTCGATATTGCCGGGGATGACGAACACGTCGCCCGCGTCGCAGAGATCGAGCTCCTCGTAGATGTCGACGGCGCCGTCGACCGAATAGCCGTCATAGAGCGCCGAGATGCGCCGCACCGCCTGCGGGCCGAAGCGCGCGCCGGAACGGTAGGTCGTGGCGGTGTCGAACGGCACGCCGACGAAGGCCGCCTCGTAATTGCCGACCTTGCGGATATCCTCGACGTAGGGCGCCTTCATGAAGGTGTTGATGCCGGCGAAGGCCGGCTGATGGCCGCGGCTGAAGCAGGAGATAGTGCGGTCCTGGATCGAGGGTGCCGCCTGCAGGCCGTAGCGTAAGCCCCGCTTGATCTCCTCTTCCTGCTTCGTCTGGGTGATGCGCGAGAGCCGCTCCAGATTGCGGTTGCCGCGGAATTGTCCGACCTTCGCCTCGGCCATGATGCTGTTCCCTCCATGCGACGCCGGGCCGTCGGGTCCGACGCGTGCCGCTCAGAATGCCGCTCGCCGCGCGCCGGGGAAAGCGGCGAAAGCGGAATAAAGCAACATTGATCCTGTCAATGCGCCCCCGCCCGCCGCGGGGGCTTCTTCGCCGCATGACGGCGCAGTTCCTCCAGGAACAATTGACAGGCCATATGGGGCCGGGCGCCGGGGTTGGTGATGAGATGGAGCGCCATCACCGGTCCCTGCCGCCCGGCGGTGAGCGGCCAGAGCCGCTTCTCCCGCACCTCGGGCCGCGCGAACTCCTCCGGCAGGAAGCAGATGCCGAGCCCGGCGAGGGTCAGCCGCTTCGCCTCCTCGAGATGCTCCGACAGGCCCGCCACATGGCGGCCGATGCCGTGGCGGAGCCGGTATTTGGTGAGGTCGTCGGGCTCGTCGGCGCCGGTCAGCACCACGGCCTGGTCGGCGAGCGCGGCGGGATTGCGGACCCGCTGCCCGAACAGCGGATGGCTGCGGCCGCAATAGGGCCGGTGCAGCTCGTGGAACAGCAGGTCGTACTGGAGCTGCGCATGCTGGAACCGCGCCGGGGCGAGGCCGATATCGGCCTCGCCGCGCAGCAGCGCGCGGCCGACCGCGTCCCAGGTGCCGACCTCGATCGCGAACTCGACCTCGGGGAAGCGCACGTGAAAACCGGCGAGCGCCCGATCCAGCGCCGGGCTCACCACGTTCGAGATGAGCTTGAGGCGCACGCGCCCGCGCACCGCCCGCGCCGTATCGCCGAGCCGCGGCGGCAGCTCGGCGACGCCGCGGGCGAGGCTGGCGGCAAGCTCCGCCATCTTCCGGCCCGCGTCGGTCAGGCGGAATCCGCCGGGGCCGCGCTCGCAGAGCCGCGCCCCGATCTCGGTTTCGAGCCGCTTCAGGGCGAGGCTCACCGCCGGCTGCTTGCGATGGAGCGCGCGTGCGGCGAGGCTGATCCCGCCCGCCTCGACGATGGCGTTGAAGACCTTCAGCAGATTCCAGTCGAGATCTTGCGAGAATCGGGTATGGGGCGCGCGCATCGGCGAAAATCTAGCCCGTCCCCGCGGCCGACGACAGTCGCGCGGGGGCGCCGCCGCCGCGCGGGGAGCGCCCGCGATTGCGCCGGCCGGCCTGCCGCAGTAGCGTGGCAGCGTTCTCCAGCGTTTCCCGAGCCTGCGTTTCCCCGAGAGTCCGATGCCGACCCGGCCCCGTCGCCGAAAATCGATGATTCATCGCCTGGCGCGGCTCGGCGTCGCGGCGCTCGCGGTCCTCGGCGTCGCGGTCGCGCATCCGGCCGACGCCGCCGGCACCAGCGTGATGACCGGTGCCGGCGGCATCGCCATCGGCGGCTATGACCCGGTCGCCTATTTCACCGATACCCAGGCCCTCGAGGGCAGGCCCGAATTCAGCGCCGAATGGCAGGGCGCAATCTGGCGCTTCACGAGCGCGGCGCATCGCGATCGCTTCCTCGCCGATCCCGCGCGCTACGCGCCGCGCTATGGCGGCTGGTGCGCCTATGGCGTCACCAAGGGAGTCGCGGCCGAGGCGGATCCCGCCGAGGGCTGGACCATCTATGACGGGCGGCTCTATTTCGCCTATGACGCCGGCACGCGGGCCCGCTGGTCGCAGGATATAGCCGCGAACCTCGCCGAGGCCGACGCCCGCTGGCCGGCGATCGAGGCCGGCCTGCTCGACGGCACGGCGAAGATTTATCGCAAATAGCGGCGACCGGACGCAGGGTCGCAGGTAGCAGCCGGCCGAACGCAGGGCCGCAGATAGCGGCCAGCCGGACGTACGGGAGGCGCGCGGTCCGCCCCCGCGAAAGCGGCCCGCCCCCGAGTCGGCGTTTCCCGGCCCGGAAAACCCCGCGGCAAACCGACCTTCGGCGCCGGCGCGATAGTGGAGCGGCCGCTCTTCGACTATGCTCGGAGCCGCCGTCAGCGCTCGTTCGGAGGCCCGTCATGAACACGCGCACCGATCCGCGACAGGATCGCATCTTCCAGACCATCCAGATCGTCTTCCTGCTCGACATCCTGCTCGGGATCGGGCTCGCCGCCGCCGGACGCTGGGTGCTCGAGGAACCCACCATCGCCTGGACCGGCATCGGGCTCGCCATCGTCGGCTTCGTGCTGCTGCTCTTCTTCCGCTTCCTCGGGCGGCGCGCCTCGGAGCGCGGCTTCTGATGCTCCGCCCGGTCCGCGCGACGGCGGACCGCCCGACCCGGCGCATCGAGGCCCCGCAGGTCGAGGCTTCGCAGGCACATGCCACGACCGCCCACGCGCCGCCGCGCATCCGCTACCGCCCCGGCCTGCTGGATTCGGCGGCGCAGGCGGAGCTGCTGCGGGCGGTGCGCGAGGTCGTCGCAGCGGCGCCGCTCTATCGGCCGGCGATGCCGCGGACGGGCGCGCCCTTCTCCGTCATGATGACCAATGCGGGACCGCTCGGCTGGGTCGCCGATCGCGGCGGCTATCGCTACCGGCCGACCCATCCGCTGACCGGCAGGCCCTGGCCGCCGATCCCGGCGCAGGTGCTCGCGCTCTGGCACGAGCTCACCGGCTATCCGGCGCCGCCGGAAGCCTGCCTCGTCAATTACTACGCGGCTGACGCCCGGATGGGACTGCATCAGGACCGCGACGAGCAGGCGCTCGAGGCGCCGGTGCTGTCGCTTTCGCTCGGCGATGCGGCGATCTTCCGCATCGGCGGCACGGCGCGCGGCGGCCGCACCCGGAGCCTGCGGCTCGCCAGCGGCGATGCGATCCTGCTGGAGGCGGAGAGCCGCCTCGCCTTCCACGGCATCGACCGCATCCTCGGCGGATCGAGCCGGCTGCTCGCGGAAGGCGGACGGTTCAACCTGACGATCCGGCGCGTCACCCCGCCGCGCGCCGCGGGCCTCTGAGCTTCGGATTTAAATCGAGGCACCGCCCGGGTTCAGGCGCCCAAGTTCAGGCGAGCGTGTCGAATCCGCTGCCGGCCGCCGGCGCCTCGGCCGCTTTCGGCTCGGCCTTCGCCACCCCGACCATCGCCGCCCGCAGCAACCGCTCGTTCAGCACATAGCCCGGCTGCAGCACCTGGACCACCGTGCCGGCGGGCTGGCCGCTTCCCGGCACCTCGAACATCGCTTGATGCAGGTTGCTGTCGAACTTCTGGCCCATCGGATCGATGCGGC
>CAZMUZ010000187.1:0-4830 GCA_964569315.1 uncultured Rhodospirillaceae bacterium | reverse complement strand
AGATCCGCGAGGACGCGCCGTTCGACAAGGTCTGCTACATCGGCTGCGGCGTCACGACCGGGATCGGCGCGGTGATCAACACGGCACGCGTCGAGGAAGGCGCCAATGTCGTGGTGTTCGGCCTCGGCGGCATCGGCCTCAACGTGATCCAGGGCGCGCGGCTCGCCGGCGCCAACATGATCGTCGGCGTCGACATCAACCCGGCCCGCAAGTCGCTCGCCGAGAAGTTCGGCATGACCCACTTCGTCAATCCGAAGGAGGTCAAGGGCGACCTCGTTCCCTATCTGGTCGACCTCACCAAGGGCGGCGCCGACTACAGCTTCGAATGCGTCGGCAACACGACGCTGATGCGCCAGGCGCTGGAATGCGCCCACAAGGGCTGGGGCGTCAGCGTCATCATCGGCGTCGCCGGCGCCGGCCAGGAGATTTCGACCCGGCCGTTCCAGCTCGTCACCGGGCGCGTCTGGAAGGGCACTGCCTTCGGCGGCGCGCGCGGCCGCACCGACGTCCCGAAGATCGTGGACTGGTACATGGACGGCAAGATCAACATCGACGACCTCATCACCCATGTCATGCCGCTCGAGAAGATCAACGAGGGCTTCGACCTGATGCATCAAGGCAAGTCGATCCGCAGCGTCGTGACCTACTAGCCGTCCCTGCCCGTCTCAACCGGAGTTCCGAATGGCTTTCATCGATCGTTCCAAGGTCCGCACCGTCGGCATCGTCGGCGCCGGGCTCATCGGCGCCGGCTGGGCGTCCTGGTTCCTCGCCCGCGGCTTCGACGTGCGGGCGAGCGACACCGGCGAGGGCCGCGAGGCCTTCCTGCGCAACCTCGTCGCCGAGGTCTGGCCGATCCTCGCCAAGCTCGGGCTCGCGAAGGGCGCCGACCAGAAGCGCCTGACCTTCCACAAGAGCCCCGGCGAGGCCGCCACGGGCTGCGACTTCATCCAGGAGAGCGTGTTCGAGCGGCTCGATCTGAAGCAGGCGGTGCTGGCCGAGGTCGATGCGGTGCTGCCGCCCGACCGGATCATCTCCTCCTCGACCTCGAGCTACGAGCCGAGCCTGCTGCAGGCGAAATGCCGGCACCCCGAGCGCGTCATCGTCGGCCATCCCTTCAACCCGCCGCATCTCGTGCCGCTGGTCGAGGTGGTGGGCGGCAAGCAGACCGACCCGGCCGCGGTCGATTGGGCGATGGCCTTCTATGACGGCGTCGGCAAGAAGGCGATCCGCCTCAACAAGGAGATCCGCGGCCATTACGTGAACCGGGTCCAGGAAGCCATGTGGCGCGAGGCGGTGCATTGCGTCGCCGAGGGCATCGTCTCGGTCGAGGATGCGGATATCGGCATCGCCTACGGCCCTGGCCTCCGCTGGGCGCTGATGGGCCCCTCCTTCACCTTCCATCTCGGCGGCGGACCCGGGGGCATGAAATATTTCCTCGAGCAGTTCGGCCCGCATATCGGCGAGAGCTGGCAGAATCTCGGCAACCCGACCATGACGCCCGCGCTGCAGAAGGCGCTGATCGAGGGCACGAAGACCCAGGCCGAGGGCAAGAGCTACCAGGAGCTGGTGCGCTGGCGCGACGAGAAGCTGGCCGACATCCTCGCCGCCATCGCCGAGCCGGCGAAGGCATGACGGGCGCGACGATCGAAACCCTCGCCGAGCATCGCTGCTTCGGCGGCGTCCAGGGCTTCTACCGCCACCGCTCGGCGGCGTGCGACGGGCCGATGAAATTCTCGGTCTTCCGCCCGCCCGCGGCGGAGCATGGCAAGGTGCCGACGCTCTTCTATCTCGCCGGCCTCACCTGCACCGAGGAAACCTTCCCGATCAAGGCGGGGGCGCAGCGCCTCGCCGCCGAGCTCGGCCTCATGCTGGTGGCGCCGGATACGAGCCCGCGCGAGCCGCGCCTTCCCGGCGACGATGCCGACTGGGATTTCGGCCAGGGCGCCGGCTTCTATCTCGATGCGACCGAGCAACCCTGGGCGAAGCATTACCGCATGGGAAGCTACGTCGCCGAGGAGCTGCCGGCGCTGATCGAGGCCGGCTTCCCCGCCGACCCGAAGCGGCACGGCCTCTTCGGCCATTCGATGGGCGGCCACGGCGCTCTCACCCTCGGCCTCAAGCACCCGGACCGCTTCCGCTCGCTCTCGGCCTTCGCGCCGATCGCGGCCCCCTCGCGCTGCCCCTGGGGCACCAAGGCCTTCACGGGCTACCTTGGCGCGGATCGCGCCCGCTGGGCCGACCATGACGCGAGCGAGCTGGTGCGGAAACGGCCCTTCGGTCGGCCGATCCTGATCGATCAGGGGCTTGCCGACAAGTTCCTGCCGACCCAGCTCTATCCCGAGATATTCGAGGAAGCCTGCCGGAAGGCCGGCCAGCCCCTCACCTTGCGGCGACAGCCGGGCTACGATCACGGCTATTACTTCATCGCCAGCTTCATGGCGGATCATCTCCGCCACCACGCCGCCGAGCTCGCGCGCTGAGGATCCCGCGCTGCCGGCGGCCCTAACGGAACCGCCGGCCTGCCGATGGAAAGAAGCGAGAGCCCCCAGAACCCGATCGACCGCGCGACGCTGATCCGGCTCGACCGGCGTAGCGACGGGCCCGGGCTCGCGCGCCTTGCCGGCCATGGCGCGGCGCTGGCCGGCAGCGGCACGCTGGTGCTCGCCGCGACGGGAAGCCTGCTGCTCCTGCCGGCAATGGCGCTGCACGGCTTTTTCCTCGTCTTCCTGTTCGCGCCGCTGCACGAGACGGTTCACCGCACGGCCTTCCGCTCGCGCTGGCTCAACGATGCGGTCGCCTTCGTCACGGGCGCGCTCCTCGTCCTGCCGCCGGAATATTTCCGCCGCTTCCATTTTGCCCATCACCGCCACACGCAGGACCCGGTGCGCGACCCGGAGCTGGCCGTGCCGAAGCCCTCGAGCCGCCGCACCTGGCTCTTGCATGTCTCCGGCATTCCCTACTGGACGGCCGCCTTCCGCACCCTCGCCCGCCATGCCGCCGGCCGGGTCGAGGAAAGCTATGTTCCCGCCCACAACCGCGGCCGGGTCGTTGCCGAGGCGCGCGGCCTCTGGGCGCTCTATGGCGGCAC
This sequence comes from uncultured Rhodospirillaceae bacterium, assembly GCA_964569315.1. GTDB lineage: Bacteria > Pseudomonadota > Alphaproteobacteria > Dongiales > Dongiaceae > CADEFF01. The sequence continues at coordinate 1,742 of CAZMUZ010000187.1, read as the reverse complement.
GGCGGCGCTGGCCCTGCTCTTCGCCTCGCCTTTGCCGCTCCTGCTCTGGGTCGGGCCGGCGCTGCTCGGCCAGCCCTTCCTCAGGCTCTATCTCCTCGCCGAGCATACCGGCTGCGCCGAAACCCCGGATATGCTGGCGAATTCCCGCACCACCCGCACCAATCCGCTCGTCCGCTTCGTCGCCTGGAACATGCCGTTCCATGCCGAGCATCATGCCTGCCCCTCGGTGCCGTTCCATACGCTGCCGGCCCTGCACCGCCATCTGACCGCGCGGCTCGGCTGCCGCGGCGACGGATATGTTGCGGTCCAGCGGCAGATCGTGGCGGCAATGGCGGATTCCGCGGCTTCGCCGCGCTAGGGCGAGCCCGAACCTCGCCGCCGCACCGGCAACGGACCTTCCGTCGCGCGCATGGCTCTACCCCTATGGGTTGAGTAGGCGGTTGCCGGAAAAGCGCCCGGATCGGCCTGAAATCGGTCCGTTTCCTGACCGACCGGCCAGACTGAGGGCCGGAAAGGCCCGCGAATTCCCATTGTCTTTTTTCTATCTACGGCATGGAGAGAATTCTCCCGTTCAATGTCGTACTGCACGTCTTGCTTTTGGCAATTTCCCCCTCCAATCTAGTTCTGCTTCGGACGCGGCAAGCGCGTTTCCGTCGCCAAGCGATGTGCCCGCCGATCGCGCCAGGGGCGAGGATCACATTCGGTACGCTTTTGCAGGGAACAACTGGCGCGGGATGGAAGAGCGGTAAAATGAGCAACTATCAGGGAGCTGAAGACGTCCGGGAAGTCCGCGGCAAGATCAAGTGGTTTCGTGCCGACAAGGGCTATGGCTTCGTGACGCCGGCGGACGGTACCTCGGATGTGTTCCTGCATATCTCGGCGCTGAAGGATGCCGGGCTGCAGGATGCGCCGGAGGGTTCCACGATTCAGTGCGAAGTCGGGCAAGGTCGTAAGGGCATTCAGGTCCTGCGCATCATCAATCTCGACATCAGCACCGCGGCGGCGGATCGCCCGCCGCGGCGTCCGCATATGCCTCGTATGCCGGAGCGCTGAGCCGGAGCGAGGAACGGGACTGGGACGCCGGCCGCCCCGACGCAACGGGCGGCGAAGACCAGGCGGCGGGATCGGGCATCCATCGGCCCGGGGAAGCGCGCGGCTCGAAATTTTCTGGCCGGAAACCCGGCTTTAGGGTATCCGGGGCGGATGACGTTCGACACGCGCCATTTCCGCAGCGCCCTGGGCTGGTTCGCCACCGGGGTCACCATCATCACCGCCCGTCGGTCCGACGGCGAGCTGATCGGGGTCACCGCCAACTCCTTCAACTCGGTCTCGCTGGATCCGCCGCTCGTGCTGTTCAGCCTCGACCGCAAGGCCTACAGCCTCGCCCATTTCGAGGATGCCGGCTGCTTCGCGATCAACGTGCTGCGCGAGGAGCAGGAGGCGCTGTCGAGCCTGTTCGCGCGCCAGGGCGCGCACAAGTTCGAGAACCTCGATTACGAGGTCTGGGAGACCGGCGCGCCGGTCCTCTCCGACACCCTCGCCTCGTTCGATTGCCGCACGCGCTCGACCCATGACGGCGGCGACCACATCATCTTCCTCGGCCATGTGGTGCGCTACCGCTCGGACGATCACGGCCGCCCGCTGCTCTACTTCCGCGGCAAATACAGCCGGCTGCACGACATCACTGACCGCGCCCCGCCGGCCTGCGCGCCGTCGCACGACTGAGCGCCGCGCCGGCCCAC
>CAZMUZ010000186.1:0-4925 GCA_964569315.1 uncultured Rhodospirillaceae bacterium | reverse complement strand
GTATTGGGCAAACTGGAGGCGGCAGCGGGAGCCGAGGAGGATACGCCCCGTCTGATGCAGGCCCTGCGCATCGCCCGCCGCCGCGTGGCGTTGCTCGTCGCTCTCGCAGATTTGACCGGGCGCTGGCCGCTCGAACAGGTCACCGGCGCGCTAAGCCGCTTTGCCGACCGGGCGATCGGGCTCGCCGCGCGCCATCTCCTCCGCCGCGCGGCGCTGCAAGGAGAGCTCGCGCCGACCGACGCGGAGTGCCCGGAGCGCGGCTCCGGCCTCATCGTGCTCGGCATGGGCAAGCTGGGCGCCAACGAGCTCAACTATTCGAGCGACGTCGACCTCATCCTGCTCTACGACCGCGACCGCGTGGACTATCGCGGGCGGCGCAGCTTGCAGGACTGTTTCGTCAGGATCGCCCGCGACCTCGTCCGCGTGTTGCAGGAACGCACCGAAGCGGGCTTCGTCTTCCGCACCGACCTTCGGCTCCGCCCGGATCCCGGGTCGACGCCGCTCGCCATGTCCGCGATCGCGGCCGAAACCTACTACGAGGGCATGGGACAGAACTGGGAGCGCGCCGCGATGATCAAGGCGCGCGCGATCGCCGGCGACACCGAGGCCGGCGAGCAGTTCCTCCGCAACCTGCGGCCCTTCGTGTGGCGGAAGCATCTCGACTTCGCGGCGATCCAGGACATCCATTCGATCAAGCGGCAGATTCATGCGGTGAAGGGGCATCGCGATATCGCGGTCGGCGGCCACAACATCAAGCTCGGCCGCGGCGGCATCCGCGAGATCGAGTTCTTCGCCCAGACCCAGCAGCTCATCTGGGGCGGGCGCGAGCCGGGCCTCCGGCAGCGCGACACCTGCGGTGCGATCCGGGCCCTCGTCGCCCAGGGGCGCGTGCAGCCCGCGACCGCCGAGGCGATGATCGCCGCCTATCGCTACTTGCGAACTGTCGAGCATCGGCTGCAGATGGTCGATGACCGGCAGACGCAGACGCTGCCGCCCGACGGGCCCGAGCTCGATGCGGTCGCCGCCTTCATGGCGGAACCCTCGACGGCGGCGTTCCGCGAGAAGCTGCTCGGCCATCTCGGCGCCGTCGAGGATCACTATGCGGAGCTCTTCGAGGAGGCGCCGACGCTTTCCGGCCCGGGCAGCCTCGTCTTCACCGGCACCGAAAACGATCCCGATACGGTCCGGACCCTCGCCGGCCTCGGCTTCGCCGACGGCGGGTCGGTCTCGACCGTCATCCGCGCCTGGCATACCGGCCGCTATCGCGCGACGCGCAGCACCCGCGCCCGCGAGCTGCTGACCGAGCTGATGCCGAGCCTCTTGCAGGCGCTCGGCAGGACCGCGCAGCCGGACGAAGCCTTCGCGCGGTTCGATAAGTTCATCGCCGGCCTGCCCGCGGGCGTGCAGCTCTTCTCGCTGCTCCAGGCAAACCCGACGCTGCTCGAGCTCATCGCCGAGATCATGGGCGGAGCGCCGCTGCTGGCCGAACGCCTCAGCCGGCGCCCCGCCCTGCTGGAGGCGGTGCTGACGAGCGACTTCTTCCGCCCGCTTCCTGCCAGGCCGCAGCTCGCCGTCGAGCTCCTGCGCGCGCTCGATCTCGCGCCCGACCTGCAGGATGCGCTCGATGCGAGCCGCCGCTGGGTGAAGGACCGGCAGTTCCAGGCCGGGCTCCTCATCCTGCGCAACATCGTCGACGGGGAACGCGCGGGCGGTCCTCTGAGCGACCTCGCCGAGGTCGCGATCGAAGGTCTGGGGCCGCGCGTCGAGGCCGAGTTCCGGCGACAGCATGGCCTGCTGCCGGGTCGCGGCCTGGCGGTGGTGGCGCTCGGCAAGCTCGGCGCCCGCGAGATGTCGGTCACCTCCGACCTCGACCTTATCTTTCTCTACGACCTTCCCGAAGCGCAGGAGGCGAACCCGCCGCTATCCGACGGCCCCAAGCCGCTCGCGCCGATCCACTACTATGCGCGGCTCGCCCAGCGCTTCATCAACGCGCTCACCGCGCCCACCGGCGAAGGCAAGCTCTACGAGGTCGATATGCGGCTGCGGCCCTCCGGCGCCTCGGGGCCGATCGCGAGCAGCCTCGCGAGTTTCCTCCGCTACCAGACGACCGATGCCTGGAGCTGGGAGCATATGGCCCTCACCCGCGCGCGGCCGATCGCCGGCGATCGCGGGTTCATGGGCGAGATCGACGCCGCCCTGCGGGCGGCGCTGGCGCTGCCGCGCGATCCGCGAAAGCTCGGCCTCGACGTCGCCGAGATGCGCCGCCGGATCGCCGAGGCTCATGCCGGAAAATCCTTCTGGAGCATGAAGCATCGGCGCGGCGGGCTCATCGATATCGATTTCATCCTGCACTACCTGCAGCTCCGCCACGCGAGCGAGCATCCCGACATCCTGCAGCCCAACAGCGCGACCGCCATCGAGAAGCTCATGGCGGCAAACCTGCTCGAGCCGGAGGCCGCCGCGACCTTGCGCGATGCCCATGGTCTCTTTCGCCGGGTGCAGGGGCTGATCCGCCTCACGGTCGGCAGCGGTCTCGACGAGGCGTCCTTGCCCGCAGGCATCAGCCGCGCCCTCGCGCGCGCCGGCGGCGCCGTTGACTTTCCGGCGCTGCGGCAGCAAATCGGGGCGAGCGCCGAGGCGGTGCGGCGGATCTACGACCGGCATTTCGCCGCCTTCGAGGCGGCGCTGTCCGAAACCAGCAAAGGGAGCTGACCTCATGAGCCCGAAAACGGCGAGCAAGAAGCCGGCAGCCAAGACGGCGAGCAAGGAACCGAAGGCGGCCGGACCCCAGGAGGGCGACAAGGCGCCGGCCTTCACCATGCCGACCGATGGCGGCGGGTCGGTATCGCTCGCAAAGCTCAAGGGCAGGAACGTCGTGCTTTACTTCTACCCGAAGGACGATACCTCCGGCTGCACCGCCGAGGCCTGCGGGTTCCGCGACAGCTTTCCGAAATTCGGCAAGCTCGACGCCGCGGTGATCGGCATCTCGCGCGACAGCGTCGAGAGCCACGACAAGTTCAAGAAGAAGTATGATCTGAGCTTCCCGCTCGGCAGCGATGCGGACGGCAAGGTCACCGAGGCCTATGGCGTGTGGGTCGAGAAGAGCATGTATGGCCGCAAATATATGGGCATCGAGCGCGCCACGTTCCTGATCGACGGCAAGGGCGTGGTCCGGAAGGTCTGGCGCAAGGTGAAGGTGCCGGGCCATGTCGAGGAAGTGCTGGCCGCCGCGAAAGCGCTGTGACGCCGTTGCCGGGCTTCACGCAATCGTCAGACGCCGGCCGCCGCATCCATATTGTGCGGCTTCTCCGACGGCCCTAGCCTGATCGGAGCTTACGCATTTCACGACTCGAAGGGGGACCGACAGCGATGAACGACACCACCGCTCAGCCGAGACTGATTATCCCGGCGCTCGGCCGGCTCTATTCGGCGCTCCATCCCGTGACCGAGCCGTTGCTGCGGCTGGTGACCGGCGCGTTGCTGATCCCGCACGGCTACGGCAAGGCGACCGGGGGCCTCGCCGGCACCGGCGAATGGCTGACCTCGCTCGGCTATTCGAACGGGCCGCTGCTGGCGACGATCATCATGCTGGTCGAGATCGTGGGCGGCCTCTGCATCGCGGTCGGGTTCCTGACCCGGCCCGCCGCCTTCGCCGCCATGCTGTTCCTCCTCGGTGCCGTGCAGCACCATTCGGCCAACGGCATCTTCTGGAGCGATGGCGGCTTCGAATATCCGCTGCTGTGGGCGGTCGCCTGCTTCTTCTTCGTGATCCGCGGCGGCGGACGGATGTCGGTCGACCGCGCGATCGGCCGCGAGTTCTAGAGTATTTTCCCGCGAAGTGGGCACCGGTTCGCGGCAGAAAATGCGACCAGACCAATGAATCTGGAGCGCGTTCCGATTGAACCTCGAGGAAACGCGCTCTAGACGAAACCGCCTCGCGGATTTGCGCGAAACCGCTCCCCGCCCGACCGGCCGGGGGCGGTTTCCATTTCAGCGGAAGAGATCGGGCGAGAGCGTGCGGTCGGCCGCATGGATCTCGGCGGTCACGCGGGCGACTGCCGGCCGCTCGCCCACCCGCCGATGCCAGACGGCGAGCGTCGGCACCGCGTCGAGCCGCGGCCCCTTGAGCCGCAGCGCGTAGAGGATCGTCACATAGAGCGCGATGTCGGCGGCCGAGAAATCGCCGCAGAAGAAGGTCTGGCCGCCGAGCTTCGCCTGCAGGGTCGCGTACTGCGAAGCGATTTCCGTTTCCGCCTGCTTCGCCTGCAGCTCCCGCCCGGCCGCCCGCTGCGGGTCGGAATCCGGCGGCTCGCTGCGATGCATGAGCGCGCGCACCGGCGGCAGCAGGATCTCGTCCGCATGGAGCTCCAGCAGCCGGCAGCGCGCCTTCGCCGGCGCGGACTTCGGATAGAGCGGCGGCTCGGGATAGGCATCTTCGAGATATTCGAGGATCACCGTCGAATCGAACAGCGCTAGGTCGCCGTCAACGAGGACCGGCACCTGGCCCTTCGGATTGGCGGCCAGCACCACGGGGTCTTTCGGCGCATAACCCTTCGCCTGGGTGAAGGGCACCATAACCCGCTCGAACGTCAGCCCTTTCTCCCCGAGCGCGATCTCGGTCTTGCGCGCGAACAGGCTGAGCGGGCCGGAATAGAGCGTCAACATGGAGATACCCTCATGGGCGAGCCGCTGGCGACCCGCGCGGCAACCCGACCGGGTTGCAATCGGCGGCCAGAGGCGCCAGAAGGAGGCAAATTTGGCATGATTTGACGCCGGTAGACGACAATTTCGTCATGTTTCTGCATCCGTTCGGCATGTTTTTGCACCCTATCGAGCAGGAATCGCGGCCTCCGAGCCTCGCAGAAGGCGCTGTAGCGGTGCTGCAAACCGCTGACGCGCGCGCGAAAGCGGAAGCGGCGCAGGCG
>CAZMUZ010000185.1:0-5006 GCA_964569315.1 uncultured Rhodospirillaceae bacterium | reverse complement strand
GCGCGATCGAGCCCTTCTTCACGACGAAGGACGTCGGCAAGGGCACCGGGCTCGGGCTCAGCATGGTGTTCGGCTTCGCCAAGCAATCCGGCGGTCATATGACGATCTACAGCGAGATCGGGCACGGCACGACGGTGCGGCTCTATCTGCCGCGCGTGCGCGCCACGGTAGCCGCCGTCGAGCCGACCGATTTCAAGGCGGCGGAGAAGGGCGGCAGCGGCGAGCTTATCCTCGTGGTGGAAGACGACGCCGCCGTCCGCGAGATCGCTGTCAACATGCTCGGCAATCTCGGCTACCGCGTGGTGGATGCGGCGAACGGCAAGGACGCCATCGCCGCCTTCGAGAAGCACCAGCCGATCGACCTGCTCTTCACCGACGTGATCATGCCGGGCGGGCTCAGCGGGCCGACGCTGGTGCGGGAACTGCGCCGGCGCCAGCCCGACCTCAGGGTGCTCTACACCTCCGGCTACACCGAGAACGCGATCGTGCATCAGGGCAAGCTCGACGAAGGCGTGCTGCTGCTGAACAAGCCCTATCGACGCAACGAGCTCGTCGAGAAGATCCGCGCGGCGCTCAAGGGCGAGACCAACGGCAATCGCGGCTGATCGCCGCGGCCGCCGGCATTACCGCCGATCCCGCGAGAATTCCCGGCGCCGGATTTCCGGCCGTTCAGGCCACCGACAGCACGATTCCTGCGGTAGCCAGCAGCAGGACGACGAGCCAGGAAGGCGCTCTTGCGAAAACGAGCAGGAGAAGGCCCGCGAGCGCGAGCAGGAAATGCGGCAGGGTCGCGAGCGCGCCGGTGCCGAGCGGGCTGTAGAGCGCCGCCGCCAATATGCCGACGACCGCCGCGTTCGCGCCGCGCATGGCGGCCTGCGCCATCGGCTGTCCGCGGAGCGCGTCCCAGAAGGGCAAGGCGCCATAGAGCAGCAGCAGGCCCGGCAGGAAGATCGCGATGAGCGCGATCGCGGCTCCGGCCGCGCCGTTGGGCGCGGAGTCCATGACGGCGCCCAAATAGGCGGCGAAGGCGAAGAGCGGCCCGGGGATCGCCTGCGCCATGCCATATCCGGCGAGGAACGCGTCGCCGCCGACCCAGCCGGGATCGACGACCGCCGCCTCGAGAAGGGGCAGCACGACATGGCCGCCGCCGAACACCAGGGCGCCCGCGCGGTAGAACGCATCGAAAAGGGCGATCGCGGGGTCCTTCGTCGCCGCGAGGAGAAGCGGTGCGAGCAGCAGCAGGGCGAGGAACAGGAGTAGCGCGGCCGCGCCCCGACGGCGCGAGATCCGATATCCCGGACGATCGGGCACGAACGGGGCATCGCGGCGGCATAGCGCCAGCCCCGCGAGGGCGCCGAGCAGGATCGCGAGGATCTGCCCGGGCGCGCCGCCGAGCAGAAGCGCCACCGCCATCGCGACGAGGGCGATCCCGAGGCGCCGACGATCGGGCGTGAGCGTACGACCCATGCCATAGACCGCTTGCGCCACCACGGCGACGGCAGCGAGCTTCAGCCCCTCGACGATACCCTCGGCGATCGGCCCGGCGAAGCGCGCGGCGGCAAGGGCGAAGCCGAAGAGGATGAGCGCCGAGGGCAGGGTGAAGCCGAGCCAGGCGGCGATGCCGCCCGCCAATCCGCCGCGCTGCAGGCCGAGGGCGAATCCGACCTGGCTGGAAGCGGGGCCGGGAAGGAACTGACAGAGCACCACGAGATCGGCATAGCCCGCCTCGTCGATCCAGCGACGACGCGAAACGAACTCGGTGCGGAAATAGCCGAGATGGGCGATCGGTCCGCCGAAGGAGGTCAGCCCCAGCTTGAGGAAGGCGCCGAATATCTCGAAGGGCGTTCGCGCCTCGACACCGGGCTGCATCGTCTCTCCCGTCGGGCAAGGCAACGGCGAATGCCGGCGTCGTATCATGCCCATCGAGGAATGGACACAGCGAAGCGTTACGAGCTTATGACCAAGGACCGGGATGCGCGCAAGCGCCGGGGCGTCACGTCCTACGGTTGGTGAAACAGGCGTTGCCGAGTCCGGTGCCGTCGTGAGCACGCCCCAGCGCCCGACAGACTCAGCCCGGAGCGCAAAAGGCGACCGTCATCGCGAACCTGGACAGCGATGCCGAGCGGGATCGGGATCGGCGGGATCGACGCGCCTCTATGCCGTCTTCCGCTGCTCCGGCGCGCGCGTCGGCTCCCAGCGTCCTGCGCTATCCGCCGCCGCCTCGATCTCGGCTGCGGTCATGCGCCCGGTCAGCTTCTCATATCCTTTCATGGCGCGCTGGCGATGGGCACCGATGGCGTTTTCGATGGCAATGAGGAACCACCGGCAGGCCTCGGCATCGTCGCCCGTGATCGTGTCGTTCTCGGCATACATCTCCGCCAGCCTGATCTGCGCGTGCGTCAGCCCCTGCTCGGCCGCCAGCAGCAGCCATTTCATGGCCTCCGCGCGGTTGCCGCCGATGGCATGACCGTTATCGTCCAGCCGGTTGTCGTACATGATGCCGAGATTGAACTGGGCGCCGGCGTCGCCCTTTTCGGCCGCGATCAGGAGGCGCTTCATGCCGGGGCTCTTTGCGGGATCGGAAGTCCCGGCGTGAAGTCGCGCCGGAGACGGCTGGAAGGAGAGAAAATATTCATGAGCATTACTTGGGAATTAAATGGATTAATTGCAAGGTCGCCGGATTTTATTCCCAGAACGGGAAAAATTCTCGGCAAGGCATCGGAAATTCCCGGTGCCATTCGGGATCGCGCCGAGGCGGTGCTTCGCGTTGCGGCAGCGGGGCTATGCTGCCGGCGGATTGCCCATGAGATCTTGCCGTCGCGAGCCGACCTGGACGAAAGCAACCGGAGCCGGCGGCTCAGAAATGGTCGTATTCGTGCAGCGCGATCTTCACTTCGCAGGCGAATTTGTAGAGCGACATGCCGAGCAGGCTGACCGAGACGATGAACAGCAGTGCCACGAAGGGCTCGTGGCTGACGCCGAGAAAGGCGCTCGCGAAGGCGATCATGATCAGCAGGGTCCCGCAAATGCCGCTGGCGAGGGCGAGATAGACCGCCTGGTTCAGCAGCCTGGTGCGGCGCTTCAGCCGCGGGATGTCGGCTTTGAGCGCGCCGCGCGCGGTATCGCCTTCCGCGATGGCGTTCAGGCTCCGGATACGGTCGATGATGCCGCCCATGCGCAGGGTCAGGATCGAGATGAAGCCCGCGACCGCCCCCAGCAGAAAGGCGGGCGCCACGGCATGGGATATGACCTCGGCAAGGCGATCGGCGGTCAGAAGATCGGGTTGCATGCGCACCTGCCAGAATCGCCAGCCGCGTTAGCGCGGGTCGTGCCGTTCGATCGACGCTCGGGGCCCGGCTCGGAGCATAGCCGGCCGCCGTCGGATGGTCCAACCGGCAGGTCGAAAGAGCGGAGCGACGGAAGGGGGTCGAGGAACCGGTCGTCTGTGAGCCCGGTCAGACTTGGTGAGGTCCGGAACGGCGCTGGCTACGCGGTCGATGGGCCGCTGAAGCCAGCCGGCGAGGGCTGGATCCGGGAGCGGATGTAAGGCGGTCTGGTGGAGGCTCGTTTCCGAGCGAACTCTTATCACTATTACCGCTGCCGCATGAGTTGCCGATATCCGATCAGCCATATGACGGCGCAGATGCCCAAGCCCCAGAACGCTCCAAACGCCATAAACATGACGATGACCCATATCTCGACCTGCCAATCGAACGCCACCCAGTAGGAAAGCGTGGCTCCGACCGTTGCGCCGAGAAGGTGATAGGTCGTCGTGCGGAGCCTTCGCTGTTTGGCTATAAGATAGAGGGCCGGCGGGCTAAGCAAAAAAGTAAGCGGAAAGGCCAGCACGGCGCCTGCCAGCAGAATCAGGGCAAGGCTATCGACACTGAAAATATAGTCTCCGCAGGGAGCGACAGAGCAGGCAGCGACAAACAAAAGCAAGCTGCAGGCTGGCACCGACGCTCCCGCAATATGGGCAAGCACACGGCGGGGAAAGCTTTCATAGCTAGCTACGGCCTTCATTGATGATTGTGCCTGTTGCGCCCTTCGTCAATCTCAAGGCAAATCGAACGCAACCGCCCATATCGCGGGCCTGTCATCGTGAACCCTGACTGCGGCGCCCCGGCAGGTCTCGCATTTGCAGTCCCGATAGGACACAGCCCAAACCGCATGTAGCGCGCAACCGCGTGCCCGCGCGTAAGCCCTGTTCTGACTCTACATGTGTGTGGAGGCCCGGACCGGAATCGAACCGATGTACGAGGATTTGCAGTCCTCTGCATAGCCACTCTGCCACCGGGCCGGTGGGGCGGACCCTGGTCGGGTCGAGCGCCGGAGGCGATGTATAGGCTTGGGCCGGCGAGGGGGTCAAGGGAGCCGGAACGCCTTGCCGACCGCCCTCGGCGCCGATTGTCAGCATGACGGCCCGCATAGTATATGGCTGGCCGAGGCGGACCTCGCAATGGACGGGATGCTCATGAAATTCGTGGCGACCAGGCAGCGGATGGTGGAGACGCAGCTCCGCACCAACCGGGTGACGGACGAGGCGGTGCTGGCTGCCCTTGCCGAAGTCCCGCGCGAGCTCTTCGTGCCGCGCGCGCTCCGCAGCGTCGCCTATGTGGACGACGATCTCGAGATCGAGCGCGGTCGCTATCTGATGGAGCCGATGGTGTTCGCGCGGCTCCTGCAGCTCGCCGGGATCGAGCCGAGCGACACGGTGCTCGATATCGGCTGCGGCACCGGCTATTCCGCCGTGGTCATCGGGCGCCTCGCCGGCAGCGTCGTGGCGGTGGAATCGAGCCCGACGCTCGCCCAGCGCGCCGAGGAGCTGTTTCGCGAGCTCGATGCCGGCAATGTCAGCCTGGTGCGCGGCCCGCTCGAGCAGGGCCATCCGGCGCAGGCGCCCTATGACGTGATCTTCTTCGACGGCGCCGTCGCGGAGATCCCGGTGGCGATTGGCGATCAGCTCGCCGAAGGCGGCCGTCTCGTCTGCGTGACGGTCGAAAGCG
>CAZMUZ010000184.1:0-5198 GCA_964569315.1 uncultured Rhodospirillaceae bacterium | reverse complement strand
GCGCCGCCATAGGTGTCGACGATGATCTTGCGGCCGGTGAGGCCGGCATCGCCGTCGGGACCGCCGATCACGAAGCGACCGGTCGGATTCACGTAGAACTCCTCCTCCGGGCACATCCAGCCTTTCGGCAGCACGTTGACGACATGCGGCCGCACGATCTCGCGCACCTGATCCTGGCTCAGCTTTTCGCCATGCTGCGTCGAAACCACGATCGACGTCGCCTTCATCGGCCGGCCGTTCTCGTAGAGCAGCGTCACCTGGCTCTTCGCGTCGGGCCCGAGACCCGGCTCGGCACCGGAATGGCGCGCCTCGGCGAGCGACTTCAGGATGTTGTGCGCGTAGTAGATCGGCGCCGGCATCAACTGCTCGGTCTCGTTGCAGGCGAAACCGAACATGATGCCCTGGTCGCCCGCGCCCTCGTCCTTGTTGCCGACCGCATCCACGCCCTGCGCGATGTCGGAGGATTGCGCATGGAGATGCACGTCGACCTCGAGCTTCTTCCAGTGAAAGCCGTCCTGCTGATAGCCGATCTCCTTGATGCAGGAGCGCGCGATCTCGGCGATGCGCGCCTTGTCGACCTGCCCCTGGCTGTCGACCAGCGGCTGCGGGCCGCGCACTTCGCCTGCGATCACCACGCGGTTCGTGGTGCAGAGCGTCTCGCAGGCGACGCGCGCCTGGGGATCGAGCGTCAGGAAGGCGTCGAGCACCGCGTCGGAGATGCGGTCGCAGACCTTGTCGGGATGGCCTTCGGATACCGACTCGCTGGTGAACAGGTAGGTTCCCTTGCGCAAGATCTTTCCCTTCAACTCAACGGAGACTGGCGAATGTTGCCGGGCGGCGGCGAGCGCGGTCGGCCCCGCGCGAGGCCGCATCCGCGCCTCGAGGCCGGCTTTGCCCTGCCGGAAAGGGCCGGATGATGTTGCAACCGGCGCGCGCCGGTCAAGCCCTATCGGCGGACTGCGGCGTCGCGGAAACCCGGCGCAAACTCAAGCGGAAGCGCGCCGCTTGCGGACCGTGCGGCCGAGCGCCTTGGTGAGCTCGAAGAGCCGCTTCCTCGCCTGCGGATCGGGGATGCGGTAGTAGGCGCGCACCAGCTCGAGGGTTTCGCGCTTCGCGAGCGGATCCGGCTCGAACGGTTCCGGCTTCGGCTCGGCGAGACCGCGCAGCCGCGACGGCGATTTCGACGCCGTGCTGGTCGACATCTCGTCGAAGAAATAGGTGACGGGCACGTCGAGCACGCGCGCCAGATCGAACAGTCGCGAGGAGCCGACGCGATTGGCGCCGCGCTCGTACTTCTGCACCTGCTGGAAGGTGAGGCCTATGGCTTCGCCGAGCTTCTCCTGGCTCATGCCGAGCAAGGTGCGGCGCTGGCGAATGCGCTGGCCGACATGAACGTCGATCGGATTCGGAAATCCGAGACTCGCCATACGCCCGGACGATTTCCGGCCTCGCGGCATAGGGGTTCCTTTCAACTATTGGCCGACGTTTCAACGGGTGGACGGCGCCTTCGCTGCGTCCGACAAATCGAACAGTTAGACCCGCCCCTCGCCGCAGTCAACGCGAACTCTCGTTTTATTGTCCTAGTGCAGACCCTGACCGCCCGCTCCAGTTTCGCGGATGAAGAGCGGGTGCGATCCCGAGGATCAACAATCCCAGCGCGAAACAGTTCCATCCGCCGAATCGCGCAAAGAGCGTTTGCGGAATCGGCAAAGGCAATTCCGCATCGAGGGCACCGCGTTCGCCGAGCGCGAGGCTCGCGATCACCCGCCCATAGGGATCGATCACGCCGGAGATTCCCGAATTCGCAGCGCGGACGAGCGGCAATCCTTCCTCGACCGCGCGCATGCGAGCGCTCGCGAAATGCTGATAGGGACCGGTGCTCGCGCCGAACCATCCATCGTTCGTCAAATTGACCAGCCAGTCAGGACGATCCGCCTCTTCGACGATCGCATGCGGGAAAATCACCTCGTAGCAGATGAGCGGCCCGAAGGGCGGCAGTCCGGGAACCCGCACGGTGCGCGGGCCGGGGCCGGCGGAGAAATCCATGGCCCCCGGCGTCACCTTGGAAAGGAACGGGAAGACCTCGCGCAGCGGCACATACTCGCCGAGCGGCACCAGATGGAACTTGTCGAAGGTTGCGAGGATCGCGCCGCTGCCGTCGAGCACGGAGAGGCTGTTCCAGATCTGCGCGAGATCGCCCTCCGCCGGCTCGGCGCGCGGCGCGCCGGTGATGAGATGGCCGCCCGGCGGCAGCAGCGCACCGAGGCGCCGGCGCAACGGCGGATCGCGCTCGATCAGGAACGGCACCGCCGCTTCCGGCCAGATCACGAGCGGCGGCGGCCCATCGTCGCCGGGCCGGCGCGTGAGGTCTTCGAGGAGCTCGAGATTGCGGATGCGTGCGTTCGGATCGTTCTTGAGGGTCTGCTCGATGGCCGGCTGCACGATGCGAAGCCGAAGCCCCGACGCGGCGTCGCCCGCCTCGGCGAGCCGCGCGAGCCCGCCGAGCCAGGCCAGCCCCGGCAGCAGCAGCGCCGCGACCGCGGTGATCCATCCCCGGCGCGCCGGGCCGGGCAATCCGAGGATCGCCGGCATGGCGAGCGCCACCACGCTGAGCAGGCTGAGGCCCCAGACGCCGACATAGGCGGCCGGCTGGATCAGCGCGTCGGAGAACATCCAGACATAGCCGAGCAGGTTCCAGGGAAACCCGGTGAGGAACCAGCCGCGCACCCATTCGCAAAGCACCCAGGCGAGCGCCAGGATGAGCACGCGCGCGGGCCCGCGCATCGGCACCGCACGGGTAAGCAGCGCGGCGAGGCCGATGAAGAGCGCCATGCCGGCAGCGAGCCCGCCCACCACCGGCGGGATCATCCAGCCGAAACGCACCGGATCCACCAGCAGCGCGTTCGCGATCCAGTAGAAGCCCGCGGAGAAATGGCCGAAGCCGATCCACCAGCCGGCGGCGAAGGCGCTTCGGCGCCTTGGCGCCGCGTCGATCCACCACACCAGCGCCGCCAGCATGGGGATCAGCAGCGGCACGAGATGGAAGGGCGGCAGGGCGAGCGCGCCCGCCGCGCCCAGCAGAAAGGCGGCGAGCCAACGCCGCCAGCCCGCGAGCTTCTGCAAGGATTCGACGAGACGGCCGAGGCGCGGCCAGGGTGTCGTTGCGGACGCGTCCGCCGGCCTAGGCGGCATCGCGGGGAGGCGGGATGTTGTGGATCTTGAGCCGCTTGATGCGGCGCGGATCGGCGTCGAGCACCTCGAAGGCGATACCGGAGGGGTGCGCGATGAGCTCGCCGCGCGCCGGCACCCGGCCGGCGATCGCGAAGACGAGGCCGGCGAGCGTATCGACGTCCTCCTTGCGCTCGGCATCGGTCAGGACCGGGCCGATCTTCTCCTCGAATTCCTCGATGGTCGCGCGGGCATCCGCGACGAGCGTGCCGTCCGGCCGCTCGACCAGCCGCGGCCCTTCGGTCTCGTCATATTCATCGTCGATCTCGCCGACGATCTCCTCCACCACGTCCTCGATGGTGACGAGGCCGTCGATGCCGCCGAACTCGTCCACCACGAGCGCCATATGCACGCGTTTCAGCCGCATCTCCAACAGCAGATCGAGCACCGGCATGGAGGGCGCGATGAAGAGGACCTCGCGGCGGATCTGCATCAGGTCGAAGGGCCGTTCGCCGGCGAGGCAGGCGAGCGCGTCCTTCACATGGACCATGCCCACCACGTCGTCCAGCGTCTCGCGGTAGATCGGCATGCGCGAATGGCCTTCGGTGACCATCGTCTTCACGAGCTCGTCGAGCTTGACGTCGAGCGAGATCGCGAGCACGTCGGCGCGGGGCACCTTGATGTCCTCGGCCGTGAGATCGCGCAGCTTGAGGATGTTGAGCAGCAGGCTGCCCTCGTCGCTCCGCGCGGGCTCCGCCTCGGTGTCGTTCTCGGTCTCCTCGATCAGCTCCTCGATCGCGTCGCGGAGCGCGGTTTCCGGCTTGCGGTGCCGGCGGCGCCAGCGCAGCCAGTTGCGGATGACCGCAAAGCCGGAGGATTCGTCGTCCGGACCGTCGGCCGGCCCGGGCTTGGGTACCGTCTCGCTCATGTTCGGCGGGTCATGCGGCGGCGCGGCGGCGCGGCATAGGGATCGGCGATGCCGAGCCGCGCCAGGATCGCGGTCTCGAGCCGCTCCATGCGTTCCGCCTCGGCGTCGGTTTCGTGGTCATATCCCAAGAGATGCAGCACGCCATGCACGACGAGATGGGTGAGGTGATCGGCGACCGGCTTGCGCTGGGCGCGGGCCTCGCCGACGAGCGTCTGACGGGCGAGGATCACCTCGCCGAGGCTGCCCGCCTCTCCCGAGGGCGTCCGCGGCTCGCCCGCGAAGGATAGCACATTCGTCGGCTTGTCGATTCCCCGGTATGTCCGGTTCAGCCGGCGCAGCAGCGCATCGTCGCCGAACACCAGCCCGATCTCGCCCCTTCCTGCGGTGCGGCCGGCGCCCTTCAGCGCCGAACGCGCGGCGCGCCGCGCGAGGCGCCCGGCCTCGGGCAGGCGCTGCGTCCAGCCACGATCGAGCACGCTCACCGTCAGGCTTATGCCGTTCGCCGCACGAGGCTTGCCGGCGGGGCGCTTTTTCGCGGGAAGCGGGCGGCGCGGCGCGGACGAGCGGGCATCGGCGGCCGCGCGGCCGGCCCGCGATCGGTCGCGCGCGTTCACCGTCCGGATTTCGGCGCCGCGGGCGCCCCTTTGGCCTGCTGGGCGTCCCCCTTCGCCTGCTCGGCGTCATAGGCGCGCACGATGCGGCTCACCAGCGGGTGACGCACCACGTCGGCGTCGGTGAAGCGCACGAACGCGACGCCCTCAACCTTTGCGAGCGTGTCCACCG
Organism: uncultured Rhodospirillaceae bacterium; assembly: GCA_964569315.1. Classification (GTDB taxonomy): domain Bacteria; phylum Pseudomonadota; class Alphaproteobacteria; order Dongiales; family Dongiaceae; genus CADEFF01. The sequence goes on along the minus strand of CAZMUZ010000184.1, from coordinate 319 downwards.
CGTCCTGCAGCCCCGAGCGCTGGCCCGGCGGCAGATCGATCTGCGACAGGTCGCCGGTGACCGCCATGCGCGATCCGTCGCCGAGGCGGGTCAGGAACATCTTCATCTGCACCGGCGTGGTGTTCTGCGCCTCGTCGAGGATCACGAAGCTGTTGGCGAGCGTGCGGCCGCGCATGAAGGCGAGCGGCGCGATCTCGATCTCCCCGTTGGAGAGCCGCTTCACCACCTGGTCCGCCGGCATCATGTCGTAGAGCGCGTCGTAGAGCGGCCGGAGATAGGGATCGACCTTCTCGCGCAGATCGCCCGGCAGGAAGCCGAG
>CAZMUZ010000183.1:0-5311 GCA_964569315.1 uncultured Rhodospirillaceae bacterium | reverse complement strand
ACGACACGACGGAGCAGGCGGTCATCGACTCCGTCCTGGCGGCGCAGTCGATGGACGGGTTGCTGGAGCCCGCCGACATCGTCAATCTCTATCTCTTCCTGGCGTCGCCGCTTTCGGCGAACATCACCGGGCAAAGCATCGTCATCGATCGAGGGGGACTACTGGCATGAGTGAATCGCTTTCCGGCCGCGTCGCGCTGGTCACGGGCGCGGCGGGCGGGATCGGCAGCGCCATCGCAGCGGCGCTGTCTGCTGCCGGCGCGTCGGTCGCGCTTGTCGATCTCGAGGCGCCGACGGCCGCGGCTGCGGCCTGCCGCGGCCGCACCCTCGCGCTCGCCGGCGACGTCACCCGGGAACGCGATGCGGTGCGCGTCGTCGCCGAGACGACGAAGGGGCTCGGCGGCCTCGACGTCCTCGTCAACAATGCGGCCATCATGATCGAGCGGCCGCTGCTCGAGGTTTCGGTCGAGGAGTTCGAACGGACGGTCTCGGTCAACCTGCGCGGCGTGTTCCTGATGGCGCGCGAGTCGATCCGGGCGATGCGCGCCGCCGGCCGCGGCGGCCGTGTCATCAACATCGCCTCCGAGCTCGCCTTTCTCGGCCGGGCCGGAAACTCGGTCTATGCGGCCACCAAGGGCGGCGTCGTCACCTTCACCCGCTCCTGGGCGCGCGAGTTCGCGCCGGACATCCTGGTCAACGCCATCGCGCCCGGCCCGGTCGACACGCCGATGCTCGGGCTCGCCGGCATGTCGCCCGAGCTTCGTCGCCTGGAAAGCTCGATGCCGCTCGGGCGCGTGGGCCGCCCCGAGGAGATCGGACCCGCGGTCGTCTGGCTCGCCGGGCCGGGCTCCACCTACGTCACCGGACAGACCATCGGCGTCAACGGCGGCGCGGTGATGAACTGAGGCGAGGTCGCGCGCGGCGGATCGGGAAAGGGGACTTCGCAACCGGACCGGGTTTGCGCGAAGGACCGTCGCGCAGGCCGACTTCGCGTCGACAGGAGGCGTCCGAACCTCGCCCTTTCCCCTCGAGAACGGGGTCGCGGAGAATCTGCCCGATTCGGTCTAGACGATTGATCCGATTGCAGAAGATCGGGTGACGTACGACAGGCGACGTAGGACAATCCCGCGCTGGCGGGAGTTTCGGCGTTTGTCTATCGTCCGCCTCATTCGGTGCGCCGGCTGAGCAGCCGCCACGATCGGTTCGACAGAGGTCATGACGATGGATTTCGGATTCTATCTGCCGGCGCATTGGCACAACATGAAAGTGCATGCCGTCCATATGTATCGCGAGATGCTGACGGAGGCGAAGCATGCCGAGGATCTCGGATTCTCGTCGCTGCATATCCCCGAGCATCACTTCCTCAACTATCTCGTTCATCCGCATCCGCTGATCACCGCGGCGCGCGTCGCAGGCGAGACGAAGCGCATCCCGCTCGTCACCGCCGTGCTGGTGTTGCCTTTCTATGACGTGCGGCGCCTCGCCGGCGAGATCGCGCTCACCGACTGCCTCACCGAAGGTCGGCTCGAGGTCGGCGTCGGCCGCGGCGCGTTCCTCTACGAGTTCGACCGCTTCGGCATCACGGTCGATGAGGGCCGCGAGAAGTTCGAGGACAGCCTCGCGCTGCTGAAAAAGCTGCTGACCGAGGAAGAGGTCACCTGGGACAGCAAGTTCTACAAGTTCCCGGCGCTTACCGTCCTGCCGCGGCCGCTGCAGCAGCCCTATCCGCCGATCTGGATCGCCTGCGTGACGCCGCCCGCCATCTATCACTCGGCGAAGAACGGCTATCACGTGATGGTCATGCCGCTCCGCACCACGGAGCGCGGTCCCGAGATGCAGGCCGAGGCCTTCGACAAGGCGCGGCAGGAAGGCGGCGCCAAGTTCTCGCGCAAGCTCGCCATGCTCCTCTTCTGCTATGTCGCCTCCGACAAAAAGGACGCCGAGGAGAAGATCCGCATCTGCTACACGGCGCAGCAGCGCTTCCAGAATGCCTTCACCACCGCCGGCGACATCAAGGGCGGCGACATCCAGCCGAACCCGATCGATCTGCCGATCGAGACCTTCGCTGAGCGCGTGGTCATCGGCACGGCCGAGGAATGCTACGAGAAGCTCAAATATTTTGCCGATCTCGGCACGGACGAGGTGGTGCTGAACATGAATTTCGGCGCCGACCACAAGGACGTGATGGGCTCGATGGAGCGGCTCGCCAAGCACATCATGCCGCGCCTCAAGACCGACCGGCCGAAGCTGGTCGTGGGATGACCCTTTCCGCGGCCGAGCTGCAGCGGGACGCCACGATCCTGGACGGGCTCGTCTTCTACAGCGACGGCGATGCGTCCAGCCTCAAGGCCGCGCATGTCGATGCGATCAACCTGACGGTCAGCCATTTCGAGGCGGATTTCGAGGAAACCGCCGACCAGGTGGCGGGCTGGCTCGCCCGGCTGCAGGCCCCCGACAGCGAATGGATGCTGATCGAGAAGGTCGCCGACCTGCATCGCGCGCGGGCGGCCGGCAAGGTCGGCGTCATCATGGGCTGGCAGAACATGCGGCCGATCGGCGACAAGCTCGATCGCCTCGCCTTCTTCCACCGGCTCGGCCTCCGGATCATGCAGCTCACCTACAATCGCCGGAATTTCCTCGGCGACGGCTGCCTCGAGCCTGAGGACGGGGGCTTGAGCGGCCTCGGACGCATGGCGATCGAGCGGATGAACGAGCTCGGCATCGCGCTCGACCTCAGCCATGTCGGCGAGCGCACGGCGCGCGAGGCGGCCGAGGCGAGCCGCCAGCCGGTGCTGCTCACCCACGCCAATGCGCGCGCGGTCAGCAAGGCGCTCCGCAACAAGGGCGACGCGGTGCTGAAGGCGACGGCCGCCACCGGCGGCGTGATCGGCTGCAGCATCTACGGGCCGATGTGCTGGAGCGGCGATGCGAAGCGGCCGCCCTCGATCGACGATTTCCTGAAGCACCTCGACTATATCGCGGGGCTCGTCGGCATCGCCCATGTAGGCATCGGCACCGACCTGCCGGCGGTGAGCGATCTCGGCAAGGTGAAGCACATCACCGAGATGACCCTCAGCCGCTTCCCCGCGGCCATCGCCGACTATGCCAGGGCCTTCGGCAACGACATCCGCGGCCGCTATATCGCCGAGGTGAAGAGCCACGTCGAGCTGGTGAAGATCACCGAAGCGCTGCTGAAGCGCGGCTGGAAGGAGCACGACCTCCGCGAGCTGCTCGGCGGCAATTTCCTCCGCGCGCTCGCCAAGATCTGGGGCGGGTAACTCCTCGGGTAATGCCGTCGGCGGAAATACTCACAACAGATCTTTCGCCCGTATCCGTGAGGGATAAAGCGGGCGCTGCATTCTGCAGCAATCGAGCGCATCTTCGAGAAGTTTAGAGTCGACGTCCCACCATGATCGAAGTTTCTCCAGCGGCTCCATGAATATAGGAAGCGCCAGAATTGCCGCGGCCTCGACGACCATTCGCCCGACGGTATTTGCCTGTAGCGCCGCTGTAACGAAAGGAATGACGCGCTCGTCGCGGCGCTCGGCGAGTCCAATCAGCGCCTCTGCTTTTGTGTCGAAATGGTCGTCGTGCAGTCGGCGAAAGAGCGCTTCCCGAACGTCCGCGGTGTCCGAACGACATTCAGACCCAAGTCCGAATGTCGCCCAATCACGCACCCGTTCGTCCTGGTCGTCCGACAGCCGGATAAGCATGGCAACGCCTGACACGGACTCCTCGTGTCCTATGCACTGCGCGACCGCCAGTCGAACCTCGGCAGTGGGGTGAGAAGATAGGGCAGTTCGCTCGATAATCGGATTGGATATACCGTGATGTCGGAAAAATGAAATCGCTGCGATGATGACATTTACGTCGGTGTCATCCAGCAATATCCGCATCAAAGGAATGCTTCGTTTCGTGAACGGACGAAGCTGCTCTTCGCCTTCCTGCGTCAATGGTCCGAGCTGCGCCAGGATATCTGCAGCAAGTTTGCGGGCGCCGGGATCGTCTGAACCGCACCAGGTACTCGCTGCTTGAAAGATATTCTCTTCGCCGCGGCGGTGAAGTTCGTAGATATGGTTCCACCGTTCTACGGAAGCCGGATCTCGTCGGGAAAGCGCCAGCGTATCTGCAAGCAAGCTGGCGGTCGGCTGGTCCAGTCGCTGTCTCATATCAGGGATGCTCGCTGCCGAACTGGCGAGGTCGCATCCTACGAAGTGCCGCGCCGGCATGCTACCGCCAAGCCGCGAACGTTGCTCCGAGCGCCCGGCGGAAAGCGGGCGTGCCCTCTGAGCCCGTGTGAGACGCGGTAGAAAGGGCGGGCTGCTCCCGCCTTAACCCAGCATCACCGGCTCGGTGAGGAAGCCGAGGTCGCCGGCGTCGGGCTCCTCGAATTCGCGGGCGAAGCGGTGACCGCTATAGACGGCATGCGCGATCATCCCGGGGCCGTAGCAATCGCCGATCCGATCGACGCTACGGATGCCGGCGGCCTTCAGCCGCGCCGGGTCGCCGACGAGCTCGCTGTAGAGGCTCTCTTCCGGTAGCCGCGCCGTCACCATGACGACCGAGCGTGCGGCGCGCGGCGTGCGGCGGTCGGTGAAGACGCAGGCGAGCTCCACGCCCTCCGTGTCGATGCGCGCGAGGTTCCGGTTGGCGACGATCTCGACGCCGAGCTCCAGCAGCCGCGTCTGGATCTTTTCCTGCTCGAGAGTGAACACGGTCCAGCCGGAGACCAGCGCCGCCGGCGTCACGAGCGCGACGTCGTGTCCCTTGCGGCAGAGATGCTCGGCCAGCACGCCGCCCAGATAGAAATCATCGTCGTCGAAAATCAGCACCGGACTTGCGAGCTCGGTCCCGGCCATGATGTCGTCCGGCGTCAGCACATGCGGGCGCTCATGGCCCGGGATGGCCTTGTGGTTCCTGCGCCCGAAACCGTCGCGGCGCCAGCGCGCGCCCGTCGCGAGCACGATATGCGGCACGCCCATCTCGAGGATTTCACCGGCGCCGAGCGGGCTTTCCGGGAAGAGCTCCACATTGTCGAGCTTCCCAATCTGCTGCAGCCGATGGTCGCGCACCCGGGCCCAGGTGGCGAGGCCGGATAGCCGGCTTTCGAGCGTGACGCGACCCCCGAACTCCCGCCGGGCCTCGGCCAGCCGCACGCGGTAGCCGCGCCGCCCCAGGGAAAGCGCGCATTCGAGCCCCGCGGGGCCGCCGCCCACGATGAGGAGCTGCGCGTCGGATTTCGCCGGCTGCATGCGCTCGGGATGCCAGCCGCGCCGCCATTCCTCGCCCATGGTGGGGTTCTGGGTGCAGCG
>CAZMUZ010000182.1:0-5312 GCA_964569315.1 uncultured Rhodospirillaceae bacterium | reverse complement strand
TGCGGCCGAAGGGGCTGGTCGGCGCGTTGTAGAGGATCGTGGGCATCGGAATGGGTCGCCTTCGGTTGGGGGGATCTTCCATGGGGCGCAGGGGCGCCGCGAAAGGGGGCGATTGAAGCGCCGCGGCGCGGACGGCGCAACCGCGATTTGCGTGGCGCGTCCGGCCGCCCCGGCGGGGCGGATTTCGGCGCCGACGAGCGCCTGACGCTCAGCCGATCTCGACCGCGGCCGTGCCGGCGTCGACGCCTTCCTGGCCCTCGGCGATGTGCACCGCCTTGACCGTCCCGTCGGCGCCGGCGGCATGCGGCACCTCGGTCTTCATCACCTCGAGGATGAAGAGCACGTCGCCCGCCTTCACCTTGTCGCCGGGCTTCACCAGCAGCTTCCAGACATTGCCCGGCGTCATCGTCGAAACTTGCTCGGCCATTCGAGGGCTCCCTGATCGATGGCCGGAGACTAGCGCGCCGAAAGGGCCGCGGCGATGGCGGATTTGCTCACAGCAGCTCGGCGCCATGGGCCGGGATGAAGCCCGTAAAGCAGTCGCCGGCGCGGAAGGCCGCATGATCGACGAGCCGCCTCAGGAACGCGACGTTGGTCGAGACGCCTTCAATCCGCGTCTCTTCCAGCGCCTTGAGCAGCCGCCCGATCGCCGTCGCGCGATCGATGCCATGCGCGATCAGCTTCGCGATCATCGGGTCGTAGTGGAAGGTGATCGCGTCGCCCTCGCGCACCCCGGTATCGATGCGCAGGGAAGCGCCGGCGGGCGGCATGCGGAAGACCGTCAGCGGTCCCGGCGAGGGCATGAAGTTCTTCGCCGGGTTCTCGGCATAGATCCGCGCCTCGATCGCATGGCCGCGCGCCTCGATCGCGTCCTGGCGGATCTCGGCGAGCGGCTCGCCCGCGGCGAGGCGGATCTGCAGCGCCACGAGATCGAGGCCGGTGATCATCTCGGTCACCGGATGCTCGACCTGGATGCGGGTGTTCATCTCGAGGAAACGGAAATCGTCGCGGTCGTCGTCGACGATGAACTCGACCGTGCCGGCGCCGCGATAGCGCTGCGCGACGGCGAGAGACACGGCCGCCTCGGCCATCGCGGCGAGCATGGGTGCTGGCAGGTTGGGCGCGCGGCTTTCCTCGAGGATCTTCTGGTAGCGCCGCTGGATCGAGCATTCGCGCTCGAACATATGCACGGCGCGGCCGTCGCCGAATCCGAAGACCTGGATTTCGATGTGTCGCGCGCGCTCCACCAGCCGCTCGAGATAGATCGTGCCGTCGCCGAAGGATCTGGCGGCGAGCGCCTGGGTCGCCTCGACCACGCCTGCGAGCTGTTCGGCCGCATCGACGCGGCGCATGCCGATGCCGCCGCCGCCCGCGGCGGCTTTCACCAGCAGCGGAAATCCGACCTGCTGTGCGGCCGCTTCCAGGCCCCCGGTTGCGCCGACGGCGAAACGCCGGCTGCCCGCCAGCACGGGCACGCCCGCCGCTTGCGCGATCTCGCGCGCCCGTTCCTTGTCGCCCATCGCCTCGATGCTCTCGGGCGTCGGCCCGATCCAGACGAGGCCCGCGCCGACGACGCGCCGGGCAAAATCGGGGTTCTCGGCGAGGAAGCCATAGCCCGGATGGATCGCGTCGGCGCCGCTGTCGCGCGCCGCTTTCAGGATATTGTCGATGACGAGATAGCTCTGCCGCGCCGGCGCCGGCCCGATGGCGACCGCCTCGTCGGCGAGCGTCGCATGCAGCGCCTTCGCGTCCGCCTCCGAATGCACCGCGACGGTGGCGATGCCGAGCCTGCGGCAACTCGCGATAATGCGGCAGGCGATCTCGCCGCGATTGGCGATCAGGATCTTCTTCATGCGGGAACTCGTCTCGGGCCTGGCGTGAGGGGCGGGACCGGGTTGCAAGCGCCCGGGACTCGTCCGAGCCTAGCGAAAGCGGCGCCGGGATGCGCGCGGTTTTGCGCGAATGCCTTGCGTCGTGGCGTACAGCGGCCCTCGGCGGCGGGAGACGAACCCCATCGCCCCGCGCATTTACGGCCGCGCGGCTTTCGGCTAGAACGGGCGCCGTCATTTCATTGCCCGGGGGATCACGCGGAATGTCGGTTCAGGCCATCGAGGGGCGGAAGCCCACCCTTGCCAGCGCGCTCTGGCCCATCACACGGGAGACGGGAGCGGCGCGCGCCATCGTGCTGATGGTCCTCGGCAGCGTCGTGATCTGGGTCTCGGCGAAGGTCCAGATTCCCTGGCAGCCGGTGCCGCTCACCATGCAGACCTTCGCGGTGCTGGCGCTGGGCGTCGCCTATGGCGCGCGGCTCGGCCTTGCGACCGTGCTTCTCTATCTCGCCCAGGGCGCGGCCGGCCTGCCGGTCTTTGCGGGCGACTGGAGCGAAGGCGGCGGCTTCCATCATCTCTATGGGCCGACCGGCGGCTATCTCGTCGGCTTCGCGGTCGCGGCCGGGGTCTGCGGCTGGCTCGCCGAGCGCGGCTGGGACCGGTCCGCGCTATGGGCCGCCGCTGCGATGGTGATCGGCAACCTCATCATCTATGCGCTCGGATTGCTCTGGCTCTGCACCCAGATCGACATCGTGCCGGCGATCGAGGTCGGCCTGCTGCCGTTCCTCACCGGCGATGCGCTGAAGATCGCGCTCGGCGCCTGCCTCCTGCCGGGCGCCTGGTATCTGCTCGGCAAGCGCGGCCGGTAGCATCGGCCGATTTCAACGACAGACGCGCCGCTCTCTCGCAAGGAGGGCGGCGCGTTTCGTTTCGCCCGCGCTATCTCAGGAAAACGCCTTGAAGGCGATGAGGGTGAAAGTGTCCCGCACGCCGGCGAGGCGCTGGATGCGCTCGGTCACGAAATGGCCGATATCGGCGCCGTCCGGCAGGAAGCATTTCAGCAGCAGGTCGTGTTGGCCGGAGATCGAATGGACCTCCGACACCTCCTCGCAACCCTGCAGCGCCGCATCGGCCACCTTGTAGGCCTCGCCGAGCGCGCATTTCACCATGACGAAGATCGTCTGCATGGGGCGCGAGCCTAGCAGAAGCGTGAGCGCGAGGCGACCGGCCCGGCGCCGCGAACGCCCTTTCCCGCGGACGCGATCGGTCGCGCCAGCCATGAAGTCGCCCGTCCGGCAGGAAGGGTCGGTTTCCGGCCGTCGCGGAAGCGCCCCTCGCCGCTAGGCAGGAGTGCGCCGAGCGGGCACTCTGCTCTCCGTCGCCCGCGCCAGCCCGAGAGCCCGCCTTATGCCGCGCAATCCGCGTTACGACATCCTCTTCGAGCCGGTCCAGATCGGTCCGGTCCGTTCGAAGAACCGTTTCTATCAGGTGCCGCATTGCTCCGGCATGGGCTACGAGATGCCGAAGATGCTGGCGGCGATGCGCGGCGTGAAGGCCGAGGGCGGCTGGGGCGTCGTCTGCACGGAATATTGCTCGATCCATCCGACCGCGGAGGACGCGCCCTATCGCTTCGCCTCGCTCTGGGATGAGGAGGATGTGAAGGCGCAGGCGCTGATGGCCGAGACGGTGCATGCGCATGGCGCGCTCGCCGGCGTCGAGCTCTGGCATGGCGGGCATCACGCCAATAACCGCTCGAGCCGCCTGCCGCCGATCTCGCCGGACGGCGTGCCGCTCCACTATGTCCATCCGGTGCAGACCCGCGCGATGGACCGCGCCGACATCAAGGCGCTGCAGCGCTGGCAGGCGGATGCCGCCAAGCGGGCGGTCCGCGCCGGCTTCGACATCGTCTATGTCTATGCCGGCCATGCCTATCTGCCGTTCCAGTTCGTGGCGCGGCGCTACAACCATCGCGGCGACGAATATGGCGGCTCGATCGAGAACCGCACGCGGCTCCTGCGCGAGATGATCGAAGTGACGCGCGACGCCATCGGTCCCGACGTGGCGCTCGCCGTGCGCTTCGCGGTGGACGAGCTGATGGGCGAGCAGGGCGTGGCGGCCGGCGCCGAGGGCCGCGAGGTGGTCGAGCTGCTGGCCGAGCTCCCCGACCTCTGGGACGTGAATATCAGCCAGGTCGGCAACGATTCCATGTCCTCGCGCTTCTCCGCCGAGGGCTTCCAGGAGCCCTATGTGAGCTTCGTGAAGCAGGTCACGACCAGGCCCGTCGTGGGGGTCGGCCGCTTCACCTCGCCCGACGCCATGGCCTCGCAGATCAGGCGCGGCATCCTCGACATGATCGGCGCCGCGCGGCCCTCCATCGCCGATCCCTTCCTGCCGCAGAAGATCGAGGAAGGGCGCGAGGAGGAGATCCGCGAATGCATCGGCTGCAACATCTGCCGCGCCAACAACAACGAGGGCGTGCCGATCCGCTGCACCCAGAACCCGACCATGGGCGAGGAATGGCGGCGCGGCTGGCACCCGGAGCGCGTGCAACCGAAGCGGTCGGAGAAGCGCATCCTCATCGTCGGCGGCGGGCCGGCCGGGCTCGAATGCGCCCATATCCTCGGCAAGCGCGGCTATGCGGTGGCGCTCGCCGAGGCGGAGAACGCGCTCGGCGGCCGCATCAACCGGGAATCGAAGCTGCCCGGGCTTGCGACCTATGCGCGAGTGCGCGACTACCGGCTCGGCCAGCTCGACAAGCTTCCGAACGTCGAGCGCTATCTCGGTAGCCGCCTCACGGCGCCCGACGTGCGCGAGTTCGGCGCCGAGCATGTGGTGATCGCGACCGGCGCCCGCTGGCGGAAGGACGGGGTCGGCCACGGCACGCACGATCCGATCCTCGGCGAAGACGTGCCGGGCGTCTTCGTGCCGGAGGAGATCATGGCCGGCGTCCTGCCCGAAGGGCCGGTCCTCGTCTTCGACGACGACCAGTATTACATGGCCGGCTGCCTTGCGGAGAAGCTGCGGCGGCAGGGGCTCGCGGTCACGCTCGTCACGCCCGGCGCCGAGGCCTCGAGCTGGTGCCGCATGACCGACGAGCAGGACAAGGTGCAGCGCCAATTGATGGAGCTCGGCGTCGAGATCGTCGCCTATCATTCGCTGGCGGGATTCGCGCGCGGCGAGGCGACACTGGCCTGCGTCTATACCGGCCGCACGCGGCGGATCGCGGCGCAAAGCCTCCTGCTCGTCACCATGCGGCAGCCCGAGGACGCGCTCTATAACGACCTCGCGGCCGATCCGGATGCGCTCGCCGCCGCGGGCGTGCTCGGGCTCGCGCGGATCGGCGATTGCAACAACCCGGCCGCGGTGGTGCATGCGATCTATGCCGGGCACCGCCATGCGCGCGAGCTCGACGAGCCCCCGGCCGGCGACGTGCCCTACCGGCGCGAGCGGGTGACGGTGCAGCTCGATCGCGACGCCGGCTCG
>CAZMUZ010000181.1:0-5367 GCA_964569315.1 uncultured Rhodospirillaceae bacterium | reverse complement strand
ATGCTGCGGCGGGCTTCGCGTTCTCCAACGCCTCGACCTACCTAGTCGAGGACTCGATCCTCGGCGACGAAGGTGATGACTCGATCTTCGGCCAGCTCGGCGGCGACACCATCGACGGCGGTGCCGGCGAGGATACGATCCAGGGCGGCGACGGCGGCGACTCGATCCGCGGCGGTGCCGACAATGACCTGATCCTCGGCGACAGCCTCGTCGGCGGCAATCCGGGCAACGATACGATCGACGGCGGGACCGGCGACGACAGCATCGTCGGTGCGGCCGGCGACGACAGCATCTTCGGCAATAACGGCGCGGATATCGTCAACGGCAACGAGGGCAACGACACGATCCTCGGCGGCCTCGGCGAGGACGAGCTGTTCGGCGACGAAGGCGACGACTCGCTGCAGGGCGGGTCCGGCGACGACGCACTCTCGGGCGGTGTCGGCAACGATACGCTCTCGGGCGGCGACGGCTCCGATACGCTGCGTGGCGATGCGGGCAACGACAGCCTGCTCGGCGGCAACCAGGGCGACTCCATCGAGGGCGGTGCCGGCGACGACACGATCCTCGGCGAGCTGCTGAACGACACGCTCGATGGCGGGTTGAACAACGACCTCATCTTCGGCGGCGACGGCGACGACTCGATCCGCGGCGGCGCGGCGGACGACTCGCTGAGCGGCGGCGCCGGTGCGGACATCCTCGTCGGCGACGACGGCAACGACGTGCTGGTCATGGATGGCCTGACCGAGTTCTATCGCGGCGGCGCCGACATCGACTTCCTCGACCTCAGCGGTGCGGTCGATTTCAGTACGGCAGCGCAAGATGTCGGGGGGATCGAAGTGCTCGACATGCGGGATGCGAGCTTCGGCAACTCGGCCGGCGCCGACACCGTGACGTTGAATCTGGCCGATGTGGTCGATTTCTCGGCCGACAGCACCACGGGCGAAACCTTCGGCGTCGATGCGATCGATCTGGTGTTCCGCGGCGACAGCGACGATACCGTCAACCTGGCGGTCGGCAGCGGCTTCACCCTGGTGGGCAACCAGGCGCTGACCGACCCGATCTATGGCGGTGCGGGCGTGACCTACAACATCTACCAGGATGGGGCGGGCCACGTGATCGCGGTGGAGGACACGGTCGTAACCAATACCTGACGGAAAGCGGGAACGGACCCCACGCCGTTCCCGATTTCGATCGACGGACCGGGCGCTCTCGAGAAGGGAGCGCCCGTTTCGATTCCAGGGTCAAGATCCGCCGCCTGCGTCATTCGTCGCACGATGTCCGTCATCGCCCGGCGCCGGCTTTCCCGCGGGACGGGGCAGCCGCTATGATGCGCCGACGCGATGAGCCGGGTCGGGGGCCGCTCATGAGAATCCGGTTTGAGACGAAACCGCCGGCAAGATCGGCGGCGCTCGTGATCGCAACCGATGCCGACGGCAGGCTTCTGCCGGCGGCCGAGCGCCTCGATCGCCGGCTCGGCGGCGCGCTCGCCAAGGCGGCACGCGGATTCCGGTCGAAGCAGGACGCGCCGCAGATCCTCGCGCTCGCCGCGCCGAAAGGCCTTGCCGCTCACCTGCTGCTGATCCGCCCCGGCCGCAAGGGCGTTCCGGATGGGAGTGCGGCAGAGGCGCTCGGCGCCCGGACGGTCCGCGCCCTCGAGGCGTTGCATGTCGGCGCCGCCGTGGTCTTTATCGAGCCTTCGGCGCGCGGCAAGCTGCCGGTGGCCGAGATCGCGGCGCATTTCGCGCTCGGGGCGCGTCTCGCCGCCTATCGCTTCGACCGCTATCGCACACGGCCCCGGCCCGAGGATACCGGGCGCGTCGAGGCGCTGACGCTGGTGCTCGAGGAGACGCGGAATGCGACCAGGCTGTGGCGCAAGCTGGCGCCGGTCGCGGGCGGCGTCGAGCTCGCGCGCGATCTGGCGAACGAGCCCGGCAACGTCATCACCCCGGCCGGGTTCTGCGATCATGTCGCCGCGGCCCTGATGCCGCTCGGCGTCGAGGTCGAGATCCTCAAGGAGCGAAGGCTGCGCAGGCTCGGCATGAATGCGCTGATGGCCGTGGGGCAAGGCAGCGCCAATCGCCCGCGGCTGCTCGTCCTGCGCTGGCGCGGCGGCGCCGGCCGGCCGGTTGCCTTCGTCGGCAAGGGAGTCACTTTCGATTCCGGCGGCATCTCGATCAAGAAGGCGGCCGGCATGGAGCTGATGAAGAGCGACATGGCCGGCGCCGCGGCGGTCGCCGGGCTGTTTGCCGCCCTCGCGCGCGGCAAGGCGCCGGTTCACGCCGTCGGCATCGCAGCACTGGTCGAGAACATGCCGGCGGCCAACGCCTTCCGGCCGGGGGACGTTGTGCGCAGCTTCGCCGGCAAGACCGTCGAGGTCGTCGATACGGATGCGGAAGGGCGCCTGATCCTGATCGACGCGCTCGCCTATGCGGTCGCGAAGTTCCGGCCGGTCGCGATGGTCGATCTCGCGACCCTCACCTATTCGGTCGTGGCCGCGCTCGGCGATATCTATGCCGGCATGTTCGCCAACGACGATGCCCTCGCCGCGCGGCTCCTCGCGGCCTCGACGAAGAGCGGCGAGAAGCTCTGGCGTCTGCCGCTCGATGCCGAGTATCTCGTGAACCTCAAATCGCCGATCGCCGACCTTCGGCAATGCGCGCCGGACGAGCACTATGCCGACGCCGCCCATGCCGCGGCGTTGCTCGGCGCCTTCGTGGGCGAGACCCCCTGGGCGCATCTCGACATCGCCGGCAAGATGGCGGTCAAGGATCCGACGACGGAGCACAATCTGGGGGCGCCGGGCTATGGCGTGCGGCTGCTCGCCGCCTATGTCGAGGATCTTGCCGCACGCGGGTAGGGCGGCGCGCCATCGCCCTCGGGCGCCACGCGCTCGATGATTTCGAGGAAGGCGCGCACCAGCAGCAGCGCCCGGCGCTCGGCGAGGCAGACGACGAACTCGGTGGTCTGCAGCGCGCTGCCGCGGAAGGGCAGCGGAACGACGCGCCGGTCCTCGCCGAACTCGCTTTCCGCCACCACCCCGATGCCGAGCCCGGCCGCCACCGCCTCCCGCACCGCCTCGCGCGAGCCGACCTCCAGCACCTCGCCGGTCGCGATGCCTTCCGCCTGCAGCGCCGCCTCGAAGAGCTGCCGGGTGGTCGAGCCGATCTCGCGCAGCACGAGGCGACGGCCTGCGAGGTCGGCGAGGCGGATATGGGGGCGACCGCTCCATTCATGGCTCTGCTCCACGAAGGCGATGAGGCGGTCCTTGCGGAACGGGATCGCGTGGAACCGCGGATCGGCCGCGGCATTGGCGAGGATCGCCACGTCGGCGCGATGCTCGACGAGGTCGGCCAGCAAGGTCTCGGAATTGCCGATCGACACCGAGAGCCTGATGCCGGGATAGCGGCGGGCGAAGGCGGCGAGCGCGGCGATGACATGGATCGGCGCATCGGCGCCGATGCGGAGATGACCGCGTTTCAGCCCCTTGGCGGCGGCGAGCATCTGATCGGCCTCGGCCTCGAGGCCGAAGAGCCGCCGGGTGATCTCCAGCAGGCCGGCGCCGAGATCGGTCGGCTCGACCCGCCGGCCGCGGCGGTCGAGGAGCTTCACGCCATAGCTCTCCTCCAGCGCCTTGACCTGCCCGGAAAGCGTCGGCTGCGTCACGTTGAGGCGCCGGGCGGCGCGGGTGAAGGAGCCTTCGGTCGCGACGGCATGAAACGCCCGGAGCTGCGCGTGGTTCATCGGCGTCCCCTTCGCCAACTTTTTGCCGGCGCTTTCGGCGCCGGAAGCCGGCGCTTCGCCCGAAAATACCGCCAAGCTATCGTATAGGCTATGCCGATAGGAGCCATAGAATCTAGTGATTGGACGGATAGTTAGCGCCGGGCGAGAGTCTGCCCGCCGCACCCGCCTCGGAGGCTTCCTTGTCCCACCCGAAAGATCCTTGGCTGCTCACGCCCGGGCCGCTCACCACCTCCGCGACCGTGAAGCAGTCGATGCTTCGCGACTGGGGCTCGCGGGACCGGGAATTCATCGCCATCAATGCGCGGATGCGTGCGCGGCTCGTCGAGCTGCTGCATGGCGAAGGCAGCTTCGTCACGGTGCCGATGCAGGGCAGCGGGACCTTCGCCGTCGAGGCCATGCTCGGCAGCTTCGTGCCGAAGACGGGCAAGCTGCTGATCCTGATCAATGGCGCCTATGGCAAGCGCATGGCGAAGATCTGCGACTATTACGGGCGTGCTTACAGCGTGATCGAGGTCGCCGAGGACAAACCGATCGAGGCGGCCGCGGTCGCGAAGGCGCTCGCCGCGGATTCCGCGATCACGCATGTCACGATCGTTCATTGCGAGACGACCTCCGGCGTGTTGAACCCGGTCGCCGAGATCGCAGCGGCGGTTGCCGCCGCCGGACGGCGGCTGCTGGTCGATGCGATGAGCGCCTTCGGCGCGATCCCGCTCGATGCGCGCGAGATCGCGTTCGACGCGGTCGCCGCTTCCTCGAACAAATGCATCGAAGGCGTGCCGGGCCTCGGCGTCGTGATCTGCCGCGAGACGACACTCGCCCAGTGCAGGGGCAACGCGCCGTCGCTCTCGCTCGATCTCTACGATCAGTGGCAGGTTCTCGAGAAGACGCAGCAATACCGTTTCACCCCGCCGATCCATTGCATCGTCGCTTTCGAGAAGGCGCTCGCGGAGCATGCGGCCGAGGGCGGCGTGGCGGGCCGCGGCGCGCGTTACCGCAACAATTGCCGGATCCTGGTTGAGGGCATGCGGGCCCTCGGCTTCCGGACGCTGCTGCCGGACCGGCTCCAGGCGCCGATCATCGTCACCTTCCATATGCCGGCCGATCCGAAGTTCCTGTTCCAGACCTTCTATGACCGGCTCCGCGACCGCGGCTTCGTGATCTATCCGGGGAAACTCACGGTCGCGGACAGCTTCCGCATCGGCTGCATCGGGCGGCTGGGCGAGGCCGAGATGCGCGGCGCGATCGACGCGGTGCGCGCGGTGATGGCCGAGCTCGGCGTCGGGAGCGGCGCGCCCCGCCAGCCGCTCGCCGCAACCGCGTGACGAGAGGCGAGGCGCCCGCGCCCTTCACGGCCATGACGACCCTGTCTTCGGCGCCCGGCTCCGGTGCCGTCGCAATCTGCCTGCCGCCCTGCCGGCCGCGCCGGCGCCAGATTTTCGATCGAGGAGACGACCGATGAATTTCCGCTATCGACGCAGCTATCGCGGGCCGATCCAGGCCGTGATCTTCGACTGGGCCGGCACCGTGGTGGATTTCGGCTGCATGGCGCCCGCCGTCGTCTTCATCGAGGTGTTCAAGCGCAAGGGGGTGCCCATCTCCATGGAGGAGGCGCGGGGCCCCATGGGC
>CAZMUZ010000180.1:0-5379 GCA_964569315.1 uncultured Rhodospirillaceae bacterium | reverse complement strand
GGGAAAAACATTCCGCGCGGCCGCTGGCGGGCGGCGTCTACTCCGCCGCGGCGGTGCTGTCGGGTTCGCCGGCGGCCGGCGCCGCGGCAGCCTCGACCTCCGCCCCCTCCTCCAGCACGGCCATGAGCGCCTCGCGGATCGCCTTCACCCGGCCCTCGGCCTCGATCTTGAGGCCGAACTTGTCCTTCACATAGAAGACGTCGACGGCGCGCGCGCCGAAGGTCGAGATCTTGGCGGTCGCGATCTGCAGCCCGAGGCCGGAGAGCGCGCGCGTCAGGCGATAAAGCAGCCCGCGCCGGTCGCGGCCGTTCACCTCGACGAGGGTGTGCTCGGCGCTCGCCTTGTTGTCGATGAGGACGCGCGGCGCCACGCGGAAGAGCTCCGTGCGGCTCGGGATCGAGGAGGCCGGGAAGGCAAGGTCGGGCGGCTGCGCCGCATCGTCCGCCAGAAGCTCCCCAAGCGCGCGTTCGATGCGCTGGAGCCGGTCCGGCTGCTCGATCGGCCCGCCCTCCGCGTCCTGGATATGGAAGCTGTCGAGCGCCTTGCCGTTGGCGAGCGTGTGGATATGGGCGGCGACGATGCTGGCCCCGGCGAGCGCGAAGCCGCCGGCGAGCCGCGCGATGAGGCCGGGGCGGTCGGGCGTATAGACGGTGACTTCGGTCGCGGCGCGCCAGCGATCGATCTGCGCGTCGATCGCGAGGTTGCCGCCGATCGTCTCGGCCCGCTCCACGAGCCGCGCCTGGCGCGCGAGGCTGGGCGCGTCGAAGCCGAGCCAATAGGCGGCATGGCCGCGGGCGAGGTGGCGCGCGAAGGTCGCGTCGTCCCAGTCCGAGAGCTCGGCGCGGAGCGCGTCCTGCGCCGCCTGGAGCCGCGCCTCGCGGCGCTCGACGGCGACCCCGGCGAGCAGCTCCTCGGCGCGCCAATAGAGGTCGCGCAGGAGCTGCGCCTTCCAGCCGTTCCAGGTCTTCGGCCCCACCGCGCGGATGTCGGCGACGGTCAGCACCAGCAGCAGCCGCAGCCGCTCGACCGACTGCACCTCGGCCGCGAAATCCGCGACGGTCTGCGGATCCTGCACGTCGCGCTTGAAGGCGGTGTTGCTCATCAGCAGGTGGTAGCGCACCAGCCAGGCGACGGTTTCCGTCTCCTCGTCGCTGAATCCCAGACGGGGGCCGAGCTTGAGCGCGATCTCGGCGCCGAGCTCCGAATGGTCGCCGCCGCGTCCCTTGGCGATGTCGTGCAGCAGCACGGCAAGATAGAGCACGCGGCGCGACTGCACCTTGTGCACCACCTCGCTCGCGATCGGAGTCTCTTCCGCGAACAGCCCCTGCTCGATCCGCCAGAGGATGCCGATGGCGAAGATGGTGTGCTCGTCCACCGTGTAGTGGTGGTACATGTCGTATTGCATCTGCGCCACGACACGGCCGAAATCCGGCACGAAGCGACCGAAGACGCCGGCCTCGTTGAGGCGCCGCAGGGTGACCTCGGGACCCTTCCTCGAGGTCAGCATCTCGACGAAGAGCCGGTTCGCCTCCGGATCGGCGCGGAGCCTCGCATCGACGAGCTTCAGATGCCGCGTCACGAGGCGGAGCGTCGCTGGATGGATGTCGAGATCGTGGCGTTGCGCCACCTCGAAGATCCGCAACAGATGCACCGGTTCCCGGGCGATGCTGTCGGCCTCCTTGACCGCCAGACGGTCCCCTTCGACCACATAGCCTTCGACCTCGCGCCGGAAGAGCCCGAAGCTCGCCCGCTCCAGCAGCGAGCGCTTCTGGTGCTGCGCCTCCAGCACGGCGCAGAAGATGCGGGTGAGATCGCCGACGCTCTTGGCGACGAGAAAATAGTGCTTCATCAGCCGCTCGACGCCGCGCGTGCCGGCATGGTCGGTATAGCCCATGCGCTGGGCGAGCGCCGGCTGGAGGTCGAAGGTGAGGCGTTCCTCCGCCCGGCCGGCGAGATAGTGGAGATGGAAGCGCAAGGACCAGAAGAAGGCCTCGGCCTTCTCGAAGCGCTGCGCTTCCTCGGCGTTGAGCACGCCGCGATCGACCAGCATGCCGGCTTCCTCGGCGCGGAAGAGATACTTCCCGATCCAGAAGAGCGTATGGAGATCGCGCAAGCCCCCCTTGCCGTCCTTCATGTTGGGCTCGAGCGAGTAGCGCGAATCGCCCATGCGCTTGTGCCGCGCCTTGCGTTCCGCGAGCTTCGCCTCGACGAAGGCGGGGCCGGTGCCGGCGACGAGCGTCTTCATGAATTTCTGCCGGAGCTCGCGATAGAGCTCGGTCTCGCCCCAGACATAGCGCGCCTCGAGCAGCGCCGTGCGCACCGTCAGATCCGCCTTCGCCTGGCGCAGGCATTCGTCGATGGAGCGGGTCGCATGTCCGACCTTGAGGCCGAGGTCCCAGAGCCGGTAGAGCAGATATTCCACCACCTGCTCGATATGCGGCGTGCGCTTGTAGGGCAGCAGGAAGAGCAGGTCGATGTCGGAGAAGGGCGCGAGCTCGCCGCGCCCGTAGCCGCCGACTGCGACGATGGCGAGCCGCTCGCCGGTCGAAGGGTTGGCGAGGCGATAGAGCTGCCCGGTCGCGAAATCATGCATCGCGCGGATGAGCTGATCGACGAGATAGGCGTGGGCGGCGGCGGCCTTGCGCCCGTCGCCGGAGGCCTCGAAGCGCCGGCGGATCTCGTCGCGGCCCGACGCGAGCGCTTCCTTCAAGAGCCGCAGCACGGCCGCATCCTCCGGCGCGCCCTCCTCGGCGAGCGCGTCCAGCGCCGCGCCGAGACGGCGCCGGTCGATCACGCGCCGGGGATCGTCGATTTCGATCATGCGCCGCCTTCGCGTCGGTATCGCGGCCCGGCCCCGTCGAAGGACCGGGCAAGGGCGGCCGATTATGCCATGGCGGCGGTCAAGGCCCCAGCGCCCGATCGCGCGGCCAAGCGTTTCATCCGTCTCGGAAATCCGCCACCGACGCAAGAAAATGGGAGCTTCCGCAGAGCCAGCCGGGTTCTAAACTGGAGCGTCCTTCCCCGGTCTTCGTCAGGCCACCCCATGCCGAGCCTCGTTCCGCCGATCTCCCCGCATCGCCTCATGGGCGCGGTCTGCTGCGCCCTGATGCTCGCGCTTGCCGCCTGCGGCGACGAGCCGCCGCCGCCGACCGCGAGCGCGCCCCTGCCGGCCCCGCAGCCGCAATTGGCGCCGCTCGGCACCATCCCGCCCGGCGCCGCCACGACCAGCCCGGATCAGTCGGCCTTCGACGCGGCGCAGCCGGCAACGCCGCCCGGCGCCGTGCCCAACACGGTCGGCGCCGCCGAACAGGCGAAGGACGCGCCGCCCGACCCGCTGCCCGAGCAGGCGCCGGCGCCGGTCCCGAGCGGCAGCGACGGCATCGACTATCCGGTGACGGCGCGCTTCGTGCCGGATCATCCGACCATCATCGAGGTCTCGATTCGCGACCGGCAGGGCGTGGACAGCGTCGAGCTCGTCGCGCCCGACGGCGCGGCGACGGCCGCCTACCAGCTCGACCGCAATGCGGAGCGCGTCGCCGGCACCGACGACAGCGGCCTCGATATGGGCGTGGCGGTGGTCGGCGGTAGCGGCGGCGGGGTGCGCACCGGCATCGGGATCGGCATTCCGCTCTTCGGATTCTCCGACCCGGCGCCGCCGCGCGACGAGGTGTTGAGCCGCGCCCGCATCATGCTGCCCGACCCGACCGCCTATAGCGCCGACTGGAAGCGCTACGTCATCCGCATCCATCTCGGCGGGACGGGTCCGTCCGCCCGCGAGATGAAGATGGCGGCGCCGCCGCCGGCCTGAGGGCCTTCCCGCCCGCCAGGGGAGTCGCCTTCAGTGTCGCCGATCCCGGGCAGGCCGAACGAAGCGTCGACGGACTCATGAAAAACCGCCCGTCCCGGTCATGATCCGAGCAACGACCTCAGGCGATAGAGCGCTTCGAGCGCCGCCTTCGGCGTGAGCTCGTCCGGTTGGAGCGCTTCGAGCGCCGCCTCGAGCGGCGACGGACCGGCCGGGTCCGGGGCGGCGCCCGCCGCCGGCGCGGCGGCGAAGAGCGGCAGATCGTCGGCGAGGCGCGCGAGCGCGCCGGCCTGCTCGCCCTGCTCCAGGGTCTTCAGCACCGCTTCCGCGCGGACGACCGCCGCCGCCGGCAGGCCGGCGAGCTTCGCCACATGGATGCCGTAGGAGCGGTCGGCGGCACCCGGCGCCACCTCATGCAGGAACACGACCTCGCCCTGCCATTCCTTGACCCGCATGGAAAAGGCGGCGAGCGCATCGAGCTTCGCGGTCAGCGCCGTCAGCTCGTGATAATGCGTCGCGAAGAGCGCACGCGAGCGGTTCACCTCGTGGAGATGCTCGATCGTCGCCCAGGCGATCGAGAGCCCGTCGAAGGTCGCCGTGCCGCGGCCGATCTCGTCGAGGATCACGAGCGCGCGCGGACCCGCCTGGTTCAGGATCGCCGCCGTCTCCACCATCTCGACCATGAAGGTCGAGCGGCCGCGCGCGAGATCGTCGGCCGCGCCGACGCGGCTGAAGAGCCGGTCGACCGCGCCGATATGGGCGGCCCGCGCCGGCACGAAGCTGCCGATCTGGGCGAGCAGCGCGATGAGCGCGTTCTGCCGCAGGAAGGTCGATTTGCCGGCCATGTTGGGACCGGTCACGAGCCAGAGCCGGCGTTCCGGCCCGAGATCGCAATCGTTGGCGACGAAGCTCCCTTCCTGGCTGCGGGCGAGCGCCGCCTCGACCACCGGATGACGCCCGCCCTCGATCGCGAAGGCGAGGCTCGCATCCACCAGCGGGCGGCAATAGCTCTCGGCCTCGGCAAGCTCGGCGAGCGCCGCCGTCATGTCGAGCACCGCGAGCGCGTGGGCGGCGCCAGCGACGGCCTCGGCCCGCGCCACGACCTCGCCCACCAGATCCTCGAACAGCGCCAGCTCGATCGCGAGCGCACGGTCGGCGGCGCTCGCGATCTTCCGTTCGAGCTCGCCGAGCTCGACCGTGGTGAAGCGCACCGCGGAAGCGAGGCTCTGGCGATGGATGAAGCGCGTCTTCGCCTCGCCCTCGCGCAGCCTGTCGCCATGGGTCGGCGTGACCTCGACATAGTAGCCGAGCACGTTGTTGTGGCGGATCTTGAGCGAGGCGACGCCGGTCTCGGTGCGGTAGCGCGCCTCGAGGCCGAGGATGAGGCGGCGGCTGTCGTCGCGCAGCGTCTTCAGCTCGTCGAGCTCGGCGTGATAGCCGGGCGCGATGAAGCCGCCGTCGCGCGCGAGGACGGGCAGCGCTTCGGCGAGCGCGCGACCGAGCCGGTCGAGCAGCGTCTCGTGATGGCCGAGGCCGCGCGCACCCTGCCCTCGCGATTCACCTTCGTGGGCGGA
>CAZMUZ010000179.1:0-5391 GCA_964569315.1 uncultured Rhodospirillaceae bacterium | reverse complement strand
AACGGTCGGGTCGCAGGTTCGAATCCTGCCGGGCGCTCCAACTCCGCCGAATCTACGACTTCCTGCGCGCAGTCACGCCGGACTACGACGGCAAAACGACCAAAAAGTCGTCTTGAGCTCCTACATCCGGTCGAGCTCTGCCGCGGCGAACCTCGCAATATTCAGGTCGATCTCCGCCATCGGGTTACTGTCTCCCAAGAACCACGCCGCGGACAAACCGGTCCAGGCAAGAATCCAAGAAAGCAGCCGAAGCCGATCCAGCTTCGTGGCTTCCGCGACAATATCCAGACGCTTTGCAAAGCGACCCGGCTCCGTTGCCACCGGCCGTGTCGGATCGGCAAGATCCGGATTGGTAAAGATGTTGGCAAAGTCGAAGCCGCGCTCACCTATGATATGCTTAGGATCAATCGCCAGCCAGCCGCGTTCGCCGAAGTCGAGCACATTGTCGTGGTGCAAATCACCATGCAGGACGACGATCTCACGCTGATCGCGGAGCAAGGCCTTCGCCGTTTCCGCGCATCGGATAAGAATGCCGCCGTGGGTCCTAGCGGCGGGCTCCAACTCGCGAAACCATTGCGCAAGGGGCGTCAAATCCGGTAGGGACCCCGCCCGGGGAGCATGAAGGCGGGCAGCCGTCTGGCACAGGATACGGCAGGCTTCATCGTCCTGTCCGGTACGGGCCATGTCGCTGAGGGAGGCCGAGCCGGTGGCGCGCTCCAGCAGGAGGGCATGTCCCTCGCGTGCCAGAACGCGAGCCGCACCGTGTCCACTCCACCATTCCATGACCGCGCCGCCGAGGCGCTCGTCTTCCTCAAGCGACAGCTTGAGCATCGCAGGTTCGCCGTGTCGTAGCACCGGCAGCAGGCGGGCAGCATGGGTGACAATGGGTTCGCCATCAGGGACGAGGCGCCATTTCGAGAGGTATGAATCGAACATCTGACGAGCGTACAGTGGCATCCGGCCGGATTCTTTATGAAGAGCGATAGCGAATATTGCAACGCGAACTCGGCAGTTCTAGGGGAGATCGTACCGGCAAGAGTCCCCAAAGATGGAGGTTCCTGCGTCACTTCGCGGAATGAGGAGTTGTCGCGATCGACAACGGATCGAAGCGGGCTTGGCGAGCTTCGGATGTCGACGGCGGTGTTCGGTGTTTGCGAGCCAGAACATCATAGCGCCCCAGCGGAAACGTGGTTATCAGCTTCATCCACGCTGGCGCACCGATGTTCGATTCCTCCACGGACAATCGCTTAGCTCTTGCGCTAAGCGTTTTTAGCATGTTACTTAGCCCAATGGAACAGTATCCGGAGCGGCTCAGCGGCATCTTCCAGGCGCTGGCCGACCCCACGCGCCGCGCGGTGGTGGGACGGCTGGGCAAGGGCCCTGCCAGCATCAGCGAGCTCGCCGCGCCCTTCGAGATGGCGCTGCCCTCCTTCATGAAGCATATCCGCGCGCTCGAGGAGAGCGGCCTCATCCGGACCCGCAAGCAGGGGCGCGTGCGGACCTGCAGGCTTCGGAAGAGACCGCTTGCCGCCGTCGAGGCCTGGCTTTCCGCGCAACGCACGCTCTGGGAAGGCCGCACCGACCGCCTCGAGCGGTTCGTCATGACAGCCCAGGGAAAGGAACGATAGACGTGACCCGCTCCCCGAATCCCGAACTCGACCTCACCATCTCGCGCATCATCAAGGCGCCGCGCGCCGTCGTCTGGCGCGCCTGGACGGAGCCCGCAAGCCTCGAGCAATGGTGGCTGCCGGCGCCCGCGCGCTGCAAGGTCGCGAAGCTGGAACTCCGTCCCGGCGGCGCGTTCGAGACCCGGATGAGCGAGAACGGCGGCGCGTTCCAGCCGCATGTGACCGGCTGTTTCCTCGCGGTGGAGGAGCGCGAACGGATCGTCTTCACCGACACCCTCACCGGCGGATGGCGCCCGGCCGAGCAGCCTTTCATGACCGCGATCATCACGCTCGGGGACCATCCCGAAGGCACCGACTACGGCGCGCTCGTCATGCACAAGAGCAAAGCCGACCGGGACATGCATGAGGAGATGGGTTTCTTCGACGGCTGGGGCACCTGCCTCAACCAGCTCGCCGCGCTCGCCGAGCGGCGGGCCTAGACCCCGCCGCCCGGCCCTCGCGGCGATGGGCGCAACCCCGGTCGTGGCGGCATCGTCGTGCGGGGCGGGCGGTGCGCCATCGGCATCGGCCGGCGTTGCCGTGCCAAAGCCGGGGCATTCAGGTCGGCCGACCGCCTTCCCCGCCCCCGCTACCGGCTGTAAACTCTGACCAAACGTCCAGGTTCACGAAGGCGGCCGGGTCGCGGACGGCGTTGCGGCATCCGGCCCGACGAAACAGGGAGGAGAGTTGCCCATGTCGCTCCTGATCCGTGGCGGAACCGTCGTCACCGCCGACCAGACCTTCCGTGCCGACGTCTATTGTGCCGACGGCAAGATCAAGGCGGTCGGCGAGACGCTCGACGCGCCGGCCGGCGCGCAGACCGTCGATGCCGGCGGCCAGTATGTGATGCCGGGCGGCATCGACCCCCATACCCATATGGAGTTGCCCTTCATGGGCACGGTGGCGAGCGAGGATTTCCTCTCCGGCACCGCGGCGGCGCTCGCCGGCGGCACCACCATGATCATCGATTTCGTGATCCCGGCGCCGAATGTGCCGCTGCTCGACGCCTATGAGCAATGGATGGGCTGGGCGAAGAAGGCCTGCGCCGACTACTCGTTTCACGTCGCCATCACCTGGTGGTCGGACAAGGTGCGCGAGGAGATGGGCGTGCTCGCGCGCGACAAGGGCGTGAACAGCTTCAAGCATTTCATGGCCTATAAGGGCGCCATCATGGTGACCGACGAGCATCTGCTGGCGAGCTTCCAGCGCTGCCAGGAGCTCGGCGCCATCGCGACGGTCCATGCCGAGAACGGCGAACTCGTCTATTACCTGCAGCGCGAGCTCGTGAAGAAGGGCATCACCGGCCCCGAAGGCCATCCCCTCTCGCGCCCGCCGGAGGTCGAGGGGGAGGCCGCGAACCGGGTGATCCGCATCGCCCAGGTGATCGGCACGCCGGTCTATATCGTGCATAATTCCTGCCGCGAATCGGTCGAAGCCATCACCCGCGCGCGGCTCGAGGGCCAGCGCGTCTATGGCGAGGTGCTGGCGGGCCATCTGCTGGTGGACGATTCCGTCTATCGCAACCCGGACTGGAACTTCGCCGCGGCCCATGTGATGAGCCCGCCCTTCCGGCCGAAAGAGCATCAGGAAATGCTGTGGCGCGGGCTCGTCTCCGGCAATCTGCAGACGACGGCGACCGACCATTGCTGCTTCTGCGCCGACCAGAAGGCGATGGGCCGCAACGACTTTACCCGGATCCCGAACGGCACGGGCGGCGTCGAGGACCGCATGGCGGTGCTCTGGACGCATGGCGTCGGCGCCGGCCGCATCACGATGAACGAATTCGTCCGCATCACCTCGACCGCCGCGGCGCAGATCTTCAACATCTATCCGCGCAAAGGCTCGATCTCGGTCGGCGCCGACGCCGACATCGTGGTCTGGGACCCGGCGGCGACGCGCACCATCTCCGCCCGGACGCATCACCAGAAGATCGATTTCAACATCTTCGAGGGGATGAACGTAAAGGGCGTGCCGAGCCATACCATCAGCCAGGGCAAGGTCGTCTATGCGAACGGCAAGCTCGCGGTCGAGAAGGGCGCCGGCCGCTGCATTCCGCGGCCGACCTTCCCGACCGTCTTCCAGGCGTTGAAGACGCAGAACGAGGCCCGCGCGCCGCGCGCGGTCCCGCGCGAGGCGGCGGAGTAGCCGGCCCGCCATCGGCGAAGCGAGGCGAAAGCCGAGGAAAGTCAAGTCGGTAGCCTGAGCCGGCCGTGCGGGCTTCGGCGCGCCTCGAAGGGCCGGGACATATCGCGATTGAGGGGCGGCCGAGCGGCGCCTACCATTCGCCCAGGGGAACATCGTCCGGGAAGTGGCTCCCTCGACTCCCTGACCGGGACGCCGCGATCGACCTCGCGGCGGCCGGCGCCGGGCGACAATCGAATTGCAGTCAATCAGTGACGACGCGAAGCGGGGCGAGCGCCGGCAATCGGAGCCCGTCCGTCATCGCGTCGAGTGCGTTTGCCGATGTACCGCAACCGGGCACCACAACTGGAGGACAGCATGTCGGACCAAACGGATAACGCCAATCACGAGGCGAAGAAGGACGCGAACGGCCATATCGACAAAGCCGAGGAAATTCTCGACACCGTGACTTCCGCCGAGGTGAACGAGTCGGGGATCGCCGGCGGCGGCACCGATGCGGAGAAGCTGGAGCGCTTCAAGGACGAGGTCGAGGAGGCGTTCGACAAGATCCAGCAGGACATCAACGCCAACCGGATCGCCGCGGCCGATGCCAGGCTTCGCCTGCTGCGAAGGCGGCTGCAGCGGGTTCTGAAGGACGGAAAGAAGAAGGACAACATGCTGAAGGAGCTGCGCGACATCCGTCGGGCGAAGCGCCGCATCACCCAGGTCGCGATCGCCGCGGCGCCGGGAATCGACGGCCCGGCCCGGGGGGCGCCGCGCGCGGCCGTCCAGCGGCGGCGCCAGGCGGCCTGACGCAAAAAAAGGGGGCCGCAAAGCCCCCTTTTTCATTCCCGACCGGAGAAGAGCGCTACTGCGCGTTCGCCATGGCCTTGTCCCAGATCGCATGGGTCCAGGCATTCTCCGGCTTCTTGGTGATGACCGGATCGGACTGACCCGACAGCAGCACCCCGACCGTGCGGTCGTAATCCGCCGGATCGAGCCAGCCGGTGCCCTTGTCGTTATCGCCGACCAACTTCGCGATCTCGCCCATCATGCGTTTTTGATGCTGCTCGGTCTGGGCGCCGGTGGCGTCGTTCTCGAGCACGATCTCGGCCGCCTCATCGGGATGCTCCACCGCCCAGTCCCAGCCTTCCATCGAGGCCTGGACGAAGCGGGCGAGCTTGTCGACCATCTCGGGATCGGCAAGGTTCTTCTCGAGGGTGTAGAGCCCGTCCTCGAGCGTCGCCACCCCCTGGTCCTCGTATTTGAAGACCACGAGCTGATCGGGCGCGAGACCGGCGTCGATCACCTGCCAGTACTCGTTGTAGGTCATGGTCGATATGCAGTCCGCCTGCTTCTGCAGCAGCGGATCGACGTTGAAGCCCTGCTTCAGCACCGTCACGCCATCGGCGCCGCCGGTCGTCGGCAGGCCGAGCTTGCTCATCCAGGAGAGGAACGGATATTCGTTGCCGCCGAACCAGACGCCGAGCGTATGGCCCTTGAAGTCCGCCGGTTCCTTGATGCCGGACTCGGCGCGGCAGGTCAGCATCATGCCGGACTTCTGGAAGGGCTGGGCGATATTGACGAGCGGCACGCCCTTTTC
>CAZMUZ010000178.1:0-5433 GCA_964569315.1 uncultured Rhodospirillaceae bacterium | reverse complement strand
CGTCGCGCTCCAGCTCCTGCTGCAGCCCGTCCCATCCGTCGTGGAAGGTCGCCATCAGGGGCGCCGGGACGGTCCAGCAGACGGCCGTCTCGTCCTCGCGCGCCGCCGCGAGCCCGCCGCTCTCCGGGTCGAAGCGCCAGGCGGCGGCGGGTTCGCCTCCCGGCGGATCCCAGCGCAGAACGAGCAGAAGCCAGAAGCGCAACCCCCATTCCCCGAACGAAATCGTGCGCCACTCGCCCGCCAGCCGTTCGTCGCCATCCAGCGAAAGCGTGAGCGCGATCTCCGTTCCGGCGTGGCTGAGGGTAAGGCTCGCCCCCTCGAGATCGACGTCCCGGGGACCGAGCCTCACCGCCGACCCTGGCGGAAACCGCGTGAAGGCATTGTGCTTCGCGGAATAGGCCGCGACGCCGAGCTTGACGCCCGACGGCAGATGGACGAACTCGGCCGGATAGACGCTGTCCCAGCTATTCCAGGCGCGCCGGCGCGGAACCTGCGCCTCGGGCAGCCCGGTCGCGCCTAGCGCCATGCCGCGATCACCTCGTCGGACGTCATGATCTCGAGATGCTGGTTGTAGCGCGGATAGACGTGATCGAGCGTGACCCGGTGCGACGCCTCGACCGACCCGCCGACCGCATCGGAAACTACCACGACGTGGATGCCGCGATCGATCGCGTCGAGCACGGTCGAGAGCACGCAGACGTCGGTCTCGACGCCCGTCACGACGAGCGCATCCGGCCGCTCCTCGGCGACCAGCCCGGCGAACTCGCCGGTGCAGAAGGCGGAATGCGTCGTCTTGTCCACGATACGGTCCGGCGGCACCAGGGCCGCGAGCTCCGGCACGAGGTCCAGCATCTCCGGCGCCATGCGGTCGAGCGTCACGCTGGACCAGTGGCTGTAGTAGCGCGCCCAGGTGCCGGTCGCATCTTCCGCCGTCGGCGGCGTGACGAAGCGCGTGAACACGCTGCGGCCCGGTCGCGCGAAGGCGATACGCCGGATCGGATCGATGAGGGCCGGCAGACAGGCCGTGTGCCACACGGTCTTCTCCGCGAACAGCCGCTGCATGTCGATGCAGAGATGCAGCGTCTTCGGTCCGAGCGATTGCAGTTTCGGCGTTGTCATGACCTGAGCAGGATGGTGTTGGCGGAAGACCAGCTAAGCTCGACGGCGGTGCCGATGGCAAGCGGCTCGGCCGCGACGTTCTGCCGGAAGACGGTGAGCACGCGGGCCTCGCCGCCGGCCGCGGGCGCACCCAACTCGACGCGGTAGGTGATGCTGGTGCCCGAATAGATGGCGCCGCGCACCACCCCCGCGATGCGATTGGCGCCGTTCGCATTTTCCGAACCCGCAGGTTCGATCGTGAATTTTTCCGGCCGAACGGCGAGCCGCACGGTCGTTCCGGCCTCGGGAAGCGCGTCGGCCACCGGGATCCGGCCCAGGCCCTCCACCGCCACATGGGCGCGATCGAGCACGCGGCCCTCGAGGAAATTCGCATCGCCGAGAAAGCTCGCCGCGAACGCGGTTTCCGGACGTTCATAGACCTCAGCCGGCTTGCCGATCTGCAGGATGCGCCCCTCGTCCAGGATGGCGATGCGATCCGAAAGCGTGAGCGCCTCTTCCTGGTCGTGCGTCACGAAGATGGTGGTGATGCCGATCCGGCGCTGGATCTGCTTCAGCTCGACCTGCATCTCCTGGCGGAGCCGCTTATCGAGAGCCCCCAGCGGCTCGTCGAGCAGCAGGACGCGCGGCCGTGTCACCAGCGCGCGCGCGAGCGCCACGCGCTGCTGCTGTCCGCCGGAGAGCTGGCGCGGCTTGCGGCTTTCGAGACCGGAGAGCCGCACCAGCGCCAGCATGCGCTTGACCTCGGCGTCGATTTCCGACCGCGGCCGGCCGCGCACCGCGAGGCCGAAGCCGATATTGTCGCGCACGGTCAGATGCGGGAAGAGCGCATAGTTCTGGAACACCATGCCGATCTCGCGCCGATGGACCGGCCGGTCGCCCACCGGCACGCCGCCGATGCGGATATCGCCGGCATCGAGATCGAAGAAGCCGGCGATGGCACGCAGCAGCGTCGTCTTGCCGCTGCCGCTCGGCCCGAGCAGGCCGAAGAACTCGGCGTCGGCGAAATCGACGCTGACATCCTGCAGGGCGGCGACCGTGCCGAAGCGCTTTACCGCATGGCTGACCTCGACCGCGCTCATCGGCTCACCGTTCCCCGCCGAAGCGATAGAGCCTCGCGAAAACCAGCATCAGCCCCATCGAGACGAGGATGATGATGGCGGAGATCGCATTGATCTCGGGCGTGAAGCCCTTGCGGATCGCCGCGTAGATCTCCACAGGGAGCGTCGAAACGCCGGGCGGCGCCAGGAAGTAGGAGATCACGAACTGATCGAAGCTCACGGCGAAGGCGAAGAGGCCGGCAGCGACCACCCCCGGCGCCATCACCGGGAGCGAAACGCGCCAGAAGGCCTGCCAGGGCGTCGCGCCAAGCGTCGCCGCCGCTTCCTCGAGTTGATGGCCCCCGCTCTTCAATCGCGCGCCGACCACCACGATCACATAGGGCAGCGACAGCGCCACATGGCCGAGCAGCATGGCATGCAGCCCGCGCCCGATGCCGATCCAGAAGAAAAAGATCAGCATCGACGTCCCGATGATGAGCCAGGGAATGGTGATCGGCGGAAGAAGCAGGATCTGCAGCAGCGCCTTGCCGCGGATCCGGTAGCGATCGAGCGCGATGGCCGCGAGCGTGCCGATACCGGTCGCGACGACCATGTTCGCGGCGGCGAGCCCGACGCTGTTGAGCCCCGCCTGGATCAGGCGATCGTTTCCGGCCAGCGCCCGGAACCAGACGAAGTCGAATTCGAAGGGAAGCTGGTAGAGCGGCGAGCGATTGAAGGCCATCAGCGTCATGACGGCGATCGGCAGATAGAGGAACAGCAGCGTGAGCAGGAGATAGCCGCGTACCGCCCATTTTCCCCATGCGCTGCCGCCCGTCATGCCGACCTCAGATTCCGCTCAGCCGCCGGCGCAGCAGCGGTGTCGCGAGCGCGAAGATGACGAGCACGATGCCGAGCATGATGAAGGAAAGCGCCGCCCCCAGCGGCCAGTTGAAGACGGCGGTGAACTGATCCTCGATCACCGTGCCGAGCATGATGCCGGTGCGTCCGCCGAGGATGCGCGGCTCCATGAAGGAACCGATCACCGGCACGAAGATCAGCAGCACGCCGCCGAGGATGCCCGGCAGGCTCAGCGGCACCACCACGCGCAGGAAGAGCTGGCGGCTCGAGGCGCCGAGGCTCCGGGCCGCCTCGATCAGGCTGTCGTCGATCGCCTGCAGCGAGATGTAGCAGGTAAGGATCATGTAGGGCAGATACGCATGGACGAGCCCGATCACGATCGCCGGATAGCTGAAAAGCAACCCGAGCGGCTCGGCATCCGGCCAGAGCACGCGGATGGCGCGATCGAGGAATCCGTCGTCGCGCAGCACCATGGTCCAGGAGAAGGTGCGGACGAGCGCGTTGCTCCAGAAGGGCAGCACCACCAGCAGGAACAGCGCCTCGCGCCAGCGACCCGACACATATTTGGCGAGCGCGAGCGCCGCCGGGAACCCCAGCAGGATGCAAAGCGCCGTGACATCGAAGCCGAGCTTGAGCGAGCGCCAGGTCAGCGTCTGGTAGAAGCCCTTGTCGAAGAAGGCGGCGTAGTGGCGAAGGGTCGGCTCGGCGACCCGCCCGCCCACCGGCGCCACGGTCAGGAAGCTGAAATAGAACATCGCCGCGAGCGGCAGCAGCACCGTGAGGGCGAGCCATCCGTACGCGGGCCCGAGGAGAAAGCCGAGGGCCAACCGCCGGCGCGCCGCTGCCTTCACCCTACCGTCCCCTTCCCGGCCTCGCGCCCGGTCGCGGACGGGCGCGGCAACCCGCGCCCGTCCCTTTCGCCCGCGCCTATTGCGCGAGCTCGGTCTTCACGTCGGCCCAGAGGTCCTGATAGCTCTGCCGCTCCTCGTCGGTGAGCGGCGCCATGTAGGTGAGCCGCCCGATCGCCGCCTCGTCGGTATGGATGGTCTTGCCCATATCGCCCTCCGGCAGCAGCGCATTGGCCTTGGCGTTCGCGGAGGCCGGCGCGCCAACCTTGGTCGCCCATTCCACATAGAAATCCGGATCGATCATGAAATCGATGAACTTCGCGGCGCCCTCGGGATTGGGAGCGCCGGCGGCGACGGAGAGACCGTCGAACCAGCCGATCCCGCCCTCTTTCGGGATGTAGAACCCGACCGGCAGGCCGGAATTGGTCGCGCTGCGCGCCGCCGAGCCGCTCCAATAGGCGGCGATCACGAACTGTTTCGCCGCGAAATACTTGTTCCACTCGTCCTCGGAGGCCCAGAACGTCTTCACCTGCGGCTTGAGCGCAAGGAGCTTGGTGCGGATCGCCTCCAGATCCTTCGGATGGTTCATGTCCTGGCCGGTCGCGATGGCCGCGAAGCTCACCACCTCGACCGCATCGTCGCGCAGGCTGACCTTTCCCGCATAGGCCGGATCCCAGAGCGCCTCGACCGAATCCGGCGCCGGCGTCACCGCGTCCCGGTTATAGGCGATGCCGGTCATGCCCCAGACCCAGGCAACGCCGTAGGTCTTGCCGTCGGCATTGAGATATTCGGAATCCCGCATCGCCGGAATGAGATCGCCGAAATGGCTGACGGCAGCGCTGTCGATCGGCTGGATCAACCCCTCCGCGATGGCCTGCTGCGTATAGGTGCTGTTGATCAGCACGACATCGTAGGCGCCGGGGCTGGTCCGGAGCTTCGTCAGCATCTCCTGCTCGGAGGTGAAATAGTCATGCACGACCTTGATGCCGGTCGCCGCCTCGAACTTTTCGAGGGCCCAGGCCTCGTCGGTCCCGTAGCCCTGCCAGTTCAGCACATGCAGCTCGCCCTCGGCCGAAGCCGGGGTCGCGGAAAGCAGCGCGCCGAACGTCAATGCGGCGGCGGCGCCGAGCGCCGCCCTGCGAGAAATCATGCCTTATTCCTCCGAGAAATCTTCGGCCTCGAACGGCCGGAAGGCGGCCGCGCCCATCGCGGCAAGCCGACGGCATTGAAGAACCTGCGACGAATGGGGTCAAGCGGCCCACCGCCCCCTACGAGTACCCCCACTCGAGAGACGCGCCCGGGCGAACCGTCAGCGAAAGGGCTGGCCGGCGAGCCACGCCACCAGGCTGTAGCGCACGCCCGCTTCGAGCGCCGTCACCCGGTGCAACTGCCAGGCGGGAAAGACCAGAACCGTGCCCTGGGTGCGCGCCAGCGGCACCGGCTTCCCCTCGCTATAGAGTTCGAGATCGCAGCCGCGATAGGCGGCGGGGTCGGAAAGCTGCACGACGACCGAGAGCTTCCGGAGGCTGGAAGCCCCCGACGCCAGATCCTGGTGCCATGTGTAGTAGTCG
>CAZMUZ010000177.1:0-5443 GCA_964569315.1 uncultured Rhodospirillaceae bacterium | reverse complement strand
GAAGGCGGCCGCACCGTCGGCGCCGGCGTCGTCGCCTCCATCATCGAGTAGACGGAACGACGAAAGAAGCGCGGTTGAAGAGGGCGATGCGGAGCATCGCTGCGGCGGAATTAGGAGTGTAGCTCAACTGGTAGAGCACCGGTCTCCAAAACCGGGGGTTGGGGGTTCGAGCCCCTCCACTCCTGCCATCCGGCAGGAGCGGCCGCGACGAGAGCGTTGAACGAGTTGATGGTGGGCATGGCCGATTTCAATCCATTTAGGTTTTTCCGCGAGGTGCGGGCCGAGGTCGCGAAGGTGACCTGGCCGACGCGGAAGGAGACCACCATCACCACCATCATGGTGTTCACGATGGTGCTGCTCGCGGCGGTCTTCTTCTTCCTGGTCGATCAGGTGCTGTCGTTCGCTTTGAAAATCGTGCTCGGGCTGGGGGGAAGCTGAGGATGCCGCTTCGTTGGTACGTCGTGCATGTCTATTCCGGCTTCGAGCGTCGCGTCGCGCAGTCGATCCGCGAGCAGGCGGTGCAGGCCGGCATGGTCGAGCAGATCGCCGAGGTCATGGTGCCGACCGAAGAGGTCGTCGAGGTGCGCCGCGGCAGCAAGGTCAATGCGGAGCGGAAGTTCTTCCCCGGCTACGTCCTCATCAAGATGGATATGTCCGACGAGACCTGGCATCTGGTGAAGAACACGCCGAAGGTCAGCGGCTTCCTCGGCGGCAAGGGGCGCCCCTCGCCGATCTCCGATGCCGAGGCCGACCGCATCCTGCATCAGGTCAAGGAAGGCATCGAGCGGCCGAAGCCGTCGATCGTGTTCGAGATCGGCGAGCAGGTTCGCGTCGCCGACGGGCCCTTCACCTCGTTCAACGGCCTCGTCGAGGAAGTCGACGAGGAACGCGGCCGTCTCAAGGTCGCGGTGTCGATCTTCGGCCGGGCGACCCCGGTCGAGCTGGAATATTCGCAGGTCGAGAAGCTCTGACCGGCGAAATGGCGCCGCACGGCGGAAGCCGGGCGGCAATGGCGCGGGAGGCCTGGCCAGGGCCGTCAGCACCGCGGCACCTTGGCAGGGGCATCGGGCCCCTGGCGGAAACGGACTGAGGTTCTGAGATGGCGAAGAAGATCGAAGGCTACATCAAGTTGCAGATCCCGGCGGGCAAGGCCAACCCCTCGCCGCCGGTGGGACCCGCGCTCGGTCAGCGCGGCCTCAACATCATGGAATTCTGCAAGCAGTTCAACGCGGCCACGCAGGGCATGGAAGCGGGCATGCCGATCCCCGTGATCATCACCGCCTTTTCGGATCGCTCCTTCACCTTCGTGACCAAGACGCCGCCGGCGAGCTACTTCCTGATGAAGGCGGCCGGCATCGAGAAAGGCTCCCAGACCACCGGCCGCGGCTTCGTCGGCAAGGTGACCGAGGCGCAGCTTCGCGACATCGCGAAGGCCAAGATGAAGGATCTCAACGCCACCGACGTCGAGGCGGCGGCGCAGATGATCCGCGGCACGGCGCGTTCGATGGGTATCGAGGTGGTGGGGTAGGCCATGGCACAGGGCAAGCGACTGAAGGATGCCTACAAGGCGATCGACCGCGACGCGTTCTATAGCGTCACGGATGCGGTGAAGATGATCAAGGAACGCGCGAAGGCGAAGTTCGACGAGACCATCGAGATCTCGCTCAATCTCGGCATCGATCCGCGCCATGCCGACCAGAACGTGCGCGGCGTGGTGCAGCTTCCGCATGGCACCGGCAAGACGCTGCGCGTCGCGGTGTTCGCAAAGGGCGACAAGGCGAAGCAGGCAGAAGCGGCCGGTGCCGACATCGTTGGCGCGGAGGACCTTGCGGAAAAGGTCAATGCGGGCCAGATCGAGTTCGACCGCGTGATCGCCACCCCGGACATGATGGGGCTGGTGGGACGGCTCGGTAAGGTGCTGGGCCCGCGCGGCCTGATGCCGAACCCGAAGCTCGGCACTGTCACCAACGATCTTGCCGAAGCGATCAAGGCGAGCAAAGGCGGTCAGGTCGAGTTCCGCGCCGAGAAGGCGGGCCTGATCCATGCCGGCATCGGCAAGGCGAGCTTCAGCGAAACCGCGATCGCCGAGAACGTGAAGGCGTTCGTCGGCGCGATCAATCGCGCCAAGCCGAGCGGCGCCAAAGGCACTTTCCTCAAGAAGGTGTCGCTGAGCTCCACCATGGGGCCCGGCGTGAAGCTGGACGTCGCCACCATCGTCGGCGGCGCATGAGGTTTCGCGCCGCTCGTTCGCGAGCGGCGCAAATGGCGTTCCGTCCGCCGGTAACGGCGGGCGGCGACGGCCGGAGGAAGCCCCCTCGGGGCGACTTTCGGTCACCTGTCCGAGACTGCGGGCGTCCGGGGCGAAAGCCGCGGACTTAATTGCGGGATCTCTCCCGCGGCCGGCATAGACGGGAGGACGAGTCATTCGGGCCCCGGCCTCCGGCGCAGCAACGCCGGGAGCCGCCGTCCCGCGATGGCTTGAACTTCTGGGGCAGGCCGAACCGGACTTTCGGGGCGGCAACGTTCCGGAGGTCCATTGGAGCAACCGGACCGGCAATGCCGATGAGGCGGCGCCGATCCAACGCGACGGAGATCGTCAGTGGACCGATCGCAAAAGCAGGAGCAGATCGCGGCCCTGCATCAGACCCTCATGGACGCCGAGCTGGTGGTAGTCACCCGCCAGGCGGGCATGACGGTGGCGGAGGTTACGTCCCTTCGCCGGAAGATGCGGGATGCCGGGGCCGGCTTCAAAGTGGCGAAGAATCGGCTCGCGCGTCGCGCTCTCGAAGGCACCAAGTTCACGGGCCTGTCGTCCTTGCTGAAGGGTCCGACAGCGATTGCTTACTCGAAGGACCCCGTGGCGGCGGCGAAGGTGACGAACGCCTTTGCCGAGGACAACAGCAAACTCACCATCGTCGGCGGGGCGATGGGCGAGCAGATCCTCGATCCCGAAGGGGTCAAGGCGCTCGCCAAGCTGCCCTCGCTCGATGAGTTGAGGGCGAGACTCGTCGGCATGCTGCAGACCCCGGCAACGCGCGTTGCCACGGTCCTGCAGGCGCCGGCCGGTCAGCTTGCTCGGGTGTTCGGTGCCTACGCGAAGAAAGAG
Source organism: uncultured Rhodospirillaceae bacterium (assembly GCA_964569315.1). Taxonomy (GTDB): domain Bacteria; phylum Pseudomonadota; class Alphaproteobacteria; order Dongiales; family Dongiaceae; genus CADEFF01. The sequence goes on along the minus strand of CAZMUZ010000177.1, from coordinate 2,337 downwards.
GGCGCCGCGTCTTGATCCGACGCCGCATGCGTATCCAACGAAGTTCAAGCCTTTAGGAGAAGATGAAATGGCTGATTTGCAGAAGCTGGTCGACGAGCTTTCGAAGCTGACCGTGATCGAAGCGGCGGAGCTCTCGAAGAAGCTCGAAGAGGCGTGGGGCGTGTCGGCGGCGGCACCGGTGGCGGTTGCGGCCGCGGGCGGTGGTGCTGCGGCCGCGGCGCCGGCGGCGGAGCAGACGGAGTTCACCGTCGTTCTCGCCGCGGCGGGCGAGAAGAAGATCAACGTGATCAAGGAGATCCGTGCGATCACCAACCTTGGCCTGAAGGAAGCCAAGGATCTGGTCGAGGGCGCCCCCAAGACCGTGAAGGAAGGTGTCAACAAGCAGGAAGCTGAGGACATCAAGAAGAAGCTCGAGGACGCCGGCGCCAAGGTCGAGCTGAAGTAGCTCGCTTTGGCCTCGCGCTCGAGGTCGCTACGGCCGACCGCCGCTTCCGTCTCCGGACGGGGCGGCGGTCGTGCGCCGCGCCGCACCGGGAGCGGCGTGCGCCTGCGAGACGGTTCCCGGATCGGATAACACGGGCTCGGCGGGAGCCCGGTCGAGGCGGCGGCCCCGACATCGTAACCCGCCACGGCGTGCGCGACCCGGACGCGCGATCATCCGGGAGCTCTGGACGAGGACAGCGATGACCAATCCATTCACGGGACGCAAGCGGATCCGCAAGACGTTCGGCCGCATTCCGGAGATCACCCGGATGCCGAACCTGATCGAGGTGCAGAAGAGCTCCTACGATTATTTCTTGCAGATCGGCGTGGCGCCCGAACAGCGCGTCAATGTCGGGTTGCAGGAAGTGTTCCGGTCGGTCTTCCCGATCAAGGACTTCTCCGAGCGCGCCGAGCTGCAGTTCGTCCGCTACGAGCTCGAAGAGCCGAAGTACGACGTCGAGGAGTGCCAGCAGCGCGGCATGACCTTCGCCGCGCCGCTCAAGGTCACCCTGCGTCTCGTGGTCTGGGACGTGGACGAGGAGACCGGCGCCCGCTCGATCCGCGACATCAAGGAGCAGGACGTCTATATGGGCGACATGCCGCTCATGACGGCCAACGGCACCTTCGTCGTGAATGGCACCGAGCGCGTGATCGTGAGCCAGATGCACCGCTCGCCGGGCGTCTTCTTCGACCACGACAAGGGCAAGACCCACTCCTCGGGCAAGTATCTCTTCGCCGCCCGCGTCATCCCCTATCGCGGCTCCTGGCTCGATTTCGAGTTCGACGCCAAGGACCTCGTCTATGTGCGCATCGACCGCCGCCGCAAGCTGCCGGTGACGACGCTCTTCCTCGCGCTCTGGGGCGAGGCGATCGAGAAGAAGCTCGCCAAGTCGAACGAGCTCACCGACGAGGAGCGCCGTTTCGGCGGCATGTCGGCCGAGGAGGTCCTCAACTTCTTCTACAAGCAGGTCATCTTCACCCGCACGAAGAAGGGTTGGCAGACCCCGTTCAACGCAGACCGGCTGCGCGGCCAGAAGCTGCAGCTCGACCTCGTCGACGCGAAGAGCGGCAAGGTGGTGGCCGAGGCCGGCGCCAAGATGACGCCGCGACTCGCCAAGAAACTTCAGGACGGCGGGCTGAAGGAGCAGCTCGTCACCGTCGAGGAGCTCGTGGGCCGTTTTGCCGCCGTCGATATCGTGAACGAGAAGACGGGCGAGATCTATGTCGAGGCCGGCCACGAGCTGACCGAGAAGCTGATCGGCGAGCTGGAGGAGGCCGGAGTCACCTCGATCCCGACACTCGCGGTCGATCACATCAATGTCGGCCCCTATATCCGCAACACGCTGCTCGCCGACAAGAACGCGACGCGCGAAGAGGCGCTGATCGACATCTATCGCGTGATGCGTCCGGGCGAGCCGCCCACGCTCGACACGGCCGAAACCCTGTTTCAGGGCCTGTTCTTCGACGAAGAGCGCTATGACCTGTCGGCGGTCGGCCGCGTGAAGATGAACTCGCGCCTCAACCAGCAGACCGAGGACACGATCCGCGTGCTCCGCAAGGAGGACATCCTGCAGATCGTCCGCGTCCTGGTCGAGCTGAAGGACGGCCGCGGCGAGATCGACGATATCGACCATCTCGGCAATCGCCGCGTGCGCTCGGTCGGCGAGCTGCTGGAGAACCAGTATCGCGTCGGCCTCCTGCGCATGGAGCGGGCGATCCGCGAGCGCATGAGCTCGGTCGAGATCGATTCCGTCATGCCGCACGACCTGATCAACGCGAAGCCTGCGGCGGCGGCGGTACGCGAGTTCTTCGGCTCGTCGCAGCTCTCGCAGTTCATGGACCAGACCAATCCGC
>CAZMUZ010000176.1:0-5481 GCA_964569315.1 uncultured Rhodospirillaceae bacterium | reverse complement strand
AGCATCTTGAAGGTGACCGGGTTGTTATGGCCGAGATGCGCCGAGGCCATGATCTTGCATTCCGGCGGGATGACGCCGTCGGCGCGCATCTTGTGGGCAAGGATCAGCATGCCCTCGTCCGAGATGAGTAGGCCGCGGCCACCCATCTTCACGATGCGCTTGATGTCTTCCATCGCATAGACGATCTGCTCCATGCCGCGGGTGCGGAGCGCCGAGGCGTGGCCCCAGACGGTGTCGACGAATTTCTGCGCGCCGGTGTCGTAGGTACCGCGCGGCCCGAGCGCGAAGAAGATCTCGATGCCGTATTTGCGGCCGACGTCGAGATAGGCCTGATGCTCCTTGTCGGAGAACCGCATGATGCCCTGCGTCTGGTCGATGCGGTTGATCTTCACGCCGGCTTCTTCCTCGACGACATGGACGAGGGTCTGCACGGCGTCGGCGGAGTTCACGGTCGGCACTTCGATGCGGTAATGCGCACCGTCCGGGAAACGGGCCTGGGCGGTCGGGCGCGCCCAGTCGTCGCCCTGGGGATAGCCGTGGCGCGCGAGGAACGCACGCGATTCCTGGAACATGGTCTGGGCGGGAGCGGTGTCGGGCATGGCGGAGGTCCTTATGAGGGAGGAAGCGTGAAAATCGGGAAGATCGGTTCCTGTCAGAGCTTTCGGCAGGCCGCATCGAAGGCGGCGAAGCTGGCCTCGAGGTCCCGGTCGGTATGGGCGAGCGAGACGAAGCGGCGATTGCCGGGCAGCACGAAGAAGCCCTGGCGGATCAGCTCCGTATCGAACGCGACGAGCTTCTTGCCGTCGGTCGCCTGGATGTCGCGATAGTCGCGGGGCTCGCCCCTGGCGCCGAACAGCAGATGCCACATCGGGCCGTAGCCGACGATGGCGGCGTCGATGCCGTGGCGGACGAGCAGCTTGCGCAGGCCCTGCCGCAGCGCCTCGCCGGTGGCGAAGAGCCGTTCGTAGGTACCGGGCTTCTCGAGCTCGGCGAGCGTGGCGAGCGCGGCCGCCATGCCGAGCGGATTTCCGTTCAGCGTCCCGTTCTGATAGACGAAGCCCTCCTGGCCCTTCTTGCCGGGATCGCACCGATCCATGACGTCGGCCCGGCCGCCGACGCCGCCGACCGGAAGGCCGCCGCCCAGCACCTTCCCGAAGGTCGAGAGGTCGGGCATGACGCCGAAATGCTCCTGGGCGCCGCCGAGCGCGAGACGCCAGCCGGTCACCACCTCGTCGAAGATCAGGAGGCAGCCGACATCGTCGGCGATCTTGCGGAGCCCCGCGAGGAAACCCGGCTGCGGCGAGATGATCCGCTGGATCGGCTCGACGATGATGGCGGCGAGATCGTCGCGATTGGCCTCGGCGATCTGCCGCGCGCAATCGAGGTCGTTGTAGCGCGCGATCAGCAGCGTATCGCGCGCGCCTTTGGGGATCCCGGCGGTATCGGGCACACCTTCGGGGAAGTTCGATTCGCGCTTCGGCGCCGTCGACACCTGCGCATAGTCGTGATGCCCGTGATAGGCGCCCTCGAACTTCATGATCTTCTCGCGGCCGGTGAAGCCGCGGGCAAGCCGCATCGCATGAAAGGTCGCCTCGGAGCCGCTCACCGTGAAGCGCAGCTTCTCGACGCAGGGCACATGGCGCACGACCTGGGCTGCGAGCTTCACGGCCGGCTCGTTCAGATAGGCGAAGTAATGCGTGCCCTTGGCGACCTGGTCGATGACCGCCTGCTGCACCGCCGGATGGGCATGACCCAGCACCATCGCGCCGGAGCCGAGGCAGTAGTCGACATACTGGTTGCCGCTCGTATCCTTGAAGCGCGCGCCCTTCGCCTCGGCGAAGACGAACTTCGCGTCCTCCGCGAGCGCGTTGCCGCCGAGCGCGCCGCCCGGCAGATAGGCCTTCGCAATGTCGAACTCCGACTGTTCCAGCTCGGAGAGCCGGCCGTGACGCCCGAGCGTCGCGGGAGCCGATCGGGCCGCGAGCGCGGTGCCGTCGCCTTGAGCGGTCATCGGTTGCGATCTCCTTCGATCGGCTGAACGGCCTGGACGCCGCTCTTCATCTCGGCATCGAGCGCATCGCCGACGGCCTCCCAGGACCGCCGCAGGAGCTTCTCGGTCAAAGCCCGCGCCTTGGCGGGATCGCCGCCCGCGATCGCGCCGATCACGTCGCGATTCCCGGCGAGCGAGATTTCCAGCAACTGCGGTGCGCGCGAATAGGCGAGATAGCGATAGCGCTGCGCCTGCTTGCCGATGCTGCTGAGCAGCCGGCGGAGCGTCGGGTTGTCGGCGGCATCGTGAATGGCGTCGGTCAGGCGCAGATTGGCCCGGAAATAGGCCCGCACATCGCTCGCGCCGAACGCCTGTTCCATCTCGCCCATGACGGCGCGGAGCGCCTTCACATGCTCGGGCTTACGGCTGTCGGCGGCCTGCTCGGCGGCGAGGCCTTCCAGCGCCACACGGCAGGAATAGACGGAGTCGAGATCGGCCCGGCCGATGGGCGCCACCCAGATCCCGCGCCGCGCCTCGCGCACGACCAGCCCGTCCTGCTCCAGCAGGCGAAGGGCTTCGCGCACCGGCGACCGGCTGATGCCGAAGCGCTGCGCGACCTCTTCCTCGACGAGCCGGGTTTCGGGCGCGAGCTGTCCGTAGAGGATTTCCTCCTCGAGGGCCCGGGCGAGTTCCTTGGCGAGCAGGTCCGGCAGGCGGAAGGGGATGGTTGCGTTCATGGTATGTGTATTGTATACAGAACCCAGAATACTGCAAGACCGAAAATCGCGGGTGCGTGAAATTTCGGCGCCGGACACCCGGATGGGCTGAGCCGCCGACAGCTCGGCGGAGGGAGAGTGCGCGCGATGACGAACGTGAAGGGCTACTGGCAGAACTTCATCGACGGCCGCTGGGCGGATGCGGCCGGCGGCAAGCGCCTCGCCGTCGAGAACCCGGCGACCGGCAAGCCGCTGGCGGAGATTGCCGCCGCAGGTGCGGCCGATGTCGATGCCGCGGTCGCCGCGGCCCGCCGCGCCTTCGCGACGCGCGCCCTCTACGAGATGACGCCGACCCAGCGCGGCCAGCTCCTGCTTCGCATCGCGGGTGAGCTGCGCACGCTATCCGACGAGATCGCGCCGGTCTCGACGCTCGACAACGGCAAGAACCTCGATTTCTCCAGGGGCGAGATCGAGGATGCGGCGCGCTATTTCGAGTATTACGCCGGCCTCGCGGACAAGCTCCACGGCCGCTCGATCCCGCTCGGGGACGGCTTCGCCGATTTCACCCAGTGGGTTCCCTACGGCGTCTCGGCGCAGGTCATTCCCTGGAACTTCCCGCTCGAGCTCTGCGCGCGCTCGGCCGCACCCGCGCTCGCCGGCGGCAATGCCGTGGTGCTGAAGACGCCGGAGCTTTCGCCCCTCGCCTCGACCTATCTCGCCACCGCCTGCGAGCGCGCGGGCCTGCCGAAGGGCTGGCTCAACATCATCTGCGGTTACGGCAGCGAGGCGGGCGACGCCCTCACCTCGCATCCCGGCGTCGACCACATCGTCTTCACCGGCTCGGTCGCGACGGGCCAGAAGATCCTGCATCGCGCGGCGGAGAAGATCGTGCCCTGCGTGATGGAGCTCGGCGGCAAGTCGGCCGGCATCGTCTTCGCCGACGCCGATCTCGACGAGACGGCGAAGAGCGCCGCGATCGGCATCTATGCCAATGCCGGCCAGGTCTGCTCCGCGGGCTCGCGCCTCATCGTGCAGCGCAAGGTGCACGATGCGCTGGTGGAGAAGCTCGTCGGCGTCGTCAAGGGCTGGACGCAAGGGGCCGGCATCGACGGCCATTTCCTCACGCCGGTGATCTCCGGCCCGCAGCTCGACAAGATCGAAGGCTATTGCCGCTCGGGTATCCAGGCCGGCGCCACGGCGGTGATCGGCGGCAAGCGCGCCGAGCGCGAGGGACACTTCATGCAGCCGACCATCTTCACCGGCGTCAAGGGCGACATGCTGATCGGCCGCGACGAGGTGTTCGGCCCGGTCCTGTCGGTGATGAGCTTCGACGAACCGGAGGAGGCGCTCGTCATCGCCAACGGCACCGACTACGGGCTCGCGGCCGGCGTCTATACGCGCGACCTGCGCAAGGCGCATTGGGCGGCGGACCGGCTCGAGGCGGGCACGATCTTCGTCAACAAGTGGTTCGCCGGCGGGAACGACGTGCCGTTCGGCGGGATGAAGCGCTCGGGCTTCGGCCGCGAGAAAGGCGTCGAAGCGATCTACAACTACGTGCAGACGCGGAACATCGCGATCAAATATTGATCGCGGGCCCGGAAACGCGCCCAATGGACGACAGCCACCGCGATCCGAAGAAGTCCATGGCCCGCGATCCGCGCCACGACATCCTGTTCGAGCCGATCCGCCTCGGCCCGGTCACGCTGAAGAACCGGTTCTACCAGGTGCCGCATTGCAACGGCCTCGGATCGATCCTGCCGCGCGGCCATGCGGCCATGCGCGAGATGAAGGCGGAGGGCGGCTGGGCCGCCGTCTGCACCGAGATCATGTCGATCCATCCGAGCTCCGATTCCTGGCCCTTCGCCCAGACGAAGCTGTGGGACGACCATGACGTGAAGTCGCTCGCGATCCTGACCGAGGCGGCGCACCGCCATGGCGCGCTCGCAGGCGCGGAACTGGCCCATGGCGGCTTTGCAGTCGCCAACCGCTACACGCGCGAAGTGCCGATCGCTCCCTCGCCCACCCCGAACCGCCGCGATCCGTTGCAGGCCCGTGCGATGGACCGCGAGGACATCCGGAACTACCGGCGCTGGCACCGGCAGGCGGCGCTGCGCGCGCGGGAGGCCGGGTTCGACATCGTCTATGTCTATGCCGCGGACGATCTCGAGCTGCTGCAGTTCTTCCTCTCGCGCCGCCGCAATCATCGCACCGACGAATATGGCGGCAGCCTCGAGAACCGCGTGCGGCTGCTGCGCGAGGTGATCGAGGACACCAAGGATGCGGTCGGCGCGCATTGCGCCGTCGCGGTGCGCTTCACCATCGACGAGCTCTCGGGCGAGGATGGCATCCGCGCCCCTGTCGAAGGACGCGAGATCGTCGAGATGCTGGCGGAGCTGCCGGACGTCTGGGACATCAAGGTCAGCCCCTGGGCGGACGATTCGCTGACCTCGCGCTTCGGCGAGGAAGGCTTCCAGGAGCCGTTCAATGCCGTGGTGAAGAGGCTCACCACCAAGCCTGTCATCGGCGTCGGGCGCTTTACCTCGCCCGACACCATGGTCTCGCAGATCCGCCGCGGTGTGCTCGACATCATCGGCGCGGCGCGGCCCTCGATCGCCGATCCCTTCCTGCCGAAGAAGATCGAGGAAGGCCGGCCGGAAGACATCCGGGAATGTATCGGCTGCAATGTCTGCGTCTCGGGCTACACCTCGGGCGCCATCATCCGCTGCACCCAGAACCCCACCATGGGCGAGGAATGGCGGCGCGGCTGGCATCCCG
>CAZMUZ010000175.1:0-5485 GCA_964569315.1 uncultured Rhodospirillaceae bacterium | reverse complement strand
CGGATTTCTATTTCCAGTCCTATTCCTTCGCGGACCTTGAGAAGCAGTTTAACGGCTGGCACTGGGTCAGCCTGGCGCGAGACCAGTTCGGCGGCACCACCGGGTCGCCCAACTGGGACACGAAGCCCTTCACCACCGTCGAGCTGCGGTTCAACCAGAACAGCGCGACGCAAACGACGGTCTATATCGACGCCTGCTTCGCTGCCTTCAAGGCGCGGCCCAAGCTGATCATCTACGCCGACGACGGCTACAAATCCTGGTTCGACCTCGCCGTGCCCGAACTGGATGCGCGCGCCCTCAAGGCGACCCACGGCATCATCGGCGCCCTGGTCGGCACCAGCATCTTCATGACGGTGTCGGATCTCGAGGCGCTCCATGAAGCCGGCCACGATCTGGCGGTACATGGCGAAACCGCACTCGACTTGATCGGCGACATTCCCGCGGACATCGCCGCGAACCAGGACTACCTGCTGGCGCATGGCTGGACCCGGGGCGCCTTTCACTATGTCTACCCGAACGGCGTGCATCAGCTCTCAGCCGGCGATCTTACGATCGCGAACGCGCTGCGGGGACGGGGCTTCCTGACGGCGCGCGGCACCATGACGCCGCGAGCGTGGAATTCGGCTTTTGGCCTCGGCGCGCGCGACTACAAGCTGCCGATCATCGGCGGCCTGGCGGTGGACGCGCCGGCGGCGCTGCTGGCTCGCCTCGACCAGGCCGTCACGCGCGGCGACAACTGCGCCGTCATGTTTCATCAGATCGTCGCCGCCGGCGCGTCGGGCATTCAATACAACACCGCCGACCTCGTGACCTTTCTCAATGGGGTCCAGACGCACGTCGATGCCGACCGGCTGGACGTGGTCACCGCCTCCCAATGGTGGGAGGGCTTTACCGCGCTTCCGCGCGCCGGGATCGGCTTCGTGTCGGGGATCCTGTTGATGCTTGCCGCCGGCCTCGCGACGGCCGGGATCTGAAGCGCGGACCGCGCCGCGATCGCACGGGAGCGGCCCGCGGAAGCGGCCTTCCCTGAACCAAAAAAAGCGACTGCGCCCGACCCGGGGAGAGGTCGAGCGCAGCCGAGGGGCAGGGAGCGACTGTCGACCCGCTGCCGCTTAGGAGGGGACGGCGCTCGACATGGTGCTGCTGACGAAGCTGAAGATGCCGCTGAGCGAGCCGCCCAGCGAGGTCAGCGCACCGATGGCGGCGACGGAGACGAGAGCGGCGATCAGACCGTATTCGATGGCGGTCGCGCCGGCTTCGTCGCGGAGGAACTGGCGAATGGCGGTCATGACGATCTCCTCTACCTGAGTGACCTATCCGGCGGCACCTGCCGCCCGGCCTCGATTGAGAGAAAACCTATCAAATGCATTTCAAATTTGCATGGTAAATAATCGAAAGGCAGTAATATTAGTGAGGCGATAATTTTGCATGGCATAAATCATAAATCCAATAATATTCCATATGTTTCCCGCCACTACTGTGTAACATGAATATAATGGCGGCTCTTACACTTTCTAAATCATGTTCGCAAGTCTCCGGTGCATTCGCCGCAATTGCCGCGGATCGGATGCGCGGAATGCCGATGGCGACCGGTCCCGCGGGGGTTCGCTGCGAGCCCTGCAATTCGGCGTGAACCCCGTCGGCGCTCGATTGCTTGTGCCCCGCCGACCGGCTCAAATGGCCGCCTTCCACCGAGATCGGGAGACAATGGGCAAGCTTCGGCAGCAAAGCTGGATCTGGAGTTTCGCCGCCCCGGTCGAGGCGGTCTGGGAGGTGCTGGCCGACACGGCCCGCTTCAACGAGGCCGCCAGGCTCCCGAAACACGAGATCGTCGAAACCCTGCAGCCCGACGGCCGGATGCTCTATCTCGGCCGGCTGAAGCGGGGGCCGCTGGTCATCGAATGGCGCGAGCGGCCGGTCAACTGGATCCATAACCGCTGGTTCGAGCATTGCCGGGAGTTCCGCAACGGGCCGCTCAAGTCGCTCTGCGCCTCCTTCATCCTCGAGCCCGCCGGGGGCGGTTCGCGCGGCACCTATACCGTCGCGGTCGAGCCGCGGAACCTCCTGGGCGAGCTGATCCTCGCCGGCGGCTTCTTCCGCAATACGGGCAAGACGTTCGGCAGGCTCGCGAAGGAGGCGTCCGACTTTGCCGCCGGCCATCGCGACGCCGCCTTTTCCTACGAGCCTCCGGCGTCCGGCGCCGAGACCCGCCGGCGGGTCGAGACCATTCTGCAGGCTATCGCCTCGACGCCCAACGGCCACGGGCTCGAGCGGCGGCTCGCGGATTATGTGATGACCGCGCAGGAAGTCGATCTCTGGCATTTGCGGCCGCTGAAGCTGGCGCGCGAATGGGGTGTCGCGGCGCGCAACGCCGTCGAATGCTGCCTGCAAGCGGTCAAGAGCGGGCTCCTGGAGCTGCGCTGGGAGCTGCTCTGCCCGCGCTGCCGCGTCGCCAAGGCCTGGTCGGGCTCGCTCGACCGGTTGCCGACCGGCGCCCATTGCCCGACCTGCAACATCGACTACGACCGCGATTTCTCGGCCAATGTCGAAGCGAGCTTCCGGCCTTCGCCGGCGGTGCGGCCGCTGGCGAGCGGCGAATATTGCCTCTTCGGCCCGATGTCGACGCCGCATATCAAGCTGCATATTACCCTCGACCCCGGGCAATCGCGCTCGATCGAGGTCGAGCTTCCCTATGGCGCCTATCGGCTACGCACGCTGGAGGCGGGGGCGGAACTGCCGATCGACTGGCAGGAAGGCGGCTTCCCCGAATTCCTGCTCGAGGCCGATGGGATACGCGCCGGCGCGCCGGCGCCCGCCGGCCGGGTGACCCTCTCGAACCGGACCGGCCGCGAGGCGACGCTCATCGTCGAGGACCGGCGGTGGCTGAAGGACGTGCTGACCGCCGATCGCATCACCACCATCCAGGCCTTCCGCGACCTCTTCGCGAGCGACGTGCTGCGGCCGGGCGACGATGTCGGCATCGCCGAGATCACGCTGATGTTTTCCGACCTCAAGGGCTCGACCGCCTTCTACGAGCGGGTGGGCGACGCGCGCGCCTACGGCCTCGTGCGCGAGCATTTCGCCTTCCTCGCCGGCATCGTCCGCGAGCATGAGGGCGCCATCGTCAAGACCATCGGCGATGCCGTCATGGCGGCCTTCTTCGATTCCGCGGCGGCGATCCGCGCCGCCATCGCGATCCAGCGCCGCGCCGCCGATTTCAACGCGGCTATGGGCGAGGGGGCGGTGGTGATCAAGCTCGGGCTGCATGTCGGACCCTGCATTGCCGTCACCCTCAACGACCGGCTCGACTATTTCGGATCGACCGTCAATCTCGCGGCGCGGTTGCAGGGGCAGAGCCGCGGCGGCGACATCGTGATCTCCGAAGCGTTGGCGGAGGCGCCGGGGGTGCGCGCCCTGCTGGCGCCGTTCGCGCCTGCTGAGGAAAGCGCCGCGCTGCGCGGCTTCGACCGGCCGGCGCGGTTCAGACGCCTGACCCCGAGGGCGATGGCCGTCTCGACGCGATAGCTCAAGGCCGAGATCCCGACTGTTCCCGGCCGGCAGCCTCCGCTCTTGCCTCTCAGTGAAAATTCGGCCAATGATTTCACTAATCAAGAAGAAGCCGTGCAGGGGAGGGCGGAAATGGCTGGGCCACGCTCGTCCGCGCTGGCGGACCAGATCGCGGACGCTTCCCGCGGCGACGATTTGCTTCGGGCGGTGGGCAAGGAAATCCGGGATCTGCGGAAGTCGCGCGGCCTGACGCTCACGGAGCTCGCCGATCGTGCGGGCATGTCCGTAAGCTTTCTCAGCCAGGTCGAGCGGAGCATTTCCAACCCGTCCGTCCTCGCCCTCTATGAGATCAGCCGGGCGCTCGGCGTCAACATAAGCTGGTTCTTCGCCAATGGCGCGCCGGGGCCGCAGGAAGAGCGCGACTATGTGGTCCGCGCGTCTCATCGCCGCAAGGTCGCGTTCGATGGCGGCGCCATCGACGAGCTGCTCTCGCCGAACCTGAACGGGCAGTTGGAGCTGCTGCTCAGCCGGCTTCCGCCCGGGTCGATGAGCGGCGAGCGACCCTACACACATAGCGGCGAGGAAGGCGGGATGATCGTTGCCGGCCAGCTCGAGCTATGGATCGGCAACAGACATTTCGTCCTGACCGAAGGAGACAGCTTCACATTTCCGAGCAACCTGCCGCATCGCTATGGAAACCCGGGCAGAACGGAGACGGTCGTGCTCTGGGCCATTACGCCACCGAGCTACTGATGAACGAGGTGCGTCGATCGCGAAATTCGTCCGAACTCGATGCGGGAGCGCTCGCCATGGTTATCCGCGGTTCGACGAAAGGACGGCGAACCGCATGTCACCTGAGTTCAAGCCATTCACTCAGCACAGGGAGGAAACAATGAAAAGAAGAACGGCAGGCTGGCTTTACGGCTCGATTGTCGGGCTCGCCATTGTGGTGGCCGGCGGGGTGAGCGCCACCGCAGGCGAGCTCAATTTTCTGGGCTGGGAGGGCTACGCCGACGACAGCTTCGTCAAGGAATTCGAATCCGCCACCGGCTGCAAGGTGACCGCCACCTATGTCGGATCCAACGACGATTTCGCGCCGAAGCTCGCATCCGGCGGCGGGGTCTACGACATCGTCTCGGTGTCGGCGGACACGACCGGCGTGCTGGTCGCGGCCAGCCTCGTCGAGCCGCTCGACATGTCCAAGATCGAGCACTGGAACGACATCTACGAGCTGTTCCGCACCGCCAAGGGTATCAATCGCGACGGCCAGGTCTATGGCGTGCCGCTGACCTGGGGCTCCATCCCGCTCATGTACCGCACCGACAAGATCACGGAGGAGCCGGACTCCTATGCCGCGCTCTGGGACGAGCGGTACAAGGGCAAGATCGCCCTCTGGGACGACAAGAGCGCCATCTTCAACACGGCGCGCCTGCTCGGCTACGACAATGTCTACAGCCTCACGGACGAGCAGCTCGAAGCGGTGAAGCAGAAGCTGATCGAGGAGAAGCGGCTGTTGCGGAAATACTGGAGCACGGCCGGCGAGCTCATCAATCTCTACGCTTCCGGCGAGGTCTGGATCTCCAACACCTGGGGCGGCTATCAAGTCGCCGAGCTGCAAAAGCAAGGCATCCCGGTGAAGGAGTTCCTGCCCAAGGAGAAGGCCGACGGCTGGGCGGACAACTGGATGATCGTGAAGGGCAGCCCGAACCAGGATTGTGCCTACCAATACATCAACTTCACGACCTCGGCGCGCGGGCAGTGCGGCATCTCGTCGGTGACCGGCTATTCGGCCGCCAATCCGGTCGCGGCAAAGGAGTGCATGACGGCGGAGGAGTTCAAGGCGAAGCACCAGGACGACATCGACTATGTCGACAGCCTGGTGATGTGGGAACAGCCGGACCGTCTCGACGTCTATACCAACACTTGGAATGCCATAAAGGGCGCCGAATAGGATCGGGACGCCGCCGGGCGGGCCGTC
>CAZMUZ010000174.1:1158-5517 GCA_964569315.1 uncultured Rhodospirillaceae bacterium | reverse complement strand
TCCGGCCGGCGTCCATATCTGCGAGGTCGAGATCGATCCGGATACCGGGGTGACGAAGATCGTCAGTTGGGCGGCGGTCGACGATTTCGGCAAGGTCGTGAACCCGATGGTCGTCGAGGGCCAGGTGCATGGCGGCCTCGCGCAAGGCATCGGCCAGGGCCTGCTCGAGGGCTGCGTCTACGACAAGGAGACGGGCCAGCTCCTGACCGGCTCCTTCATGGATTACTGCATGCCGCGCGCCGACGATCTGCCGAGCTTCAAGGTCGGCATGATCGAAACCCCCTGCCCGCACAATCCGCTGGGGGTAAAGGGCTGCGGCGAGGCCGGCGCGATCGCGGCGCCGCCGGCGCTGGTCAATGCGGTCACCGACGCGCTCGGGGTCCGGCATATGGAGATGCCGCTCACCTCGGAGCGCGTCTGGCGGACGATCCACAAGATGGCCGCGGAGTAAGGGAGGAAACCATGCATAACTTCGATTATCACCGTCCGACCTCCCTCGCCGACGCGGCGAAGCGGCTCTCCGGCGAGGCCAAGCTGGTCGCCGGCGGCATGACGCTGATCCCGACCCTGAAGCAGCGCCTCGCCCAGCCCTCCTCGCTCGTCGATCTCGGCGGCATCGCCGAGCTCAGGGGCATCAAGCCGGAGGGCGGCGGACTTACGATCGGCGCCATGACAACCCATGCCGAGGTCGCCCATTCGGCCGAGGTGAAGAAGACGATCCCCGCTCTCGCCGTTCTTGCCGAGGGCATCGGCGACCCGCAGGTGCGCAATCGCGGCACGATCGGCGGCTCGATCTCGAACAACGATCCGGCGGCCGACTATCCTGCCGGGCTCGTCGCGCTCGGCGCCACGGTGATTACCGACAAGCGCCGGATCGCCGCCGACGATTTCTTCAAGGGCATGTTCGAAACGGCGCTTCAGGACGGCGAGATCGTGACCGCCGTGAGCTTCCCCAAACCCGACAAGGCCGCCTACATGAAGTTCCCGAATCCGGCGTCGCGCTACGCCATGGTCGGGGTCTTCGTGGCCAGGACCGGCGGCGGGATCCGCGTCGCGGTCACCGGTGCCGGCCCCGGCGTCTTCCGCGCGACCGAGATGGAAAAGGCCCTTGCCGGCAGTTTCTCGGCGGACGCCATCAAGTCGGTGAAGATTCCGGCCGCGGGGCTCAACAGCGACATGCATGGCAGCGCGGAGTATCGCGCCCATCTCGTCAATGTCATGGCAAGACGGGCAGTTACAGCCTGCGGCTGAGGTAATTTTTAAGTTCAAACCTGCCCTAGGGAGGCGGCTCGACCGCCTCCCTTTTTTCTTTTCCGGGCGCGCGACGGCGCAGGGTCTCCGGCACCGCGGACGTGAAAGAAAATGCGCCCGAGCCGAGAGCGCGCTCGCGACCGGCTCGGGCAACGGGCTTTCCTCGCGCGGCCATGCAAGATGGAATCCCAAAGGCAGTGCGTTATGCTTCGCCGATGGCCGACTCGGTAGGCAATCCGCCGGCGACATCGAAGACCTTGCGTCGCGTGGCGATCGCCGCGGCCATCCTTGTCGGTGTCGTCGCGATCGGCGCCCTCCTCGCCTGGACGGCACGGCCGCAGCTCGTCGCCTTCCTGCTGGAGAACTATCTGCGCGCCTCGGGCGCACCGGGCGCGAGCCTGACCGTGAGCGAGGTCACGCGGGACCGGCTGCGCATCCAGGGGCTGCTGCTCGGCAGCGGCGAGGAGGCTGCGGCGGAAACGGTGGAGGTCGACTACCGGCTGGCCGGTCTCGGTTTCCCCGAAATCCGCGGCATCGCGGTCGAGGGTCTGCAACTTTATGTGACGCCCGGCGCCGAGCGGCCGATGGGCGCGCTCTCCACCCTCCTCGACGGGTTCGGCGGCGGCGGCGAAAGCGAGGCGACGGCGCTCCCGCCGATCAAATGCTTTAGCTGCCGCGTGATCCTGCAGACGGTCGCCGGCCCCATCAACGTAAACCTCTCCGGGCAGCTCTCGCCGGAAGGCAGCGACAAGTTCCAGGCGAGCGGGCTCTGGACCGCCGACAGCCGTTTCGGAAATCTCGGCGGCCAGCTCGCCGGCGATTTCACGCTCGCCGGTGATGCGAAGCTCACGATCGACGTGACGGAAGGCGCCATCGTCTGGGCCGAACAGAACGTCGCGGCCGAAGGCATGACGGGCGAACTCAGCCTCGAGCTTGCCGCGACCGCCCCGGTCGCGGTCACGGGGCATCTCCGCTCGGGCAAGTTCACCCGCGCCGACCTGCCGACGGTCGCCTTCGCGCTCGATTTCGACTACACGCCGCATCAGGCGAGCTTCGCCGTGTCGGCGGTCGATCCGGCCAACTCCTTCGTCGCGAAGCTGCATGGCGACGTCGCCGACCCGTCCGGCTCGCCGGTGGCGGAGCTGGTGGGCGAGCTCTCGATGGACGAAACCGCGCCGGTCTGGGCGCTGGCGAACCTTCCGCCGCCCGCGGCGGGCCGCGCTTCGCTCGGCGCGGAGGTCAGCCTGCCGCTGCCGCCGCTGGCGGAAATCGCCAATATGAGCCTGCCGGAGGGCCTGACGGCGAAGCTCAGCTACGACCTCGAGACCTTGCGCTGGGACGGCTATGTCTCGGACCTCAGCGGCGCCGGCGAGGTTCAGCTCGAGCGCCGGCCGAACCTCTACGCCCTGACCAGCCTCGGCACCAACGCGATCCGCGGCGTGCTCGATCCCGACCAGCGCGCGAAGATCGGCCTTCCCGCAGGGCTCGCCAGCAAGATCGATGGCCGCCTGATCGTCACCATCGCCGACGGATCGACCGCCCTCGTCACCCCGGGCGATGCTGGCCTCGCCGTGACCGGCATGGGCGCGGTCCGGGTGAACAACCCGTCCGACCTGCTGATCTCGGCGCGCGGCAGCTTCACGGCCGATCCGGGCCCGGTGCTCGCGAGCTTCCAGGTCGATGAAGGCGAGCTCTGGGTTTCGCACTGGTCGCTCGATCCGGCGGCCACCGATGCCACCGCCGTCGACTCTCTCCTCGTCAAGGGCACCGCCGCCGGCACGCCGGACGAGATCAAGGGACAGGCTCACCTCTTCGCGGTCGGGCTCGGCGTCGACGCGGGCGAGGTCTTCGCCAAGCGCGCGTCCGCCAATCTCCATGTCGATTACACGCTGCAGAACGCGCTTTTCACCGCCGCCCTTGCGGAGCCGGGCGCCATCGCCGCCGAAGGCTTGCGCATCGCCGGGCTTCGCGGCGAAACCCAGTCCCTCGCCCTCACCGCGAGCGCCGCGAAGGACCCGCTGGTCGTGGCCGATTTCGCACGGCCCGAAGGCCTGCATGTCGTCCATGCGGTGAAGCTGCAGGGCTTCCGCATGACGGCCTCCCCCGGTGTCGGCGAAGGGCCCATCACCGTCGCGGCGCCGAGCGCCGATGTGACCGGCGAATGGTCGGAACCGGCCGGCTGGCAGGGCGCGATCGCGGTCTATAACGGCCAGCTTCAGGCGCCCCAGGACGAGATCGCGGCGGAAGGCATCGATGCGCGCATCCGGCTAGGCGCAGGGCTCGGCTCCGGCAAGGTCACGGCGCATATCGCGAAGCTCACCCTCGCGGCCGGAAATGCGGAGGTTCCGGTGCTTTCGGTCGACGGCATCGCGACGCTTGCGGGCAATGGCGTCGATTTCGACCTGAAGGCCGCCGATCCGGCGAAGATGATCGATCTCAGCTTCGCCGGCAGCCACGATCTGAAATCGGGCGCCGGCGCCGGCCATATCGAGATCGCGCCGATCGAGTTCCAGCCGGGCGGGCTGCAGCCCCGGCATCTCGTCCCGGAGCTTGCGGAGATCGAGGAAGCGACCGGCACCGTCTCCCTCGCCGGCGGCGTCGCCTGGCGCACCGGCGCGGTCTTCTCCGACGCGACCTTGCGGATCGAGGATCTCTCGATCACGACCCCCGATCTCGACGTGGTGCGGATGAACGGCGCCGTCGCCCTGCAGAGCCTGTCGCCCTTCCGCACCCGGCCCGACCAGCAGATCGCGGTCGCCTCGCTCGATCTCGGCTTGCCGATGCAGGACGGCCTCATCACCTTCACGGCGGCCGGTCGGGTGCTTTCGATCAAGGCGGCCGAGCTTCACATGGCGGACGGCGATGTCAGCGTCGAGCCCGTCGTCATCGATCCGGCCGACCCCGAGGGCCAGATCCGTCTCCATGTCGACGACGTCGATCTCGAGCAGCTTCTCGCATTGGCGGAGATCACCGGCCTCACCGGCACCGGCCGCCTCAGCGGCGTGATCCCGGTGACGCTCGACGGCAGCCTCATCTCGATCGCGGGGGCACGGCTCGATGCCGCCGCGCCCGGCCGCAACGCCTCCGCGCCCGATGCGCCCCCGCCTG
>CAZMUZ010000174.1:0-1148 GCA_964569315.1 uncultured Rhodospirillaceae bacterium | reverse complement strand
GTGGCCGAGCGGCACCAGGCGCTTGCTCGCCGTTTCCTATGCGCCCGATGCGCCCCCGCCTGCGTTGCAAGACAACGACGAAACCGTTAGCCTCGTCATGTCGGCCCTGTCGAACTTCCAATATGAAAAGCTCTGGATGACCCTCGACCGGAAGACGGACGGGGATGCCGAGATCGGGCTGCATGTCACGGGCAGGAATCCTGACTTCTATGATGGTTATCCGATCGAGTTCAATCTCACGCTCGCCGGCAAGCTCGATCAAATCCTCAAGGACAGCCTCGTCGGCTACAGCGTTCCCGACCTGGTGCGTCAGCGGCTCGAGGCGACCCGACCGGCAAGCGGCACGCCTTAGGACCGGTCCGTCGTTCCAGGCCGCTGGAACAATGGTCCTGCCATTGCCATTTATCGCTGGCCGGGCGCCGGAGGGCCCAACGCGATGATGACCCGCTCCCTGCGTCCCGCCTTTTTCGCGCTCCTCGCGACCGGCCTTCTCGCGGGGGCCTGCAACCCGACGGTGAAGGTCGAGGCGCCGGACAAGCCGATCGTGATCAACATGAACGTCAAGATCGAGCAGGAAGTGCGCGTCCGGATCGAAGAGCAGGCGAAAGACGACATCGCGAAGAATCCCGATATTTTCTGATTGCCAGAGAGACCGACATGAATCAGAGCCGAACCCCGCTGTGGACCCGCCGGAGCGTGTTGCGCCTTGCGGCGCTGGCATCGCTCGCGGCGGCGCTTCCCTGGATCCGGCCTGCCGCGGCCGACGAGTTCGACGATCTGAGGGCCGAGGGCGTGATCGCCGAGCGCTATGACGGCTTCGTCATGGTGCGCGATCCGAGCGTGAGCAGCGTCCAGTCGATCGTCAATCGGGTGAATGGCGAGCGCAAGGCGCTCTACGAAGCGCGCGCCAGGGAGCAGGGCGTCACGGCCGATCAGGTCGGACAGGTCTATGCCGCGGAGATTCTCGCGAAGGCACCGGCCGGCACCTGGTTCATGGCGGCCGACGGCAGCAGCTTCCAGAAATAGATCGCCCGTGAGGCAGGCCTCGCCGCCGCAAAGCCCCACCGTCAGCCCGCCGGCACGGGCCCTGCCCAGGGACGTGGACGAAACGCTGGCGCTGCTCGGCGCGGGGAACTACGTGGCCGATC
>CAZMUZ010000173.1:0-5815 GCA_964569315.1 uncultured Rhodospirillaceae bacterium | reverse complement strand
CCTCGGCCGCCGCCGCGGCCTTCGCGCCGCGCGAGCGCGAGGGCGAGCCCAATTTCGTGATCGCCGAGGCCGGCACCGGCGTCGGCAAGACGCTCGGCTATATCGCGCCCGCGAGCCTCTGGGCCCAGAAGAACGAGGCCGCCGTCTGGATCAGCACCTTCACTCGCAACCTGCAGCATCAGATCGACGGCGAGCTCGACCGGCTCTACCCCGATCCGGTGGAGAAGGCGATGAAGGCGGTGGTGCGCAAGGGCCGCGAGAACTATCTCTGCCTGCTCAATCTGGAGGAGGCCGTGCGCGCCCTGCCCAACCGGCCGGGCGACACCACCGCCCTCGGCCTGATGGCGCGGTTCGCGCAGGCGACGCGCGACGGCGATCTCGTCGGCGGCGATTTCCCCGGCTGGCTGCCCGACCTCATCGGCCGGGGCCGCAGCCTCGGGCTCGCGGACCGGCGCGGCGAATGCGTCTATTCCGCCTGCCCGCACTACCACAAATGCTACATCGAGCGATCGATCCGGCGGGCGCGGCGCGCGGAGATCGTCATCGCAAACCATGCGCTGGTGATGATCCAGGCGGCGATCGGCGCCGAGGAGAAAACCCAGCCGAGCAGCTACGTCTTCGACGAAGGCCATCATCTCTTCGAGGCGGCCGACAACACCTTCGCGAGCCACCTCACGGGCCAGGAGATGATCGAGCTTCGGCGCTGGATCCTGGGGTCCGAGGACAGCCGCCGGCAGAGCCGCGCCCGCGGCCTCAAGCGGCGGGTCGAGGATCTGGTGTCGGGCGACGAGCAGGCCGAGGCGGCGCTGAAGAATGCGCTCGGCGCCGCGCGGCAGCTTCCCGGCGAGGCCTGGCAGTCGCGCCTTCCGGGCGGCGAGGCGCTGGGGCCGGCGGAGCGGTTCCTCGCCCATGTGCGCCAGCAGGTCTATGCGCGAGACGCCGATGCCGACAATCCCTACTCGCTCGAGACCGACCTGTTGCCGCCGGTCGAGGGCATGGTGGAGGCCGGCCGCGCGCTGGCCGCGGCACTCGGCGAGCTCGCCGAGCCGCTGCAGCTCCTGATGCGCCGGCTTGCGGCCAAGCTCGATCTCGAGGCCGCCGATCTCGACAGCGCGACGCGGCTGCGCATCGAGGCGGTGCAGCGCGGGCTCCGGCGCCGCGTCGAGATGGAGCTCGATGGCTGGCGCGCCATGCTGAAGACCTTGGGCGAAGCGCCCCCCGCGACCTTCGTCGACTGGCTCGGCGTCGAGCGCAGCGACGGGCGCGACATCGACGTCGGCATGTATCGCCACTGGGTCGATCCGACCCTGCCTTTCGCCGCGACGGTCGCCGCACCCGCGCAAGGGCTGCTGGTGACCTCGGCGACGCTGACGGACGGCTCGGGCGACGCGGAGGTCGACTGGGCCGCCTCCGAGGCGCGCACCGGTGCTGCCCATCTCCCCAATCCGGCGATCCGCGCCCGCGTCCCCTCGCCCTTCGATTATCCGAACCAGACGCGCGTCTTCGTCGTGACCGACGTGCGGAAGGACGATCTCGACCAGGTGGCCGCCGCCTATCGCGAGCTGATCCGCGCGGCGGGCGGCGGCGCGCTCGGCATCTTCACGGCGATCCAGCGGCTGCGCCACGTGCATCGTCGCATCGCGCCGGCGCTCGAGCGCGACGGGCTGATGCTGCTGGCCCAGCATGTCGATGCGATGGATACCTCGACCCTCGTGGATATCTTCCGCGCCGAGGAGGATGCGTCGCTGCTCGGCACCGACGCGGTCCGCGACGGGGTCGACGTGCCAGGCCGCTCGCTGCGTCTCGTGCTGTTCGACCGCGTTCCCTGGCCGCGCCCGAACATCCTGCATCGCGCGCGCCGCAAGGCCTTCGACGGCCGGCATTACGACGACCGCCTGACCCGGCTGCGGCTGAAGCAGGCCTTCGGACGGCTGGTGCGACGGGCCGACGATCACGGCGTCTTCGTACTGCTCGACCCGATGATGCCATCGCGCCTCAAGGGCGCCTTCCCCGATGGCGTCGAGATCAATCGGGTCGGGCTTGCCGATGCGGTGGCGACAACCCGAGCGTTTCTGGCCGAGAAGGATGGCGGATCAAGGCGTTAGGCGCCACGGATTCGCGGCAAATCCTTAACGAAATGCTCATTTCGCGGCGTGAAACTCGCGAAACGGCCGGGTGGCGACCGGCCGAGGCTTTATTGCGGGCGGCGAGATGGCCCTGAAGTTCTGGCAAGGGATCACGTCCCTCTTCCGCACGGCGCGACGGAGGGACGGCAGAGGTGCTGGCGGCGGCCGTGCCGCCCGACGGCGGTCGGGCGAGGACTCCCATGCCGGCGCGCAGGCGATCGCCATCGCCTCCTATCGCGACGCGATCGACGCCGGAAAGCTGCATCTCCTCAATCTCGGCAATATCCGGGACGAACTCGGCGAGCGCTGGCCGATGATCCAGGAGCGCGTCTCGGCGGCGATCGAACGGATCCTGCGACAACGCCTCGGCATCGCCGATCTGCATTACCGGCTCAACGAGACGTCCTATGTGCTGATCCTGGATTCGGCGACCCCGGCCGACGGGCGCATGCTCTGCGGCCTGATCGCGAGCGAAATCCGTCACAAGCTCTTCGGCGAGGAGCGCGAGCTCAGCGCGATCGAGGTCACCAGCGCCGTCGTCAAGGCGGACGGCACGATCGATTTCGTGCCGGTCGATGCCGCGGCGGCGGTCATCGACGCCCTGAGCAAGGGCATCGCCGCGGAAACCGATATGCCCGCCCCCGTGTCAGGCGACATCGCGGCACCCGACCCGACGGAGCCGGGGCCCCCGGCGGAGTCCTGGCAACCGATCGAGCATCGTCCCGCCGACAGATCGGACCCGGCCTTCCTGCCCATCGCTGGGCCGGCCGGTTCCCTCGGCGCAATTGTGAAATCGATCGAGCGGGAGATCGGGACGGGTTTCGACCCGCCGCCGGCGCCGGCACGACGGCTCTACGATCCCGTCAAGGCGGCCGAGGAACAGAACGCGGCCGCGCGCCGCATGGCGGCGCTGCAGGCCATGGTGCAGTCCCGGCTCTCGGGCGATGCGCCGGCGCCGGGTGCTGCGATAAGCGGCGGGCAGGATCTGCCGATCGATTCCATCCGCTTCGCCTACCAGCCGGTCTGGGATTGCGACCGGCACGTCGTCACCTCCTATGGCCTGCAGGTGAAGGTCGAAGCCGGCGGGCGGCTGAAGCCGCTCGCCGAGATCGAGCGCCAGATGCTGCGCCCGGACGCCATCGCCTCGATCGACCTCCTCGCCGTCCGGAAGGCCGCCGCCGACCTGCAAACCATGCTCTCGCGCGGCAGCAAGGCCATCATCTCGGTCCCCGTCCATCGGGCCGTGCTCGACCAGAGCACGAAGCGCGACGCCATCCTCACTCTGCTATCGCAGCAGCCGCGGCAGGTCCGGCGGCTGCTGCAGATCGAGATCCTGGACGCCCATGCGGGGGACTGGGCGGTGCTGCCGGCGCTCCTCGCGCTCTGCCGGCGCGTATCGCGCGAAACGGTGCTGCGCCTCGGCCTCGACGAGACGGAGATGGCGCGGCCCCGGGCGGCCGGGTTTCGCACCGTGGGCGGCGATCTGCGGGACTATCCGGGCCCGGAAGCGGCCGCGATGAAGATGATGGAGAGCTTCGCCGCCGCGGCCGACGAGGCGCGGCTCGCGAGCTATCTGACGGGTCTCGACAAGACGAGCAGCGTGGTGGCCGCCGTCTGCGCCGGTTTTCAGCTCGTCGCCGGCAGCGCGGTGGCGCCGGAGGTCGAGTTCCCGACGGGCGTCTATCTCTTCGACACGATCAATCTCTTCCTGCGCAAGCGCAGCGCCCGCGACCGCGCCTGACGCCGGCGCATCGCCGGCGCAAACGATCGGCTAGCTGAGGCAGCTCTCGACGGCTTCGAGCAGCGCCGCGCGGCTGAAGGGCTTCTGCAGGGTCCTGGCCGCGCCGAGCTTCGCGGCCACGCCGAGAAAATCGTGCGTTCCGGTGCGCCCGCCGCCGGAAATCGCAATCACCTTCAGGCCCGGAAACTCGTCGAGGAGGGTGAGCAGCGCCTCCACCCCCTCCATCTCCGGCATGATGATGTCGGTGATGACGAGGTCGGCCGGCTCGGCGCGCATCTTCGCGAGGCCGTCGCGCCCATTGACCGCCTCGACGACCCGATGGCCGCCGGACTGCAGCATCGCGTTCAGCGTCTCGCGCATCATCTGCTCGTCGTCGATGACCAGAATCCGCGCCATCGGCTTCCCCCCGCGCGACCCGACTGCCCGGCGGCCCGAACAGGTCCCCGCCGCCGGCAGATCACGGCCCCGGGGCGATGCTGCTGGTTTCTCCGGCGCTTGCCAAGGCCATGCGCGGGGGCATGGCTTCCGGCCGGATTTTCCCCCGTGTTCCCTCTCCGGCGACGGCCGGCAACGGCCTTGCCTTGACGCCGCCGGCGTCTAGAGTGTGCCGCTTCCCCCCGCAACCTTCCCCCTCGCAAGATCACGGGTCCCCGCATGATCGATCATCACGCCGCGCTCATCTACACCATGGTCCTGGTGTCCGCCTCCGACCGCAACATGACCGACGCCGAGCTCGCCTCGATCGGCGATATGGTCCTGCATCTGCCGGTCTTTCGCGACTTCGACCGCAACATGCTGATCAAGGTCAGCGCCGATTGCGCAAAGCTGGTGCAAGGAGAAGAGGGGCTCGACCGCGCGCTGACGCAGATCAGGCAGGCCCTGCCGAAGCCCTTGCGCGAAACCGCCTATGCGCTCGCCTGCGACGTGGTCGCCGCGGACGGGCGCGCGAGCCCGGAGGAGCTGCGGCTCCTCGAGCTGCTGCGCCACCGGCTCGAGGTCGGGCGCCTGCCGGCGGCCGCGATCGAGCGCGGCGCGCGGGCGCGGCACCGGAGGATCTGAGGCGCGGACGCCGCGCTGGCCCGCGATAGCGGGCAAAAAGAAAGGGCCGCGCCTTGCGGCGCGGCCCCCTGAGCCGGAGCTCGATGTCGTCGGATCGGCCTGGACTTTAGAAGTCCATGTCGCCCATGCCGCCCATCCCGCCGCCGCCCGGACCGCCCATCGGGGGCGCCTTCTTCTCCGGACGATCGGCCACCATCGCTTCGGTGGTGATGAGCAGGCCCGCGACCGACGCCGCATCCTGCAGCGCGCAGCGCACGACCTTGGTCGGGTCGATGATGCCGCTCTTCACGAGATCGACATACTCGCCGCTCTGCGCGTCGTAGCCCCAGTTGGCGTTCTTCGACTCGATCAGCTTGCCGACCACGATCGAACCGTCGGTGCCCGCGTTCTCGGCGATGAGCCGCGCCGGCGCCGCGATCGCGCGACGCACGATGTCGATGCCGACCTTCTGGTCGTTGTTCGCGTGCTTCACCCGATCGAGGGCCCGCACAGCGTAGAGCAACGCGACGCCGCCGCCCGCAACGATGCCTTCCTCGACCGCGGCGCGGGTCGCATGCATCGCGTCATCGACGCGATCCTTGCGTTCCTTCACCTCGACCTCGGTGGCGCCGCCGACCTTGATCACGGCCACGCCGCCGGCGAGCTTCGCCAGACGCTCGGCGAGCTTCTCCTTGTCGTATTCCGACGTGGTTTCCTCGATCTGGGCGCGGATCTGGTTGCAGCGGCCCTCGATCTCCTTCTTCTTGCCGGCGCCGTCGACGATGGTGGAGTTTTCCTTGTCGATCACCACCTTCTTCGCCTTGCCGAGCATGTCGAGCGTGACATTCTCGAGCTTGATGCCGAGGTCTTCGCTGATCACCTGGCCGCCGGTCAGGACGGCGATGTCCTC
>CAZMUZ010000172.1:0-6048 GCA_964569315.1 uncultured Rhodospirillaceae bacterium | reverse complement strand
GGGTAGGCGTCTCGCAATGCGCTTCCTCCCCTCCCCCTTGACGGGAGAGGGATAGGGAGGGGGTGAGACGCGGCACGGAAGACGGAAGTAAGCGGCACTCACCCTGCACTCTCAGTCGGTTCTGTGCTCCACCCCCACCCCGCCCTCCCCCATCCGAAGGGCCATTATATACTTGACAAAAGTGGGGCCGCAGCCCATGTTCTCTCCATAGACAGGAGAGACCGATGGCCTCGCTTCAAAACCCCATCTTCAACGACGACGAGAAGGCCCGCGAAGCCCTTGAGGCGATCCGCTGGCCCAATGGTCCGGTCTGTCCGCATTGCGGCTCCTTCGACAAGATTGCGCTGGTCGGCGGCAGGAAGCACCGCCCCGGCCTCTACTACTGCAATGCCTGCAACGGCCAGTTTACCGTCACGGTCGGCACCGTCTTTGAACGCTCCAAGATCGGGCTCAGCAAGTGGTGGCTGGCCGTCTATCTGCTCTCGTCCAGCAAGAAGGGCATTTCCAGCCACCAGCTACATCGCACCCTGGGCGTGACTTACAAAACCGCTTGGTTCATGACCCATCGTATCCGCGAAGCCATGCGTGACGGCACCATGGGTCCCATGGGCGGCGGTGGCTCGACGGTCGAGGCCGATGAAACCTATATCGGTCGCAAGAAGGGCATGAAGAAGGCCCCCGGTTACGAACACAAGCGCGCCATCTTCACGCTGGTTGAGCGTAACGGCCGCGCC
The DNA here is from genome assembly GCA_964569315.1 of uncultured Rhodospirillaceae bacterium. Taxonomy (GTDB): domain Bacteria; phylum Pseudomonadota; class Alphaproteobacteria; order Dongiales; family Dongiaceae; genus CADEFF01. The sequence goes on along the minus strand of CAZMUZ010000172.1, from coordinate 5,314 downwards.
CGCTCCTTCCATATCGACCAAGCCACCATCAAGACGGTGACGCCGATCTTGCAAGCGAACGTTGACCGCGAGACAACGCTCCATACGGACGAGGCCGGCCAGTATCACTACATGGGCCAGCACTTCGCCAAGCATGAGAAGGTCAACCACGCGGACAAGGAATATGCTCGCGGCGATGTTACGACCAACACCGTCGAAGGCTATTTCTCGATCTTCAAGCGCGGCATGAAAGGCATCTACCAGCATTGCGGCGAACAGCACTTGCACCGCTATCTGGCGGAGTTTGATTTCCGTTATTCAAACCGCATCGGCCTCGGGACCGACGACAACGCCCGCACCGTCAAAGCCATGCAGGGCATTGAAGGGAAGCGGCTCACCTATCGGCGGCCTGATTAGCGGCCGAACCGCTAAACCTCTGATATCTAGAGGACAATTCAGGGCTGTTTTAGCCATACTCAAATGCGACTTTAAGTCGCGTGAGGATTGTGACTAAATTTGGCCGGGGAGTTGGCCGAGTGGTCGAAGGCAGCGGACTGTAAATCCGTAGGGGCGTGAAATCCTCCAAGGGTTCGAATCCCTTACTCTCCGCCACGCATAGCGCCTTTACGATGGGGACTAGTGATGGCGAGACCGGTCGGGAGGGGGGTCACGCGCCCTCCCGACCACTAGTGACTTTTTAAGCGATTGGGCCTATATGTCATTAAGCAGCTCCCGCAATTTCACCGGCGCAAGCCGTGCGGGCGGTTGCGAGGGGAAACCCTCCCCGGCAATGCCGGGTGGCGGAGAGTAAGAATTACCGAGCGGGTCGCTTCTTTCGGGGAGCGGCCCGCTTCGTTTTTGCGGGCTTGGCATGAGGCTTCGGCGGCGTATTAACCAGCCGCCCCATGATGCGCTTGGCGGCCTCTAGCGGATCTGCCTTCTTGTCCTTACCGGGTGATGTCATGTCAGAACCAACCTATGACCATAAGGACGAAATCTCGCAGCTTGTCGGCAAAATCAATATCGAATGGGGTGACCTGCAATTTTATGTCTACTCAATCTTCGTGCATCTCATGGAAGACAATGTCCTCGCCGCCGAACCAATCTTCTTTGGCATTCGGTCAGATGCCACGCAACGGAATATCACTGCCTCGCTGGCCGATACTGTATTGAAATATACGGCCGGGGCAGAGGCGCTCCGAAAAGATACCAAGGACCTTTTTGCGGAGATAGGCAAGCTGGGCGGGCGCCGGAACGACGCTATACATGCGATGTGGATATTCTCGCTCCCGCAACCGACGCCGCTGGGCGGCAGCAGTCCGCGCTTGAGGGGCGCGAATGTGAAGGACGAGCTTGTCAAAACGCACGAGGACATTCGCGCTACGACTTGGAAATTGATGGCACTACTGAAACGCCTACAGGCCGCGCCGCTAGCATCGCTGTCCAAAGACGGGAAACCACCACCCGCGCCAAGGGCCAGTTAGGCGGAAGATACTCGCCCGCATAGTCCATTAGAGACATCGCCCCTGCCTCAATCATCTCCGCGGTAATCTCAATAGCGCCGGCCTGTCCGATCTGATCTGGCGACTCGCCTGCTTTTGTCAAGTATACAGTCCCCATCCGAAGGGGAGGAGAAGCAAGGGCTTCACCGCTCAGAACCCCAGCACGTCCTTCATGCCGTAGAGGCCGGGCGCCTTGTCGCGCGCCCAGAGCGCCGCGCGCACCGCGCCCCGGGCGTAGATCGCGCGGTTGGTCGCGACATGGGCGATCTCGATGCGCTCGCCCTCGCCGGCGAAGATCACGCGGTGATCGCCCACCACATCGCCGCCGCGCAGCGTGGCGAAGCCGATATCGCCGGATTTCCGCGGGCCGGTGACGCCGTCGCGCACGCGCTGGCTCGCCTGCTCGAGCGCGACGCCGCGGCCCCGGGCGGCGGCGCGGCCGAGGCCGAGCGCCGTGCCGGAGGGCGCATCCACCTTGTGCTTGTGGTGCATCTCGAGGATCTCGATGTCCCAGTCGGGGCCGAGCGCGCCCGAGACCTGCTCCACCAGCAGCAGCGCCAGATTGACCCCAAGGCTCATATTGGGCGCGAGCACGATGGTGGCCGTCTTGCCGGCGGCGGCGATCTCGGCCTCGGCCGCCTTGTCGATGCCGGTCGTGCCGATGATGTGGATCTTGCGGTGCTTCGCCGCGAACCTGGCATGGGCGAGGGTCGCGGCGGGGGCGGTGAAATCCAGCACCGCGTCGGCGGTCCGGAAGAGCGCATCGGCGTCGGCGGTCGCTTCCACGCCGAGCGCATCGATGCCGGCGAGCTCGCCGAGGTCGCGGCCGAGGGCGGGGCTTCCCGCGCGCTCCGTGCCGCCCGCGACGAGACAGCCTTCGGCGGCGGCCGCCTCGCGCACCAGCATCTGCCCCATGCGGCCGGCCGCGCCGACGACGCCGATCTTGAACGCGGTCATCGGTTCATTCCCGAGTGTCCATCATCGTCGCATTTAGCCGCCACATGATCGGAAGCGCAAGCTGAGCCGAATGGTTGGCGCACAATGAAAGGTAAGATAACTTTGCAATGCCTACACTAGGAGTCGCATCGGATGACGGTCGAGCGGTTGGGACTCTTTCCCGCATTTTCGTGCTGTTCCGCAGGTTCTGCCGCTTGGTTCGTTGCGCTCGCGAGCGTTTCACTGTGGCTGCTCAGCGCTTGCACCGCCGAGTCTTCATCTTATCCCCAATGCCACGTCCTGGTGACGGCTGAAGACCATTATTACTGCGCATATGCCGCCTATGACGACGGCGATTATCAGTCGGCCATTCTCGAATTCAGCGAGGCCATCAAAGCCAAACCAGACTACGAGTATGCAATTACCATGCGCGGGCTGTCGTACAAACACAGCCATGAGTACGACAATGCGATTGCGGACTTCACCGAAGTGCTCCGCCTCAATCCTAGTCAGCCGATCGCTTACAACAACCGCGGCAATGCGCACCGCGCGAAAGGCGAATCTGAACAAGCGCTCGCCGACTATGGCGATGCGATCCGCGTCGAGCCGAGCTTTGCCGACGCGTACTATAATCGCGCTCTTCTTCTCCTCGATTCGAGCGACCTGAGCGGCGCAATCCGCGATCTGAGCGAGGCGATCCGCTTCTATGCCGAAGCCGCAAACGGACCGAGCCCCCGGATCAGCGGATGGTTCAATGATGCGCGCTATGGGGAGCCGCGCCGCTCCGGATCGAAGCTACGCGTGATCGACGAGTATCTCGCCGACGCCTACTACTATCGGGGCCTGGCTTATCGGCGCAGCGGCAAGAAGGATCTCGCCAAAGCCGATTTTGCTGCCGCCCGGGCCATCGATCCCTCGATCGATGACCGGTTTGTCGGCGCAAAGGATTAGGGCGAGCCTTTCCGCCGGATCGACCCTACTCCTTCAACTCCTGCCAGAGGTCCTTGACCTTGGCGAAGAAGCCTTCGGCCTGCGGGCTGTGGGACTTGCCCTTGCCGCCCGCCTTGTCGAACTCGCGCAGCAGCTCCTGCTGCTTCCGGCTGAGATTGACCGGCGTCTCGACCGCGAGATGGACGAAGAAATCGCCGCGCGCGGCCGAGCGCAGCACGCTCATGCCCTTGCCGCGCAGGCGGAACTGCTGGCCGGCCTGGGCGCCGGCCGGGATGGCGAGCCGCATCCGCGTGCCGTCGACGCCCGGCACCTCGATGGTGTCGCCGAGCGTGGCGGTGATCATCGAGACCGGCACCTTGCAATGGAGGTCCGGCCCGTCGCGCTCGAAGAGCCGGTGCGCCTGGACCGAAAGGAAGATGTAGAGATCGCCGGGCGGCGCGCTGCGCAGCCCCGCCTCGCCCTCGCCCGCGAGCCGGATCCGCGTGCCGTCCTCGACGCCGGCGGGGATGTTGACGTTGAGCGTCTTCTCGCGCCGGACGCGGCCGCCGCCGCTGCAGCCGCGGCAGGGCTTCTCGATCACCTTGCCGGTGCCGCCGCAATTGCCGCAGGTCCGCTCCATGGTGAAGAAGCCCTGGGTCATGCGGGTCCGGCCATGGCCGTGGCAGGTCGGGCAGTTCACCGGATGCGAGCCCTTCTCGCCGCCGCTGCCGTTGCATTCCTCGCATTTGACCGAGCTCGGGACGCGCACCGTCGCGGTCTTACCGGCGAAGGCCTCCTCGAGCGTGATCTGCATGTTGTAGCGGAGGTCGGAGCCGCGCCCGCTCGCCTGCTGGCCGCGCCGACCGGCGCCCATGAAATCGCCGAACATCTCCTCGAAGATGTCGGCGAAGCCGGCGCCGTTGAAGCCGGCGCCCCCGTTCGCGCGCGGGCCGCCATTCTCGAAGGCGGCGTGGCCGAAACGATCGTAGGCGGCGCGCTTCTGGTCGTCCTTGAGGACGTCGTAGGCTTCGCTGACGTCCTTGAATTTCTGCTCGGCGCTGTGGTCGCCCGGATTGCGATCCGGGTGGAACTTCATGGCGAGCGCCCGGTACGCCTTCTTCAGCGCCTCCTGGTTCGCGTCGCGGCCCACGCCGAGGGTCTGGTAGTAGTCCTGCTTCGCCATGCTCGTCAGAAATCAGATCCCGGACGCCGGAGGCCGGTGCCGCGCGGGCGTCGAGCTACGGTTCATACCGCAAACCCCCGTCGCCTTGCCACATTCACCGACATCCGACACCGGCTTCCCGATCCGTCTTCGAAGAGGCCCGAAGGCCTCGGCTCGTCTCGATGAGGCCGAAGGCCTCGGGCCGACTCAGATGAGGCCCTAGGGCCTCAGGCCGATTTGCCCTTGCGGTTCTCGTCCACTTCCTCGAACTCGGCATCGACCACGCCGTCTCCGGCGCCGCCATCGGCCCCGCCGCCCGCGGGCCCGCCGCCGGCATTGCCGTCGCCCGAGTCGCCCGGCCCCGCGCCCGGCTGGCCCTGGTTCTGGCGATACATCTGCTCGCCGAGCTTCATGGTGAGTTGCAGCAGGGTCTGGCTCTTGCTCTCGAGCGCCGCCTGGTCTTCGCCCTGGAGCGCTTCCTTGAGCTCCGCCACGGCGCTTTCGATCTGCGCCTTGTCGCCGGCCGGGACCTTGTCGCCCCATTCGGCGAGGTTGCGCTCGGTCTGATGCACCAGGCCGTCGGCCTGGTTGCGCGCCTCGATCAGCTCGCGCCGCTTCTTGTCGTCCGCGGCGTGCGCCTCGGCGTCCTTCACCATCCGCTGGATTTCGGCGTCGTTGAGACCGCCCGAGGCCTGGATGCGGATCTGCTGCTCCTTGCCGGTGGCCTTGTCCTTCGCCGACACCTGGACGATGCCGTTGGCGTCGATGTCGAACGTGACCTCGATCTGCGGCACGCCGCGCGGCG
>CAZMUZ010000171.1:0-6094 GCA_964569315.1 uncultured Rhodospirillaceae bacterium | reverse complement strand
TGCCGTATTTCAGCATGGCGATGCGCTCGATCCCCATGCCGAAGGCGAAGCCTTGGTAGCGCGCGGGATCGATGCCGCCCATCTCCAGCACCTTGGGATGCACCATGCCGCAGCCCAGGATCTCGAGCCAGTCGCCGTAATTGCCGAGCTTCAGCTCGCCGCCCTGGCGGCTGCAGCCGATATCGACCTCGGCCGAGGGTTCGGTGAAGGGGAAGAAGCTCGGCCGGAAACGGAGCGGCAGGTCGGCAACGCCGAAGAAGGCGCGGCAGAATTCCGTGAGACACCCCTTGAGATGGCCCATATGGGCGGTCTCGTCGATCACGAGCCCCTCCACCTGATGAAACATCGGGGTGTGGGTCATGTCGGAATCGCAGCGATAGGTGCGGCCGGGCGCGATGATGCGCATCGGCGGCCGGTGCGATTTCATGTAGCGGATCTGCACCGGCGAGGTGTGGGTGCGCAGCAGCTTCCGCCCCTCGAGATCGGTCGGCGTCGCCGCCTTGCCGAAAAGCCTTGTTTGCACGCCGGCGCCATCGGCCGCCCCTCCAACCCCGACGTCGCCGGTGTTGTTGGCGTTTGAATTGCCATCCGTGCCGCTTCCAGCGGCGCGGATGTCAGGATTGCTGTGGCGGCTGACATCCGCGCCGCCAAGATAGAACGTGTCGTGCATCTGCCGCGCGGGATGGTCCGGCGGAATGTTGAGGGCGGTGAAGTTGTAGAAATCCTCCTCGATATCGGGCCCCTCGGCGACCTTGAAGCCCATCTCGCCGAAGATCGCGATGATCTCGTCGATGGTCTGGCTGATCGGATGGATGCGGCCGTCGCGCTCGGGCCGCACCGGGAGCGTGATATCGAGCGTCTCGGATGCGAGCCGCGCATCGATCGCGGCTTCGCCCAGCACCGCCTTGCGCGCCTCGATCGCGGCCGCCACCGCGTCCTTCGCCTGGTTGAACCGCTGGCCCGCCGCCTTGCGTTCCTCGGGCGACATGGCGCCGAGGCTCTTCATCAGCCCGGTGATCTCGCCCTTCTTGCCGAGCGCCTCGACGCGGATCGTCTCCAGCGCCTCGATGCTGGCGGCGCCGGCCACCGCCGCTTCCCACTTCCGCGTAAGACCGCCGAGATCCTCTGTCATCGCCGCCAACCAAATGGAATCAACAAAAACGAAAGGGGCCGCACCCGGTCGGCCCCTGCTTCCTTCCGGATCCGTTCCCCGAGGGCTGGCGCTAGGCCGCAGCCTCCGGCAACGGCCGCGCGAAGGCGGGCCGCGGCGCGGTCATGAAGCCGGTAAATCGGAAGGATTTCTGCGCCATCGGGGGCGGAGTATAGGGGGCGGGCTTCCGGCGGGTCAACGGCGGGGCGGCGCGGGCGAAGGGCGCCCGGACGGGCTATTCGAGCTGCATGAGCAGCAGGTTCAGCATGCCGCCGATGATGGTCTGCGGCTTGCCGTCGATCAGCACGCGGTCGAGCGCCACCTTGTCGGTCTGGCGGTTATGGACATAGTCGAGCCGTACCTCGCGCTTGGCGCCGGCGCTCGTGGTACGGGTCACGAGGCAGGTCACCACCACGATGTCCGGATTGTCGGCATAGGTCTCGGACCGGTCGGCGCTCCATTCGAAGCGGCCGCGCGCGCCTGCGAGATCCTTGCAGAGCGTCGCGTTGTCGAGATCGCCGAGCGACCGGGCCTGCTGCACCGCCTCGATATCGCCCGCATAGCGGTCGCAGGCGGCGAGCAGGCCCGCCGTCAACATCAGCACGGCGATGGCGAAACCGGCGCGCAAACCCGCGATGCGCATGGCGTGGAATCCCGGGGCGAAGCGCGCCGGGCCGGCCTCAGCCGGCCTTGCCCAGCGCCTGACCCGCCTGCTTCACGAGGTCGGCGAAGACCGCCGGCTCGCGCACGGCGAGGTCCGCCAGCACCTTGCGGTCGATCTCGATCCCCGCCTTCCGGATGCCGGCGATGAACTGCGAGTAGGTGAGGCCATGCTCGCGCGCGCCGGCATTGATGCGCTGGATCCAGAGGCCGCGGAAATCGCGCTTGCGGTTGCGCCGGTCGCGATAGGCGTATTGCAGGCCTTTCTCGACCCGCTCGATGGCGACCCGGAAATTGGTCGAGGCGCGGCCGCGATAGCCGGCCGCCATATCGACGATCTTCTTGTGACGGGCGTGGGTGGTTACGCCGCGCTTGACGCGTGCCATGGCTGCTCTCCGATCAACCCAGAGGGAGGAGGAATTTTCTCACGATCTTCGCATCGGGCTCCGACATGATCTGGGGCCCGCGCGACTGCCGCTTCATCTTCTGGGGGCGATTGGAAAGGCCGTGGCGGCGCCGGGAGGCGCCCATCTTGACCTTGCCGGTGGCCGTGAGCCGGAAGCGCTTTTTGGCGCCGCTCTTCGTCTTCAGCTTGGGCATTTTATCCTCTAACGGATTGATTTGACTTGTGTCTGCGGCGGCCGGGCATGCCCTCTACGCCCGTGCGCGCCTGCGAGAAGGCGGGTTTATACCGACGAGGCCCCAAAAAGGCAAGCGGATGGCCGGATCGACGGGGCGCGCCTCGCCGCCCGGCGGTCCGGCAGCCCCGCTACTCCCCGCCGGCTTTCCGGCCGCCGCGCTCGATCGCGGCGCGACCTTCCCCCTCGGCCACCAGCCCGTCCGCCATCGCGAGGCAGCGCCGGGCGAGCGCGCGGGCGCCCTCATGCAGCGCGCCGTCCTGCTGCACCTGCGCGACGTTGTTCTCCATATCCTCGGCCGACCAGCCGCGGCTATGGGCGACGAAGGGAAATTGCGGGAACTGGAAGCCGAGTTCGCCGAAGAACATCAGCATCTCGCCGGCCACCGCCTGCACATTGTCCTGCCCGCCGGTGACGATGAAACCCGCCACCTTGTTGCGGATCAGCAGGTTGTCGTGGAGCGTGATCTGGTTCTGCACGCAGTTGAGCCGCTCGATCATCTTGAAATAGAGCGCGCTCGCATTGCCCCAGCGGATCGGCGTCGCGACCAGCGCCACATCCGCCCAGTGGACGAGCGCCTCGTAGATTTCGGTCATCTCGTCCTTCGCGTCCATCTGGGTGATGGAGCAGGGCCAGGTGCAGGCCTGCGCGCTCTTCGAGTAGTAGCCCTCGCAGGTCCGGAAGCCGAGGTCGCGGACCCGGATCATCTTGGTCTCGGCGCCCCCGGCGGCGGCTTCGTCGAGGGCGAGGTCGAGCAGCGCTTCCGACGTGGAATAGCGCGGAAACCCGGCATGCATGGCGGTGGTCGAAAATCCCGCGACGCGCAACGGCCCCGGCTCGCGCTTCGGCTCGCGCGCCACCGGATGGGCAGGATGCGGCGCCTGGATCCGCGGCGTCGCCGGCTCGAGATCGACATAGAGTACGCCCGCCTCGGTCTTGAGATCGTGGCGCGGCACGGCCGCCGGGATGCCGGGCCGCGCCTCGCCGGTCTCGCGATGGAACATCCAGTGATGCCAGGGGCAGACGATGAAATCCTCGCGCAGCGTCCCCTCGCCGAGCGGCCCGCCTTTGTGGTTGCAGACGCCGGACACCGCGCCGAAACGCCCGTCCTTATAGGAAAGCGCGATGACGAGGCGGCCTTCGATCGCGATCTGTTGCAGCGGCTTCGTCTTCAGCGCCTCGACGGGCCCGAGCCGATACCAGTCCGGTGACGCCATGGCTCAGCCTCCCTTTGCGGGCGCGCATATCCCCCCGCATGGTTCGCGCGCCGCGAATCCTGCCACAGGGCCGCACCCGGGGTCGCGGCGCTTCGCGTCAGAGAATCCAGTAGCCGACGACCCAGCCGACGCCGATCAGCGCCCAGAAGGTCGGCGAGGCGGCGAGCGCCGCGAGCGCGGTCAGGCCGCCGACGCCGGCGAACCAGAACTGGCCGCGCAGCAGGGCGAGGAGCCCGAAGAGCGCGCCGAGAGGCCCGAAGACGAGCGGCGCCTGGAAGAGCGCATTGAGGCCGAAGATGAGGGCGAGCGAGCCCAGGATCGGCGGCGGCCAGAAGGGATTTTTCGGCAGCTCGCGCGGGGCGAGCGGCGCCAGCCAGATATAGGGTGGCGGACGCGGCGCGGGGTCGGGCGGGATGACCTCGGTGGCGGATGCCGCCGCCGGCGGCGCGGGGGAACGCGTTCCCTCCACGCGCTCGGGGACCGACGGCGCCTGCCGCGCGACGCTGTCCGGCTCATCCATCGGCGGGAGGCCTCGCCCGGGAACGGAGCGCCGCGCGGGGCAGTTGCCCCCTTCGACCGGCGCTCCGGGGTGCGACGCGGATCACCGCGGCGACATCACCATGGTCATCTGCCGGCCTTCGAGGCGAGGCCATTGCTCCACCTTGGCCTTCTCGTCGAGCTCGGCCTTCACCCGGTCGAGCACCTTCATGCCGAGTTCCTGATGGACCATTTCGCGTCCGCGGAAGCGCATGGTCACCTTGACCTTGTCGCCTTCCTCGAGGAAGCGATGGATCGCGCGCATCTTGACCTCGTAGTCATGATCGTCGATGCCGGGCCGCATCTTGATCTCCTTGACCTCGATGACCTTCTGCTTCTTGCGCGCTTCGTTGAGCTTCTTCTGCGCCTCGTATTTGAACTTGCCGATATCGAGGATCTTGCAGACCGGCGGGCTCGCATTGGGCGAAATCTCGACGAGATCGAGGCCCGCTTCCTCCGCCATGTTCAGAGCTTCGCGCAAGGGCACGACGCCGTGCATCGACCCATCCTCTTTAACCAACCGCACCTGCGGCGCGTTGATCTGGCTGTTGTACCGCGGCCCATCGCGCGACGGGGCGGACTCCATGGGTGGTCTGGCTATAGAAACTTCTCCCTAGGTTGTGTAACGCCGGCCGGAACGGTCTTCAGAAGCTGCCCACGGCCCTGCGGGATTGCGCCGCCGCGATCTTCCCGGTCGGCGGCAGCGCTTCCGCCGCCAGTCTATTGACGGCCTCATCCAGCGCAAGGATTTCCTGTTCCTTGCCGCCGAGGCGCCGCAGCGCGACCTCGCGCCGTTCCGCCTCGCGCTTGCCGACGACGGCCAGCACCGGAACCTTGGCGAGGCTGTGCTCGCGGACCTTGTAGTTGATCTTTTCGTTGCGCAAATCCGTCTCGACCCGGAGGCCCGCCGCGCGGAACGCCGCCGCCACATCCTCGGCATAGGCGGCCGCCTCGTCCGTGATCGTCGCCACCACCGCCTGCAGCGGAGCGAGCCAGAGCGGGAACCGCCCGGCATGGTTCTCGATGAGAATCCCGATGAAACGTTCCATCGAGCCGAAGATGGCGCGATGCAACATGACGGGGCGATGCTTCGCACCGTCCTCGCCGACATAGCTCGCGTCGAGCCGCTCAGGCATCACGAAATCGACCTGGAGCGTGCCGCATTGCCAGGAACGACCGATCGTGTCCTTCAGGTGGAACTCGAGCTTCGGCCCGTAGAAGGCGCCCTCGCCCGGCGCCATGTCGTAGGGCACGCCGACCGCATCGATCGCCGTCTTGAGCGCGCTTTCGGCATGGTCCCAGACCGAATCCGCCCCGGCCCGCATGTCGGGCCGGTCGGCGAACCTGATCCTCACATCCTCGAAGCCGAGGTCGCGATAGACCCCGAAGAGCAGGTCGCAGAACTTGATGCTCTCCTGCAGGATCTGGCCTTCCGTGCAGAAGATATGGGCGTCGTCCTGCGTGAAGTTGCGGACTCGCATGATGCCGTGCAGCGCGCCGCCCGGCTCGAAGCGATGGCAGGAGCCGAACTCCGCGAGGCGCAGCGGCAGGTCGCGGTAGCTCTTGAGCCCCTGGTTGAAGATCTGCACATGGCAGGGGCAGTTCATCGGCTTCAGCGCGAAGATGCGGTGATCGGGCTCGGCCACGAATTCCTTCAAGCCGGCCTCGTTCTCGGCGAGATACATGTTCTCGCGGAACTTCTCCCAATGGCCCGATTCTTCCCAAAGCTTGCGATCGACGAGCTGCGGCGTCTTCACCTCGAGATAGCCGCCCTCGTCGAGCCGGCCGCGCAGATAGTTCTCGAGCGTCCGGTAGAGCGTCCAGCCCTTCGGGTGCCAGAACACCATGCCGGCCGCCTCTTCCTGCTGGTGGAAGAGGTTCATCTCGCGGCC
>CAZMUZ010000170.1:0-6110 GCA_964569315.1 uncultured Rhodospirillaceae bacterium | reverse complement strand
GTGCGGCCCCAGGGCCGCGGCGCGCTCGCGGGCGATGCCCTGCTGCGGCTTGCGACGTGAACTGCTTAGTGCGCTTCGTTCGTCGATCCCGGAAACGTCGAGGCGCCGCCCTTCTCGATCGACTCCCAGAATTCTCTGGTCGAATTGACCCGTGGAAACGGCGTCGTCGGAACAGGAACGCCGAGGAAGGCGCATAAAGGCGCCCAGCCCTGCGCCACCTCGAACAGGAGGAACCTGCCCGGCGGCGCTGCGGCCTCGACCGCGGCGTTGTGCCGTTCGAAGCAGGCCTTGATGTGGTCGGGATCGTCGAGCCGGCCGCCGAAGGCGCGGTTGACGATGACATCCCGCGTCATCGCGAGAATCGCCCCGATCGTCGGGTCGGAATCTGCCCGCGATGCGCCATCGCTTCTTCCCTGTGATGGCAGGGGCCGAACCCGAGCTGCTCGAGCTTGCTTGAGAGACACGTGCCGGTCCGCCCGAGACCGGCACCGATCGCCGTAATGGACATCGACCGGGGTCCCGTTCTTAAAGGTTGGCCTGCAGGGGTCGCTCCATCGCGCCCAAGCTATGTCGTCCCGTCGTGCAAAACATAAATTCGCGCCGACCCCAAAGATCTAAGTGTTTGACTGGCCATTCAAAAATACGAAAGTAGGTCGTCAGGCGCCCGGTCCATATCGCTCGTTCTCACTCAAAGCTACGCTCGGCAGCGATGCGCGCAGCGACTGTCCATTTCGATCTGTATTTGTGCCATCCGGTCACCGGAGAGACCAAGCCCGTGAATAAAAGGCAACGTCACTTTTCGTAGTGCCCCGGATCTTCTTTACTAATTTACCGATGCGGCCTCATCGACATGAGTGCTAAAGATGATGTCGAGTTCTAAGAAGCGATCCGGTCGAGGGTTGCGTATGACGAACGCAGGAATTGCTGCCAGCGCTCAGATCCGAGCCGACGCGCTGCGACAGCCTCCGCCGATCGGGAACCGTGACCTTCCCCTCCTGTCGTTTCGAGCGGTATCCAAAACATTTGCCGATGGCACCGTTGCAATCGCCGACGTGTCTTTTGAAACCCATGCCGGCACGATCGTCTCCATCGTCGGTCCCTCGGGTTGCGGAAAATCGACGCTTCTGCGAATTGCCTCCGGACTAAGCGCGGCCAGCGCCGGCGAGGTTTGGCTCGATCGCACCAGCGTCGGCTATGTTTTCCAGGATGCCACGCTGCTTCCCTGGCGGACGGTACGGCGTAACGTCGAGCTGTTTGCGGAACTTCATGGCGTTCAAAAAGCCGACCGCCAAAGACTGTGTCGCGAAGCGATTGCCCTGGTCGGCCTCGAGGGATTCGAGAACCACTATCCGAATGCGCTCTCGGGCGGAATGCGCATGCGCGCATCGATTGCCCGCTCCTTGACGATGAAGCCGCGCGCGTTCCTGTTCGACGAGCCGTTCGGCGCTCTCGATGAAATCAGTCGGCAGCGGCTCAACGAAGAGCTGCTCAGGGTATTTCTCGTCGAACGGTTCGGTGGCCTGTTGGTCACTCATTCGGTCTATGAGGCCGTCTATTTGTCGTCCCGTGTCCTGGTCATGTCGGCTCGACCGGGCCGCATCATTGCCGACATCCCGGTCCCGTTTCCGTACCCCCGGGCCCCCGGCCTGCGGTTCGAGGCCGCCTTCGCCGCGCTCGCCGGCACAGTTTCGGAAATTCTCCAGAAGGCGGCGGAATGACCAAAAGCGATCGAGAGCAGCCCTCATCGGCGGCTGCGACCTCTGCCGGCCCCGATCGCGGCGACGGCAAGCGGCCGGAAAACCCATGGCACAATCTGGGCCGCATTTGGGGACCGCCGCTCCTGGTGCTGATCGCACTGAATGCCATCTGGCTTCTCCTCACCTACGTCCTGCTCGAGGAGAGGCAGCGCTTCCTGCTCCCGCCGCCGCAGGATGTGGTGCGAAACGGGCTGCTGAACTGGCGGAACCTGTCGGAAGTCCTCGAGGGGCTATGGTCGACGACGCAGGTTGCGATGGTCGGGTTGGCGATCGCGATGGTTCTTGGCGTCGCGCTTGCCGTTCTGATGAGCCAGGCTCGTTCGATCGAGCGCTCGCTTTATCCCTATGCCGTAGTTCTGCAAACCATCCCGATTCTCGCGTTGGTGCCGCTCATCGGTTTCTGGTTCGGCTTCACCTTTTGGAGTCGCGTGATTGTCGTTGTCCTGTTTTCGCTGTTCCCGATCATCACCAACACCCTCTTCGGGCTTCAGTCCGTCAGCCCCGGCATGAACGATCTCTTCGCGCTGCATAATGCGGGGAGGTTCAGCCGTCTTTGGCGGCTTCAACTGCCCGCAACGATGCCCGCCATGTTCGCAGGCTTTCGAATCTCCGCCGGGCTTTCCGTGATCGGCGCCATCGTTGGCGATTTCTTCTTTCGGCAGGGAACACCCGGAATCGGACGGTTGATCGACCTCTATGCGCAGCGGCTCGAGACCGAGCAGCTCTTCACGGCCATCTTGTTCTCATCCATCCTGGGTGTCGTCGTGTTCTGGTCGTTCGGATTCATCGGGCATCGAGCAGTGCGCACCTGGTACGACCCCACCCGCGGCCCCGCATGATGTAACCGGCGTCATCGTCTTCCAAGGAGCGTCTCATGCATAGCGAAGAGATACTGAAACGGTCAGCGCCTTCCCTTGTCGGCACGCTCGCCGCCGTTCTCCTTCTTGCCGCCCCGATGACTGCCGACGCGGGCGAGTCGCTTCAGGGCATCTGCCCGAACCCGATCGTTATTCAAACCGACTGGTTCCCGACGCCCGAGCGCGCCGCGGCCTACCAGCTCGTGGGACCGGGCGGAAAGATCGACGCGGAACGAGGACGCTATTCGGGCCCGCTCGGCGATTCCGGCGTCGATGTCGAAGTGCGGCTTGGCGGTCCCTATACCGGGTTCGCTCCCTTTACCGCCGTGATGTATCAGGACGAATCGATACTCCTCGGCTATATGCCGACCGATCAGGCGGTTCAGAATTTCGAGAAGCAGCCGACGATATCCGTCCTCGCGACTCTGGACATCAACCCGCAGGTCCTCGTGTTCGACCCGGCGACCTACGACTTCAAGTCCATCGCCGACATCGGCAAGTCGGATGCGACGGTCTTGTATTTCGAGGGCTTGCCGTTCATGGATTTCCTGCTCGAGAAAGGCTTGCTCAGGCGGGATCAGATCGATGGCGGCTACGATGGGTCACCCGCCCGCTTTCTTGCCTCGGATGGCAAGCTGGTCTTTCAAGGCTACGCGAGCAACGAACCCTATCGCTACGAGAACGACATCGAGGGATGGAAACGGCCGGTCAAATCCCTGCTCATCAACGATGCCGGCTACGAGATCTATCCCGAGAATCTGGCGGTACGTCCCGAGGCGCTGACGGAACGTCGCGAGTGTCTGCAAAAGCTGGTGCCGATGATTCAGCAGGCGATGGTCGACTATGTGAGGAACCCCGGGCCGACCAACGATACGCTCATCAAGATCGGCGAGGCGATCAAGGTTCCGGTTTCCCTGACGCCTGGCGGCAATGCCTATGCCGTGAAGACGATGCTCGATCTGAAGATCATGTCCAACGGAACGAATGGCACGGTGGGCGACTTCGACATGGCGCGGACCCAGCGCGTGATCGACGAGCAGCTAAGGCCGGTTTTCGCCACGCGCGGCGACCCGATACGGGAAGGCCTCAAGGCCGAGGAGATCCAGACCAACGAGTTCATCGATCCCGATATCGGCCTATGAACGAGGTCAACAGGCCCGTCGACCTGCTTGTCGAGGGCGCCAGGCTGATCGCCACGCTCGACGACCGCCGGCGAGAGATCGCCGGCGGCTGGGTGGCCATCACCGACGGGTTCATTGTCGGTATCGGCGGACCGGGATCGGCGCCGCCGGCGCGACGCCGGCTCGATGCGCGGGACTGCCTCGTGACGCCGGGGCTGATCAACACGCATCACCACATCTGGCAGAATCTCACGCGCGCCTACCGGCCGGTCACCGCCGCGCCGTTTCTCGAATGGCTGCGAACGCTCTATCCGATCTGGGGTCGCCTCGACGAAGAGGCGATCTACGTATCGGCCTGGATCGGCCTGGCGGAGCTGGCGCTGGGCGGCTGCACGACGACGACCGATCATCTTTACATCCATCCTCATGGCGCCGGCGATCTGATTGCGGCGGAGATCCGCGCCGCGCTCGACGTCGGCATGCGTTTCCACCCGACCCACGGGTCGATGAACCTGTCCGAGAAGGACGGCGGTATTCCGCCGGATGCGCTCGTGCAGGATGAAGACGCGATTCTGGCCGAATCGGAGCGGCTGGTCGGGCGCTATCACGATCCGAGCCCCGGGGCGATGACACGCATCGCTCTGGCGCCGCATTCGCTCATGTGCGCCGGCACCGGCCTGATACGCCGCACGGCCGAATTGGCCGAGCGGCTCGATGTGCGTCTACACACGCATCTGGCCGCCGACCGGACGGACGACCGGTTCTCGCGCGAGAAATATGGTTGCCGGCCCGTGGAGTATTTCGAATCGCTGGGCTGGACCGGCAATCGGGTCTGGGTCGCGCACTGCATTCGGCCCGACCCGGACGAGATAACCCGGCTCGGGAAAGGAGGCACCGGTATCGCGCATTGCCCGAGCGCGTGCATGTTGAGCGGCGCCGGTCTGGCGCCGATCAAGGAGCTGGCCGAAGCCGGCGCGCATATCGGACTGGCCTGCGACGGGTCCGCGGACTCGGACACCGCCTCGATGTGGGTGGAAGCCCGCACGGCGCTGCTGCTCGGTCGGCTGCGGCATGGCGCGCCTGCCATGCAGGCTCGCGACGTGCTGGAGATGGCTACGCGCGGCGGCGCCGCATGTCTGGGCCGCGAAGGCGAGCTCGGCGTTCTGGCGATCGGCGCCGTCGGAGATCTCGTGGCCTGGCCGCAGGATGGGCTGGCATTCGCCGGCGCCTTGTCCGATCCGATCGAAGCGTGGCTGCGATGCGGGCCGGTCGCCGCGCGACATACGGTGGTGGCGGGACGACCACTCGTGGAGAATGGCGAGCTGCGACTGCCGAATGTGGAAGGAATGCTCGGCCGCCACCGACGGATCGCGACGCGGCTTCAGGTGGCGTGAGGCGTTGAGCTATGGCTGCGGACTTTCACGCTGAGGAAATGCGGCAGCATCGCGGGCAACAGCGCGTCAGGTCGGAATCTGCCCGGAATGTGCCATCGCTTCTTCCCTGTGATGGCAGGGACCGAACCCGAGCTGCTCGAGCGCTTGCTTGAGAGACAGCGTGCCGGTCCGCCCGAGACCGGCACCGATCACCGTAAGGGACCTCGACGGGAATCCCGTTGTTGAAAGTTGGCCTCTGTCCGTCGGAACTCATGACAGCCGCCGGGTCGAGGTTCCACGCCGCCTATCGCCGCTTGTCCTCTCGTAAGAGGCTAGGTAGCGTTTTGCCCGTACGGTCGGCGCTCGCCCAGGCCCGCACGGCATTCTCAAGGGAGCACGCGATGCAACCGCAAGAACAGCCTTCGATAAGAATCGGTCAGCTCGAAATCCGGTATCTGATGGACGGGACCGTGACGGGCGCCGGGGTCGGCATGTTCGAGCTCACGGTGGCGCCGGGCGCCCGGGTACCGCCGCCGCACAGCCATCGCGATAACGAGGAGCTCGTCTATGTCCTCGAGGGCAGACTGCGCTATGTGGTCGACGGCGAGATGCGCGATCTCGCGCCGGGCGAGCGCATGTACACGCCGCGCGGTTCCGTTCACGGCTTCAGCAATCCGCATGAGCGACCGGCGCGGGCGCTCATCGTTCTGACACCGGATATCGGCGCGCAGTATTTTCGCGATATCGCCGAAGCCGCCGCGGCGCCGGGCGGCCCCGACCCTGCGCGGATGGCGG
Organism: uncultured Rhodospirillaceae bacterium; assembly: GCA_964569315.1. GTDB lineage: Bacteria > Pseudomonadota > Alphaproteobacteria > Dongiales > Dongiaceae > CADEFF01. Next base: position 207 of record CAZMUZ010000170.1, on the reverse strand, counting down.
CGGTGATGGCCCGATACGGGCTCGTCCTGGCGTCCCCGACGCCGCCTCCCGCCTTACCGTGAGCTTGTTCGATTTGGCATCGGAGAAACCGGCATCGGTGCGCCGTCAGCCATCCGCTCTACGGATACTGACCTGGGAAGAATCTGGCGGACGGGGGGAGATTCGAACTCCCGATACCCTTGCGAGTATGCCGCATTTCGAGTGCGG
>CAZMUZ010000169.1:0-6181 GCA_964569315.1 uncultured Rhodospirillaceae bacterium | reverse complement strand
CAGCTTGGCGCGGCAGGAATGGTCGGCGAGGAACCGAAGCAGCTCCACGCCGTCCATGCCCGGTATGGAAAGATCGAGGGCGATCAGATGCGGGGCGAAATCGACATAGGCATGCTTGAAATCGTCGGCATGGGTCGTCACCCGCACCTCGAACCCGCATTCCACCGCGACATCCTCGATAAAGGCGGCGATGTCGACTTCGTCGTCGATGATGAGAAGGCGCTCCGTCATTGCATTCAATTCCTGGTCAGCATGAGACGGGCAGCAGCTCCCGGGGCAATCTCCGCCGGCCTGCGGCGGTTGAATCCTGTCCCTAGGATCAACCGCCATGCTTAACATTTCGCTAATCTCTGTCTTCCGTCTTAGCCGGATTCTGAAAAATCACATGAGACTATGGACCTATAAGCGTTGATTTTTCACGATTTTGGCGGAAGCCCGGCCGGCGAGCGGCGCCGTGGCTTAAAAAGGCCGGCTCGAGGGGGCATCGCGAAACCGCCGGAAGCCGTGTTTCATGGGTCGGGATCGGACGCCGGGAGACGCCCCATGCAGCAGGACAGCCTCGTCGAGCATTTCCGCGACATGGCGCGGAACAACGCCTGGTCCAACCATCGCCTTCACCGGGCCTGCGCCGCGCTCAGCGAGCGCGACTACCGGGCGAAGCGGGTGAGCTTCTTCCCCTCGCTGCACGGAACGCTGCTGCATATCGTCGAGGTGGACTGGCTTTATCTCGACCAGCTCGAAGCGGTCGAAACCGAGCGCCTCGATTCGGACTATGACCTTCCGATCGAAACCTTCGCCGAGCTTCGGGAGGCGCAGCGCCGGATGGATCGGCGGCTGATTGCCTATTGCGACCGGCTGACGCCGGCGATCCTGGCGGGGCGGGTGGTGATCCGCCGATCCGACGGCCCGCGCGACGATACGGCGCGCGGCGTGCTTTCGCATCTCTTCGTCCACCAGATCCATCATCGCGGACAAGCGCATGCGATGCTGTCCGGCACCGCCGTGCCTCCGCCCCAGCTCGACGAGTATTTCCTGCGCGAGGACGCGCCGAAGCGCGAAGCGGAGCTCCGCGCGCTTGAGTTGATCTGACGCCCGCCCTATAAGCGCGAGAGGTCTTGTCCCGACCGGCCCGGGGACGAACGTCCGCAACCCCAACAGGCTTCCTGCGACGCGGGTCGAAGCAGGAGCGAACCGCGCCCGGTTCCGACACCGCGGCGCCCGAGGAGCCATCCCCGCATGAGCGCCATTGTCGATATTCGCGGCCGGGAGATCCTGGACAGCCGCGGCAACCCGACCGTCGAGGTCGATGTGCGCCTTGAAAGCGGGGCCTTCGGCCGCGCCGCCGTGCCATCCGGCGCCTCGACCGGGACGCATGAAGCGGCCGAGAAGCGCGACGGCGACAAGAAGCGCTATGGCGGGAAGGGCGTGCGCGAAGCGGTGACCGCCGTCAATGGCGAGCTGCTCGACGCGCTGCAGGGCATCGACGGCGCCGAGCAGGAAAAGCTCGACCGCATGATGATCGAGCTCGACGGCACGCCGAACAAGTCGCGGCTCGGCGCGAATGCCATCCTCGGGGTCAGCCTCGCCGTGGCCAAAGCGGCGGCGGAGGAGGCGGGGCTGCCGCTCTATCGCTATGTCGGCGGCGCCTCGGCGCGTTGCCTTCCGGTGCCGATGATGAACATCGTCAATGGCGGCGCCCACGCCGACAACCCGATCGACCTGCAGGAGTTCATGATCCTGCCGATCAAGGCGGCGAGCTTCGCCGAAGCGCTCCGCATGGGCGCCGAGGTGTTCCATGCCTTGAAGACGGAGCTCAAGGAGGCCGGCCACAACACCAATGTCGGCGACGAAGGCGGCTTCGCGCCGAACCTGAAGAGCGCCGATGCAGCGCTCGCGGCCATCACCAAGGCGGTCGAGCGGGCCGGCTACAAGCCCGGCGAGCAGATCGCGCTCGGGCTCGATGCGGCGGCGAGCGAATTCCACAAGGGCGGCAAATACGCCATGACGGGCGAGGGCAAGACGCTCGACGCCGCGGGCATGGTGAAGTTCTACGAGGCTCTCGTCGCCCGCTATCCGATCCTCTCCATCGAGGACGGCATGGCCGAGGACGACTGGGAGGGCTGGCAGGCCCTCACGCAAAGCCTCGGCGGCAAGATCCAGCTCGTCGGCGACGACCTCTTCGTCACCAACCCCGCGCGCCTCGAGGAAGGCATCCGAAAGCACGTCGCGAATGCCGTGCTGGTGAAGGTGAACCAGATCGGCACGCTGAGCGAGACGCTGCAGACCGTGGAGATCGCGCACAAGGCGGGCTATCGCGCGGTGATGTCGCACCGTTCCGGCGAAACCGAGGATTCCACCATCGCCGATCTCGCCGTCGCCACGAATTGCGGGCAGATCAAGACGGGCTCGCTCAGCCGCTCCGACCGGCTCGCGAAATACAACCAGCTCCTGCGCATCGAGGAGGGGCTCGGCGTCAGCGCGCGCTATCCGGGCTGGGCCGCCTTCGCGCGGGCCCGTTGACGGCGGAAGGCGAGGCGCGCCCCTTCATGGTGGCCAAGGGGCTCACCGCCTTCGCGCTGCGCTGACGGCCTTCAGGCGGGCTTTCGCGCCTTCAGGGAGAAGAGCAGCGGCAGGTTGGAGGCGCCGGGCGGCATGTCGTACATGCCGTCCTCGGCCCGAACCATCGAGGGAAAGAGGCGCCAGGGCAGGCGCGCATGCTCATGGAACCATTCGAGCCGCAGCCCGGCCTCGAGCAATCCGCCGATCACGCTCGAGAGCGAATGGATCCACTCGTGCGTCACCGTGTTGGCGAGCGTCTTGCCGTCCTCGGTGTAGGTCTCGGCCCCTTCGAACACGAGCGGTTCGGCGCCCTGGAAGTAGTTGTAGGTCGGCGTGACGGGATCCTCGAGGCGCTTTTGCTCCAGCATGTTCGCGGCAGGGTGGCCCTCCAGCAGATAGAGGAACCCGCCAGGCGCCAGCAGCGTCTCGACCACCTTCGCCCAGCCGCGGATATCGGGCAGCCAGTTGATGGCGCCCACGGTCACATAGGCGATGTCGAAGCCGGCGCGCGGCAGCTTCGCGGGCGCGTCATAGACATTGCCTTCGACGAAGCTCGCGGCGATGCCGGTTTCGGCCGCGAGCCCGCGGGCGATCGCGATCGCCCTGGGCGAGAAATCGTAGCCCGTCACGAGCGCGCCCCGACGTGCGAGCGACAGCGTGTCGAGGCCGAAATGACATTGCAGGTGGACGAGCCGCTTGCCGGCGATGTCGCCGATCTCCTCGGACTCGATGGCGCCGAGCTTGTCCTTCCCGGCCTTGAACTCGGCGACCCCGTAGAACTCCGAGGCGGCATGAATCGGCGCCGCCTCGTCCCAGCGGCGGAGATTGACGTCGAAGCTGCTGTCGTTCCGGCTCATGGCGGACGCTCCGGTCGAGCGGGGTCGAAAGGCGGCGGACCATAGCGCCGGGGCCATGGCGCCACAAGCCGGGCCGATGTGCCCGTCGTCGCGATCAGCGCCGCCGGAGGCGGGGCAGTCGTTCGGCGAAACCCCGACGCATCCACCAGGCGTGGGCACGCCGGAGCCGGCGCACGATCGGAAGCCGCTCCTCCTCGGTCAGGAGCTCGAGGCCGACCTCGGCGATGCGGTCCTCCTCCATCGTCCGCACCACCAGCTCGGCGTCGCCGGTCTTGACCCGGTCGCCAACCACGGGATCCGTCGCGAGAAGCCGGGCGACATAGTCGCCGAGGGTCTCCAGCGGATGGTCCAGCTCGATGGCGAGGCCATACTGGCTCGCAAGCGCGCTTGCCGGCGTCTCCGCGGCGAAGCCGAACTCGCCGAGCTCGTCGAGCACCTTGGCGTGGCGCGGCGCCATCGGCACGAAGAGGCGGTCGAGGGAGAGCTCATGTTCGGGCGGCACCAGCAGGATCACATAGTCGCCCGATTGCAGGCGCGCGAGCTGCGCCAGCTCGGCCACGGCGCCCTCGCGGATCACGCCGACGACGCGGGTGCGCTTGGGCAGCGGCAGGGTCGCGAAATCCTGATCGAGCGCCGGGCTTCCCGGCCGCACGCGATAGCCGGCGATCTCGCGGTCGGTCGAGGTCGGCAGCTCGAACAGCAACGCGCCTTCCTGGCTTTCCGGCTCGCTCGGCACTTCGAGCCCGAGCATCCGCGCCATGCCGAGCGCGGTCCAGCCCTGCACCAGCAGCGACATGATCACCACCACGAAGGCGATATTGAAGAACGTCACGCCGATCGGCAGCCCGGCCACGACCGGGATGGAAGCGAGGAAGATCGGCACCACGCCGCGCAGGCCCACCCAGGAGATGAAGAGCTTCGCGCGCCATTCGATCCGGAACGGCAGGAGCGATGCCAGCACCGCCAGGGGGCGGGCGATCAGCAGAAGCAGGACGGCGACGACGAGGGCGGGGAGCAGGAACTCCATCAGCGCCGTGGGCGTCACCAGCAGCCCCAGCAGCAGGAACATGGCGATCTGCACGAGCCAGATGAAACCGTCGTGAAACCGGCTGATGACCTGCCGCGCGCGGTAGGGACGGCTCGCCATGACGATGCCGGCGAGATAGACCGCGAGAAACCCGTTCGCGCCCACCACATTGGCAAAGGCGAAGATGGCGACCGCGCCGGCCGCCGCCAGTATCGGGTAGAGGCCCACCGCGATTTCGATCTTGTTGATGATCCATCGGAGCGCGATCCCGCCGCCGATGCCGATCGCGGCGCCGCCGCCGAACTGCAGGGCGAGATCGAGCCCGAGGCGCCAGGGCTCGCTCGCGCCCGGATCCAGCAGCAGCTCGACCATGATGATGGTGAGGAACACCGCCATCGGATCGTTCATGCCGGATTCCGCCTCGAGCGTGGCGCGAACGCGGCGATTGATGTCGCGGTCGCTCCGCTGCAGCAGCAGGAAGACGACCGCGGCGTCCGTCGAGCTCAGGATCGCGCCGAGCAGCATCGCTTCCAGAGGCTGCAGCCCGAGCAGCAGCATCCCGAGCACCCCGACGATGAGCGCGGTAAGCACCACGCCCACGGACGCGAGCGATACGGCCGGCCAGAGCGCGAGGCGGAACACCGCGCGCGTGGTATGCAGGCCGCCGTCGAAGAGGATCAGCGCGAGGCCGACCGAGCCGACCAGGAACACGGTCTCGAAATTCTCGAACTCGATGCCGCCGGGCCCGTCCTCGCCGGCAAGCATGCCGAGCAGCAGGAAGACGAGGAGGAGGGGGGCGCCGAGGCGGGAGGAATAGGTGCCGGCGAGGATGCTGAGGAAGATCAGCCCCGCTCCGATCAGGATGAGATGGTTCAGCGCGTCCAAGCTCGGGCCCCCACCGCAGGCTGCCGCCGCGACCCATTCTCATGCCGCACGAATCGTTCTGGTGAGTCAATTCGGCAACAGCACGACTCGTTTCGTCCGCAACGAGTCGTTTCCGCTTGACCGGCGCGAATCGGGTGTGATTCGGTCGCGTCCATGGTCATTCGACTCGAAATCGCAAAACGCGCGCGGCAGCTTGCCCTGCCGCTGCTCTGCGTTTCGGTGCTGGCCTATTTCCTCTTCCACACCATCCAGGGCGATCGCGGCGTGGTGGCGTGGCTGATGCTGAAGCAGGATCTGCGCATTGCCGATACGCGGCTCGCCGCGATCGAGGACGAGCGGTCGATGCTCGCCAATCGCGTCGCGCGGCTCAGCCCGAAGACGCTCGATCCGGATCTGCTCGAAGAACAGGTGCGGCTGATGCTGAACCACGCTTCGGAGAACGAGGTCGTGATCATGCAGGATCGGCTCCCGCCGACGACCGCCGACGAGCACGGCATAAATGGTGTTAACTGAAATCGAGTTAATCTCTAGATTTCTGTTTCGTGTCAAAAATTTACCGATCCTTGCCATCCTTTCCCCGAAGGTCTAATTAACGGGAAAAGGGGGCGCGCCGGCGTCTCCCCGGCCGCGATCGTCGAACGGTCGTGGCCGCCATCTCCAGGGAGGCGTTCATGGCAGCGACGACGGCGCGGAAGCCCAAGCCGAACGAGGCGGATTCCGCCGATCTCCTGAAATATTACCGCGACATGCTGCTGATCCGGCGCTTCGAGGAGAAGGCCGGCCAGCTCTACGGCATGGGCCTCATCGGCGGCTTCTGCCATCTCTATATCGGCCAGGAAGCGGTGGTGGTCGG
>CAZMUZ010000168.1:0-6213 GCA_964569315.1 uncultured Rhodospirillaceae bacterium | reverse complement strand
AGCATGGTCGCCATGTCGGGCGCGATCATGCCCGAGCCCTTGGCGATGCCGTTGATGGCGACGGGCACGCCGCCGATCTCGGTCCGCCGTGTGGCGACCTTCGGAAAGGTGTCGGTCGTCATGATGGCTTCGGCCGCCTGGCGCCATCCGTCCGCGGCGAGGCCGGCGACCAAGCGCGGCAGGCCGTCGGTCAGTTTCTCGACCGGCAGCGGCTCGCCGATCACGCCGGTCGAGGCGAGGAAGATCTCGCCCGTCCTGCAGCCGAGCGCGGCGGCCGCCGCGGCGGCCGACCGCTTTACCGCGGCCTCGCCGAGCTTCCCGGTGAAGGCATTGGCGTTGCCGGCATTGACGAGGATGCCGCGCGCCGTCCCCGCCTTCAGGTTGCGGCGGCAAAGCTCGACCGGGGCCGAGGCGGTCAAGGAGCGGGTCAGGACGCCCGCGATCGTGCTGCCCGGGTCGAAGACGAGAAGCGCCGCGTCGTTGCGGCCACGATAGCGGATCTCGCAGGCGGCGGCGGCGAGGCGAACGCCCGCGATCGCCGGCAGGGCCGGCGTCTCGGCGGGCGCGAGCGGCGAGCGCGGTGGCATGACGAAACTCCCCCTGGGTCGTCCCCTGGTCCGTCGGCCGGCTAGGGCGTCACGACGGGCGCCGTCATCGGCGTGCCGTCCTGATTGAACATCTTCACATCGGCCGTCTTGCGCAGCTCGACGATCTTCGCATCGATCGCTTCCTGCGAAAGCTGATTCTGGATCTCGGCCTTGAGCTCGTCGAAGGTGGGGGCGGCCCGCTGCCGCTTGTCCTCGACATAGATCACATGCCAGCCGAACTCGGTCTGCACCGGCGTCTTGGAATAGGTTCCCTTCTCGAGCGCGAAGGCCGCGTCGGCGAAGGGCTTCACCATCTCGGCCGCGGTGAAGTAGCCGAGATCGCCGCCGTTCTGCGCCGCCGGGTCGGTCGATTTCGCCTTGGCGAGGTCCTCGAACTTGGCGCCGCCCTCGAGCTCCTTGATGACCGCGTCTGCCTCTTCCTTGGTCGCAACCAGGATATGGCGGGCGCGCACCTCCGGCTGCGGCGGGTTGGCGGCGATGTAGCTGTCGAATTCGGTCTTCATGGCCGCGTCCGTTACGGCCGTCGCGATGAGCCGTTCCATATAGACGCGCCGGATCGCTTCTTCCTCATAGGCCTTGATGAGCGCCTTGACCTCGGCGTCCTCGATCAGGTTTTCCTTGCGGCCCGCCTCGGCGAGCAGCTCGAGGCTCACCATGCGCTCGAGCAGCGCCGGATAGATCTTGTCGAGGTTCTGCCGGTAAGCGTCGGGGAGCCCTTCGGCGGTCGCCATCACCGCCGAACGATGGATCTCCTTGCCATTGACCACCGCGGCCACCGGGTCTTCCTCCGCCATGGCGGGGACGAACAGGAACACCGCAGCCGCGAGACCGGCGACGATTGCCAAGCGCATGAGAGAGCTCCCTTGAGCGAATGATGCGGGCCGTCCAGCGCTGAAGCTGCCGATCGGCGCGGGGCCATCATGCACAGCACCCCCCTCTGCGCAAGGCCAATCGGTCGCGATTCGCATGACGATTCGGGCATCAGGTCGGGCATCGGGCGGCAAGGTTTCGCGCGAAGCGGCGAGGCTCGAAAATCGCCGGAATCCTGCACCGCGGCGCCCCGGCGGAATGGCGGGTTGCGCGCCCGGGCCTCGTTGACAGGCCCAGGAGGCGGGCCTATCTGTCTAGCGGCCCGCCGGCAGGGGCAGCGCGGCCTGCCCGTTCCGGACATGCCGGCCGTCCCCTCGATTGTCCCCGAGGTATCGATGCTTTCCGTAATCGCCAAGCGTCTGTTCGGCTCCGCCAACGACCGCTACGTCAAGACGCTGGAAAAGACCGTCCGCGCGATCAACGCGCTGGAACCCGAGATCAAGAAGCTCGACGACGCGGCGCTTCGCGCCCGCACCGGCTGGCTCAAGGAGCGTCTCGCCAAGGGCGAAACCCTGGACGACCTGCTGCCGGACGCCTTCGCGACGGTGCGCGAGGCCGCGGTGCGCACGCTCGGCCAGCGCCATTTCGACGTCCAGCTCATGGGCGGCATGGTCCTGCATCGCGGCATGATCGCCGAGATGAAGACCGGCGAAGGCAAGACGCTCGTCGCGACCCTCGCCGTCTATCTCAACGCCCTCTCCGGCAAGGGCGCGCATGTGGTGACGGTGAACGACTACCTCGCCAAGCGCGACGCCGAATGGATGGGCCAGATCTACCGGTTCCTCGGCTTGTCGGTCGGCTGCATCGTGCACGGGCTGCAGGACCACGAACGGCGCGGGCAATATGCCTGCGACGTCACCTACGGCACCAACAACGAGTTCGGCTTCGACTATCTCCGGGACAACATGAAGTTCCGGCTCGAGGACATGGCGCAGCGCGACTTCAACTTCGCCATCGTCGACGAGGTCGACAGCATCCTGATCGACGAGGCGCGGACGCCGCTCATCATCTCCGGCCCGACCGAGGACAACTCGGACCTCTATATCAAGGTCGATGCGCTGATCCCGCGGCTCGTGGAGGCCGATTACGAGAAGGACGAGAAGCAGCGCCAGGTCACCCTCACCGAAGCCGGCGCCGACCATATCGAAGCGCTGCTGACGGAGGCCGGTATGCTGAAGGCCAGCAGCCTCTACGACCTGCAGAATGTCGGGCTGGTGCATCACGTGAACCAGGCGCTCCGCGCGCATAAGCTCTTCCAGCGCGACACCGACTACATCGTCAAGGACAACAAGGTCATCATCATCGACGAGTTCACCGGCCGCATGATGGAAGGCCGGCGCTACGGCGAGGGGCTGCACCAGGCGCTCGAAGCCAAGGAGAAGGTGCAGATCCAGAACGAGAACCAGACGCTCGCCTCGATCACCTTCCAGAACTATTTCCGCCTCTATCCGAAGCTCGCCGGCATGACCGGCACGGCGATGACGGAGGCGCCCGAATTCTCCGACATCTACGGCCTCGACGTGGTCGAGATGCCGACCAACGTGCCCTGCGTGCGTCTCGACGACGACGACCAGGTGTTCCGCACCGCCAAGGAGAAATACGGCTCGATCATCGAGCTGATCGAGGAATGCCGCACCCGCCGCCAGCCCATCCTCGTCGGCACCGTCAGCATCGAGAAATCGGAGCTGCTGTCGGCGATGCTGAAGCAGCGCAAGATCCCGCACCAGGTGCTGAACGCGCGCTATCACGAACAGGAAGCCTACATCATCGCCGAGGCCGGCGCGCCGGGCGCGGTCACGATCGCGACCAACATGGCGGGCCGCGGCACCGACATCCAGCTCGGCGGCAATCTCGACATGCGCGTTCGGCACGAAGCGGCCGAGATCGAGGACGAGGCGGCGCGCAACGCCAAGATCGAGCAGATCCGGGCCGAGATCGCGGCCAACAAGAAGATCGCGCTGGATGCGGGCGGGCTCTTCGTGATCGGCACCGAGCGCCACGAAAGCCGGCGCATCGACAATCAGCTCCGCGGCCGCTCCGGCCGGCAGGGCGATCCGGGCGCCTCGCGCTTCTTCCTGTCGCTCGAGGACGACCTGATGCGCATCTTCGGGTCCGAGCGGATGGACTCGATGCTGCAGAAGCTCGGCCTCCAGGAAGGCGAGGCGATCGTCCATAGCTGGGTCAACAAGGCGCTCGAGAAGGCCCAGCAGAAGGTCGAGGCGCGCAACTTCGAGATGCGCCGCAACATCCTGAAGTTCGACAACGTCATGAACGACCAGCGCAAGGTCGTTTACGAGCAGCGCAAGGAGCTGATGCGCACGCCGGACGTGTCGCAGACCGTGGCCGACATGCGCCATGAGGTGCTGGCCGTGATGCTGGCGCGCACCGCGCCCAAGGGCTCCTATCCGGAGCAGTGGAACGTGAAGCAGATGCACGAGGAGTGCATGCGCCTCTTCGCGCTCGACCTGCCGCTCGCCGACTGGGCGAAGGAAGAGGGCATCGACGAGGAAATGCTGGCCCAGCGCATCGGCGAGGCGGCCGACAAGCGCTATGCCGAACGCGAGCAGCGCTTCTCCGCGCCGATCATGCGGCATGCGGAAAAGAGCCTGCTGCTGCAATTCCTCGACCAGATCTGGAAGGATCACCTGCTGGCGCTGGACCACCTGCGCCACGGCATCCATTTCCGCGCCTATGGCCAGCGCGATCCGCTCTCGGAATATCGCCGCGAGGCCTTCGACATGTTCGAGGCGATGCTGGCGCGGGTGCGCGAGACCGTCACCGGCGTGCTGAACCATATCGAGATCCGCGTGAGCACCCCGGAGGAGCTGGCTGCGCAGCAGGCGCAGCGGCAGCCGCCGCGCCGCATGCAGGAGACCCGTACCGATCCGGCGCTGGCCGCGCCCGACGCGCCCGCGGTCGCCGTCGCCCGTCAACCCGTCATGGCCGGGGCGGCCGCCGTCGCCGCCTCCCCCGCCCCGGAGCCGCGCCGTCCGCAGACCGATTGGGGCAAGGTTTCGCGCAACGCCCCCTGTCCCTGCGGTTCCGGGAAGAAATTCAAACAGTGCCACGGCAAGGTCTGAGCGCGAGGCCGCGCAGAGACCGTCCCTGACGCGCATCGCACGGACCGGGCCGCCGCCCGACCTCGGCCGTTTCCGCCGACGAATCCGCCCGAAACAGCCGCGTCGGATTGCTCCCTTCGAGGATCGCCGCGCGGGGTAGAACCAGGGTCACGCCATCGGGGCGGGTGGCCGGCTTGCCGCCGGGCAGGAACCATGGTCTGGTTGCCGGGTCCCGCACGGCGAAACTTGGCTCCCGCAGACATGCAACCGCTCACGGAATATTGCATGCGCGGCCACCGGCAGGTGGAGGGATGGTTGCAGCGGGGTTCGCTGTCGATCCTGTGGTCGCTGCTCGAAGCGCAAAGGCTTCATGCGCTCGCCGGCGACGTTGCCGAGATCGGGGTCTATCACGGCAAGCTCTTCATCGCGCTCGCGCTGTCATTGACGGATGAGGAACGAGCGGTCGCGGTCGACCTCTTCGAGATGAAGCGCGTCCCGGATTTCGAGCAGGAGTTTCGCTCGAATCTGGAGCGATTCTCGGTTCCGATGGATCGTGTCGATATCCGGCGTTGCGCATCGGAGACGATCGCGGTGTCGGCCGCGCCGGGAATATTCGGGTCCGACGTTCGCCTCTTCAGCGTCGACGGATCGCACGAATATGCGGCCGTGCTCCACGACCTCAATCTTGCGCGAGCCTGCATCTCGCAGGTCGGCATCATCGCGCTCGACGATCTGTTCAGCGCCTGGTCGCCCGGCGTGAGCGAGGCGGCGATCGATTTCCTTCGCCACCCCGACAACCGGGACATCGTGCCGCTGGCGATCTCCGCCGCCCATGGACCGCTCATCACCGGCGCCAGCAAGCTGTTCATGGCGCATGCCTCGCAGGTCGATTTCTATTCGAGCGAGCTGATGCGCATGAACAGACAGACCTTCAAGACCAGGGCGAGCTTCTGCGGCGTCAAGACGCTGGTGTTCGACTTCACCAACGGTGTGAAGAAGCGGATCGAGTTCCGCTGAGCGAGGCCGCAGTCGCGTCCGGCAGGAACTGCCGGACGGCCTCGATCGCCATCTCAAATGGCGATGTTTTCCACCGACCCGTCGAGCGCCATGAGATAGGCCTGCACGCCGAGCTTGTCGTGCCGGGCTTTCACCGCGCGGCTGAAGTCGGCAAGGATATCGGCATGGGCCGAGGTTTCCTTTTCCGGCGAAGCGACCGCGTCGGCGCCGAGCACGAGCTTGTAGGCGCCGCAATCGCGATGATCGATGGCGATCACTTCCTCGATGTGATGGAGCTGGATCGCGATCTCCAGATGCTGCCAGAAGGTGTCGCCCCAGCCGGCGAACTTGTCGCTCATCACGCCCAGCGACGCGCCCGCCAGCACGACATGGTCGTAATCGTTCTGCAGCCCTTGCGAATCCATGAAGCGCACGGTGTCGTCGATCAGCCGGTAATCCATGCAGCTCAGCATGAGCGCCTTCGCCGTGCCCGCCTGCACGATGCGCGGGAAGCCGCCGAGCAGCAGGGCGAGCCCGGTTCCGCCGGCCAAACTCATGAAACGCCGCCGCCCGAGCCCCGCATGGCATCCGAGGCAATCGGTCCGATGATGATGGATCGAGTCTCGCATGTGGTTTCCCCCTCGCATCAACCGTGACTGAACGGGCAAGCCAAGGCGCCC
>CAZMUZ010000167.1:0-6364 GCA_964569315.1 uncultured Rhodospirillaceae bacterium | reverse complement strand
CGCGGTCGGCCGCGAGGCGATCGGCCTCAAGCCCGACTTTCTGGTGAAAACCGACCTTCGCGAATTCCAGGCCTATTACGACGGCGCGAACCCGGTGCCCGATGTCTGGGTGCGGATGATCGCCAAGGTCGTGAAGATGCCGGAGCGCAGGATCATCGCGACGTCCGTGGCCGATTCGAGGGTCACCGCCGCCGGCAGCAAGTTCACCGACGTGATCGATGCCTTCGACACCGCGCTCGGCGACGTGCTGAAGCGCATCGTGGTCTTCACGCTCAACGTCAAGGACGAGTGAGCCCGCTTTCTTTGGCGCGCGGCGCATCGTCTCGACCGGGGCCGATATCCGCGAGATCCCGGACCGGATCGGCGCACCCTCGGCACTGCCCTCGGGCTTGCTTCCGGCCGAAGCCCCGCCTCCGGGGCAGGGCGGGGCGGGACCTTTTGTCCCGCGTTATCCGGAAACGCCGGTCCCCGCGCCCGGCGGCCGCAGCGCCCGGCGCGGATTAACCGCCCGGTAACCACGGAACCCGCAGAATGGCGGCAATCGTTCCGGCCGCTGCGCCCGCTTTCGCGTCGGCCGCCCTGGCATCCGGCAAAGGTGATCTCCCGTGATACTCACGCAGGCGGACGTTGCGCGACTCCTGACCGACCCGTCCGAAACGGCGCGCGCCAGCACCGCGACCAAGCTCGCCGTTCAGCTCGATGCGCCCGGCCTTACGGAGTCCGAGCGCAAGCTCGCCATCGACATCATCCGCATCATGGCGAAGGACGCCGCGGTCCGGGTGCGCGAGGCGCTCGCCGAGAACCTCAAATCGAGCACCGCCCTGCCGCACGACGTGGCGCTGGCGCTGGCGCGGGACGTCGAATCCGTTTCGCTGCCGATCCTCGAATTCTCCGAGATCCTCACCGACGTCGACCTCGTCAGCCTCGTGAAGAGCGCGAGCGGGAAGGGGCAGACGGCGATCGCCCGTCGCGCCTCGGTATCCGCGGCGGTCGCCGACGCGCTCATCGACACGAACAATCCGCGGGTCGTGGCGACGCTCGTGCGCAACGAGGGCGCCGAGCTCAGCGATCGTCATCTCGAGCGGGTGATGGACGGCTACGGCCTCGAAGGCATGGTGCAGGATTCGCTGGCCCGCCGCGCCAGGCTGCCGGTGACGGTGGCCGAGCGGCTGGTCGCCCAGGTATCGCAGAAGCTGCAGGATTATCTCGTGTCGCATCACGAGATCCAGGCCGACGTCGCGTCCGACCTCGTGATGGAGAGCCGGGAAAAGGCCACCGTCGGGCTGCTGCACGGGTCCGAATCGATGGACGCGCTGCAGCTCGCGCGCCAGCTCAAGGCCAACAACCGCATGACCCCGACCCTCATTCTCCGCGCGCTCTGCATGGGGGATATGGCGTTCTTCGAGGCGGCCATGGCGGTCATGTCGCGCACCCCGATCATCAATGCGCGCCTGCTGATTCACGATCAGGGCTCGCTCGGCCTCAAGTCGCTCTATCTGCGCACCGGCATGCCCGAGCGTCTCTATCCGGCCTTCCGCGTGGCGGTCGACGTGGTGCATGAGAACGAAACCGATGCGCGCGACGAGGATCGCAAGCGTTACGCCTCGCGCATGATCGAGCGCATCCTCACCCAGTACGAGGATATCGGGCAGGACAATCTGGATTATCTGCTGAACAAGCTGACCCAGTACGCTGCCGCCTGAGCGCCCCGCCCAGGGGCGGGAATATCGCGAACCGGCCGCTCCGGTACCGGCCTCTCCGGCGCCGCGCCGAAGCCCGAAACAGAAACCGCCGCTCTCCGGTCTGGAGAGCGGCGGTTCTGATTCTTATGGGCGCCCCTGAAGGGCGCGCAGCGCAACCGGCTTACTTGCCTGCGACGTAACCGTCGCAGAACGATGCGTTGTAAATCCCGCCATTGCCGCTGCAGTTATTGTCCGACCACGTCCAGGCCTCGTACTTCCCGCAGGCCGACAGGGTCAACGTCACCGCCAGAACAGCGGCAAGCATAAGGAAGCTCTTCATCGCACCACCTTCTCGTTTTGGGTTCCCCCGGAACCAATACCGGCACTCCAGATCCGTGCGCACATTCTCGGTAGCCCTGGGCGCGCCGGTCAAGAGGCAAGCGTAGGATACCGGCCATCTTACCGGAAATTCCGCGCCAGTAGCAGTTAAATTCGAAACCGGCCGTCCGGTTCCCCGAGTTGCGAATCGGATTTGCATCAAAATGGTCGGAGTGAGTGGATTCGAACCACCGGCCCCTGCGTCCCGAACACAGTGCTCTACCAGGCTGAGCTACACTCCGACAGGCGCGCGCTTATAGCCGCATCCGGGGTCCGTCGCAAGGCCGAAACGGGCCGGCTCAGAACGCCCTTTCGATACAGAAATCAATCACTTCAAGAAGCGTCCGCTTCTCCGGCCCGTCGGCGAAAATGCCGAGCGCGTCGCGCGCGATGCTGCCGTAATGGCTGGCGCGGGCGATGGTGTCCTTGAGGGCGCCGTGGCGCTCCATCAGCTCGATCGCATGCTCGAGATCGCCGTCTTTCTGGGTCTGCTCCTCGAGGGTGCGGCGCCAGAAGTCCCGCTCGCCCATATCCCCCCGCCGGAAGGCGAGCACCACCGGAAGGGTTATTTTCCCATCCCGGAAATCGTCGCCCACCGTCTTGCCGAGCTCGGCCTGCTTGGCCGAGTAGTCGAGCATGTCGTCGATGAGCTGGAACGCGATGCCGAGGTTGAGGCCGTAGCTCTCCAGCGCCTCCTCCTCGATCTTCGGGCGGTCGGCCACCACCGCGCCGACCCGGCAGGCGGCCGCGAACAGCGCCGCCGTCTTGCAGCGGATCACCTCGAGATAGGCCTGCTCGCTGGTGGCGGTGTCGTTGCTCGTCACGAGCTGCAGCACCTCGCCCTCGGCGATCACGGCGGAGGCGCCGGACAGGATCTCCAGCACCTTGAGCGACCCGTCGGCCACCATGAGCTGGAAGGCGCGGCTGAAGAGGAAGTCGCCGACCAGCACGCTCGGCTTGTTGCCCCAGACGGCATTGGCGGTCGCAAGCCCGCGCCTGAGCGCGCTCTCGTCGACCACGTCGTCATGCAGCAGGGTCGCGGTATGGATGAACTCGACCGCCGCGGCGAGCGCGGTATGCCGCGCTCCGCGATAGCCGCAGAGCCTGGCCGCCGCGAGCGTCAGCATCGGCCGCAGCCGCTTCCCCCCGGCCGCGACGATGTGTCCGGCGAGCTGCGGGATCAGCGCCACCGGGCTCTGCATATGCTGCACGATGAGGGTGTTGACGGCCTTCAGGTCGTCGCCGACCAGCCGCTGCAGGGCTTCGAGCGCCGATTTTCGCGAGCGCTCGCGCTCCTCCTCGAGATTGACGATGACGGCCACTGGTCTTCCTTCCCGACGGCGCCGGCCCCGCTTCCCCGCGGCCGCCGCCCCAATGCTGCCGAGCATAAGGCCCCGACCTGCTCGGTCAAGCCTGCGGGGCGCCGCAGCTCCGGTCCGCAGAAGCCCCATTCCCCCCGTGAAAGCGGGCGCCCCGGCGCGGTTTATGGCAGGATCGCCCGCATGCGGGAACTCACGCGCAGCAACGACCTGGTCTGGATAAGCTGGCTCACCGCCTTTCTCGGCGACGCCGGCATCGAGGCGCTGGTGCTGGACGGCCATATGAGCAATTTCAGCGGCAGCGTGATCGCGATCGAGCGCCGCGTCATGGTGCCGGACGAGGATCACGAGCGGGCGGAGCGGCTGATGGTGGAGGCGCGCCGCGATGCGGCGGCCGGCGACGACGCGGCAAGGCGGGAAGAAGAGGATGGCTGAGCTCGAACCGCTGCCCGGCGAGGACCGGCTGCTCGGCGGCCGCGTCAGGCTGCTGCAGCCGGAGACCGGCTATCGCGTCGCGATCGACACGCTGTTCCTCGCGGCGGCCGTGGCGGCCGGGCCCGGCGATCTCGTGCTCGAGCTCGGCTGCGGCGTCGGCGCCGCCTCGCTCTGCCTCGCCTGGCGGGAGCCCGGCTGCCGCGTGATGGGGATCGAGCGCGAGCGCGAGTTTGCGCGGCTCGCGCAGCAGAATGTCGGGCTGAACGGCCTGCTCGGCCGCGTCGAGATCATGGTCGGCGACCTGCTGCGATTGCCGCCGCGTCTGGCACCCGGATCCTTTCAGCATGTGATGGCGAACCCGCCTTACCTCCCGCCGGCGGCCGCGAGCCCGTCGCCCCATGGCGGCAAGGCGGCGGCGACGGTCGAAGGCGAGGCGGCGCTCGAGGATTGGGTGCGGGTCGCGCTCGCGATGTTGCGGCCGAAGGGGAGCTTCACCCTCGTTCATCGCGCGGACCGGCTGGACGCGCTGCTGGCCGCCCTGCATGGCCGCTTCGGGGAGATCGTCGTGTTCCCCCTCTGGCCGGGCGGCAGCCGGCCGGCGCAACGCGTGCTCGTGCGCGGCCGCAAGGGCCTCCAGAGTCCGGCACGCCTCGCGCCGGGCCTCGTGCTGCACGAGCCGGACGGCCGCTACACCCAGGCGGCCGAGGCCATTCTCCGGGAAGGGGCGGGCCTCATCCTTTAGGCGATGCGCTCTTCTGCCGGCGCCGTCGCACTTGCGAGCATCCGGCCGAAGGCATCGCGCACAGCCTCGACCGGGATCGATTCCATCCGGTGGCCGCCGAACTGCCGCGCGGTGAGGGTCTCGACATGCGGCCCCACCGGGCGCCAGCGCCCCGCGTCCGAAGGCCCGAACAGCACCAGAAGCGGCCGGTCGGCGGCGGCCAGCAGATGCGCCAGGCCGCAATCGTTGCTGACGGCGCCCGCCAACCGGCGGCCGAGCGCGATGGTGAGCTCGACATCCTCGAGCGTGCGGCCAGCGACGACGTCGCATCCGGGCATCAGCGCCAGGGGCGCCCTGGCGCGCAGCGGCACCAGCAGATCGCGTTCCGCCGGGCCCAGCAGAAAGACCGGCGAAGCGCCTTCCGAAGCGGCGGCGTCGGCGAGCGCCACGAACCGGTCGAGCGGCCAGCGGCGCTGTTGATGCGTCATGGTGGCGCCGGGCGCGAATCCGACATAGCGCGGCCCGGCCGGCAGGAGCTTCGCCGCCGCGGCCGTCGCTTCCGGTGCCAGCGCGATCTCGCCCTGGCCGTCGGCCGGGGCGCCGGCGAGGGCTTCGAGCAGCGCCATCAGCCGGTCGAGGCGGTGATGCGGCCGGCGCCTTCGCGGTCGTCGCGCCGAGAGCCAGTACCAGGGCAGGGCGCAGAGATAGAGGTCGCAAGGGTAGAACAGGCGTGCGAGCAGGACGGCTCGATAGTTCGAGCGGTGATCGAACACGACCGCCACGCGCGGCATGGCGCGCATGTTCCGGATCGCCTGACGCAGCGGCGTCTTGATTCGTGCGTTCTCGATCACGTGGTCGACGAGCGGCATCGCTATTCGCGCCATACCGCGGCGATAGGGGCTGAGGCCTTCGGAGGCGATCACGCTCACTTCTTCTTCCGGGTAAGCGCGCTGCAGCGCCCGAAGGAAATGCAGCCCGATGAAGGCGTCGCCGAGCCCGTGGCGCTCGACGATGAGCGCCACACCCCCGCCGGCGCGCGCAAAGGGTTCGACCATGCGAGGATTCTTCTCCCGCGACGCGACCGCGGCAAGCCGGCGCGGGAAGGTTCGCCGCGAGCCCCCGGCACCTCCCGGAGGATCGGATCGGCCGCGCCAGGCGCGGCGGAGGACCGGCCCATTCTCCTTTGTTTCCAGACGTTTCCCCTCTGCGGCACCGGGCGGCGGCGCTGTTTTCTTGACCCTCGGGGGCAGGGGTCGCTAAATGTCGGTCATGTTCACCATGCCAAGCTTGCAGAAGATCGTTCTGCTGATCGCGGTGCTGTTCGCGATCTGGCAGGCCTTCAAATGGTTGTCCCGCATCAACCGCGTCCGCGCGACGGCGGAATCGGCGCATCGCCGCGCGAGCGCGACGGCGCGCCGGCAGACCGCGACGCCGATCGAGGAAACCCGCAAATGCGGGAGCTGCGGCGCCTATGTTCCGGTCGGCGCCTCCTGCTGCGACAAGCTCCAGACCCGGGCCTGAGCCGCTTTTCCGCGCGCGCTGCGGCGTTCCCCTCGGCTTGACCCCCCGGGAGCGCCCCGGTAGTTTTTGCGCTGCAGCAAGACCAATCCGAAAGCCAGGGCGATCGTGACAGCGGGGGCTCGTTTCAACCCGGAGACCTGTTTCCAGCGGCTCATTCTCAAGCTGCAGGACTATTGGGCGGCGAAGGGTTGCGTGATCCTGCAGCCCTACGACATGGAAGTGGGCGCCGGCACCTTTCATCCCGCGACCACGCTCCGCGCGCTGGGCCCGCAGGGCTGGAACGCCGCCTACGTGCAGCCCTCGCGCCG
>CAZMUZ010000166.1:0-6751 GCA_964569315.1 uncultured Rhodospirillaceae bacterium | reverse complement strand
GCATGTGGTTTCCCCCTCGCATCAACCGTGACTGAACGGGCAAGCCAAGGCGCCCCGTTCGAACGCCTGCAATGGAAATCCTGCCGTCATGCCGGCGCTGTTTGCGCGCAGCCAGGGCGCCGTTCGGCGCGCGCGGGCCGCTGCTCGACGGGGTCGCTGTCGACGTCCGGCGTTTCCGGCATTGCCGGGGCGGGCGGATGCCGCGCGGACGTTGTCGACATGAGCTTCTTCCTCCCGCGACCGCGATGGTCGTCAGCCCAGGCTGCGCTTCCCCATTTCGAGGAACTTCTCGCGCCTGAGGCGGCGCAGCGAATCGCCGCTTTCCTGGCCGAGCTGGCCGAGCTGGCGCTCGATCGCGTCGCCGAGCGCCTGGATGGTCTCGGCCGCACCGCGATGGGCGCCGCCGAGCGGCTCCGGCACGATCTCGTCGATCACGCCGAGCTTGAGCAGATCTTCGGCGGTGAGCTTCAGCGCCTCGGCCGCTTCCTTCGCCTGCTCCGCGCTGCGCCAGAGGATCGAGGCGCAGCCTTCCGGCGAGATCACCGAATAGACCGCATGCTCCAGCATGAGGACGCGGTTGCCGGCGGCGAGCGCGATGGCGCCGCCCGAGCCGCCTTCGCCGATGATGGCGGCGACGAAAGGCACGCGGATCCTGAGGCAGGTCTCGATCGACCGCGCGATGGCCTCGGCCTGGCCGCGCGCTTCCGCATCGACGCCCGGATAGGCGCCCGGCGTATCGACCAGCGCCAGCACCGGCAGGCGGAACCGGTCCGCCATGTCCATCAGGCGCTGCGCCTTGCGATAGCCCTCCGGCCGCGCCATGCCGAAATTATGCTGTACCCGGGCGGCCGTGTCGGAGCCCTTTTCATGGCCGATCACCATGACCGACCGTCCGCGGAAGCGGCCGAGCCCGCCGATGATGGCATGGTCGTCCGCGAAGCTGCGATCGCCGGCGAGCGGCGTGAAATCCTCGATGAGGCGCCGGGCGTAATCCAGGAAATGCGGCCGCTCCGGATGCCGCGCGACCAGCGTCTTCTGCCAGGGGCTGAGCTTCGCGTAGGTCTGCCGCAGCAGCTTGTCGACCTTGGCCTGGAGGCGCGCGACTTCCTCGGCGATGTTGATGTCGCCGCTGTTCTCGAGATGGCGGAGCTCTTCGATCTTGCCTTCGAGCTCGGCGAGCGGTTTCTCGAAATCGAGGAATGTCGGCATGATTCCGGTGCGGGCGGGGCCCCTGCCTCAACAGGTCATGCACTTACCATAGGGGTGCCCGACGCGCGACGGCAAATATCCCCGCGAAACGCCGGGTTTCGGGCGGCGCGATGCTTGACTTGCGCGGTTTCCGCCGGCCATCGTTGCGGCGCCGGGCAAGGGGAGCCTTGCGCGGCGTTCTGGCACCTCTCGCGCCCACGACAGGAACGAAACCCGCATGACCGCGAACAGCGCCTCGGCCGCCGCGCATTTCAGCGAATCGAAGTCGCTGCCCAAGATCGCCTGGGGCAAGGGCTCCTACGTCTATGACGTCACCGGCAAGCAATATATCGACGGGTCCGGCGGCCCTGCGGTCTTCTGCATCGGCCACGGCAACGCCGAGGTCAACGAGGCGATCAAGGCGCAGCTCGATCGCGTGGCGCACGGCTATCGCTACACCTTCACGAGCGACCCGCTGGAACGGCTCACGGAAATCGTCTCGGCCCGCTGCGGCGGCACGCTTCGCCGCATGGTGTTCGTGGCCGGCGGCTCGGAGGCGGTCGAATCCTGCCTCAAGCTGGCACTCCAGTATCATGCGGCGCGCGGCGAGATGTCCCGCCGGCGCTTCATCGCGCGGCAACGCTCCTGGCACGGCAATACGCTGGGCGCCCTTTCCATTTCCGGCTTTCTCGAGCGGCGCGCGCCCTTCGAGGGTGCGCTCGTGGAATCGAGCTTCGTCTCCGCCGCCAACGCCTATCGCCCGCCGGCCGGCGTGAAGCCGGAGCAGATCGCCGATTTCTGCGCCGAGGAGCTGGAGCGCGAGATCCTGCGCGTCGGCCCCGAGCGGGTGGCGGCTTTCGTGTTCGAGCCGGTGGTGGGTGCCGCGGGCGGCGCCGTGCCCGCGCCGCCGAACTATGCGCGCCGCATGCGCGAGGTCTGCAGCAAATACGGCGTGCTGATGATCGCCGACGAGGTGATGTGCGGCGCCGGGCGCTGCGGCACCTGGCGCGCGCTCGCCCATGACGGCGTCGAGCCGGACATCATGGCGGTGGCGAAGGGGCTTGCCGCGGGCTATCTGCCGCTCGGCGCCGCGATCTACAGCGAGAAGATCGCCGGGCCCATCTTCGAGAAGCATGGCGGCGCGCTCACCGGCCACACCTTCGCCGGCCACACCGCCGGCTGCGCCGCCGGCGTCGCGGTGCAGACCATCGTCGCGCGCGAGGGGCTGGTGGAGAAGGTCGCGACCGACGGCGTCTATCTCATGGACAATCTTCGCGCCGAGCTCGGGCAGCGCGACTATGTCGGCGACATCCGCGGCCGCGGCTTCTTCATCGGCATCGAGCTGGTGGCCGATCGCGACACCAAGGAGCCCTTCGACGCCTCGCTCCAGCTTCACCAGCGGGTGCGCGAGCGGACCTTCGAGAACGGCCTCATCTGCTATCCGACCGGCGGCAATGTCGACGGCGTCCGCGGCGACCAGATCATCCTCGCCCCGCCCTACAACGCCACCCGCGCCGAGCTCGACGAGATCGTCGAGAAGCTCGCTCGCAGCCTGACCGAGGTGATGGGCGGAATCTGAGGCAGGGCGGCGGCCGATTGCGCCGTCCTCCGATTCCTGATGAAGTGACCGGCAATGGTCGGGGCCCGCGGGCACGGACCGTGCACGAGGACAACTCCGCCGCGCTTCTCAGGGGAGGATCGTCCAATGCCGAAGAATATCGTTTTGGAACGCCTCAAATCCGGCCGCATGACGCGCCGGGAATTCGCCCGTTCGCTGGCCTCCGTCGGGCTCGGGCTCGTCGCCCTGCCGACGGTTGCGAGGGCCGCGCCGAAGGACCTGCTGTTCTACACCTGGGCCGGCTACGACATTCCCGACATCCATCAGGCCTACATCGCGAAATACGGCACCGCGCCGACCTATGGCCTCTTCGGCGGCACGGAGGAGGCGTTTCAGAAGCTTACCTCCGGCTATAACTGCGACGTCGCCCATCCTTGCGTCGAGGACATCACACGCTGGCGCGCGACTGGCCTGATCCGGAAGATCGAGCCGGACCGCCTCAGGAACTGGCCCGACCTTTGGCCCGAGCTCTTCAGCCTGCCGGGCGCAATGCAGGAGGGCGAGCCCTGGTTCGTGCCGTTCGACTGGGGCAACGGATCGCTGCTCTACCGGACCGACATGGTCGAGATCGAGGGCGCCGAATCCTGGGGCCTGGCCTTCGACGAGAAATACAAGGGCAGGATCTCGATGTATGACGCGACGCCGACCGTCACGGTCGCGGCGCTCGCGCTCGGCATCGATCCCTTCGCGTTCGGCGACGAGGATGGCGCGAAGATCAAGGCGCTGCTGATGAAGCAGCGCGAGCTGGTCCGGTTCTACTGGAACGCGCCGGCCGAGATCCAGCAGGCGCTGGCGGCCGGCGAGCTTGCCGTCGCCTATGCCTGGAACGACAGCGTGGCGGCGCTGATGAAGCAGGGCCTGCCGGTCAAATACATGGTGCCGAAAGAAGGCATCCTGAGCTGGACCTGTGGCCTCGTCCATATGGCCAACGCCAAGGCGACCGACGAGGAGGTCTACGACTTCATCGACGCGATGACGGCACCGGAATCCGGCAAGTTCCTGATCGAGCAATATGCCTATGGCCATTCGAACAGGAAGTCGTTCGAGATCGCGGACCAGAAGATCGTCGCCGATCTCGGCTTCTCCTCGCCCTCCGACCTGTTCAAGAGCAGCGTGTTCGAGACCGAGGTAAGCCCGGAGATGGAGCAGAAACGAAACAAGATCTTCGAGGACGTGAAAGCGGGCATCAACTAGCCTGTCCGGGCCGTTCCGGCCGCCGCCCGGCGGTCGGAGCGGCCCGGCGACGCATCCTTCCCTTCCCCTTTTCCGCACCCCCTCGCATCGCATGTATGAGATCGATCCCGAGCGGCTGGACCTCGCGCGCGAGTTCAAGGCCAATCCCTATGGGCGCCACAGCGGCGAGCTGCAGCGCGTGCTGAACCGCATGCGCAGCCCCTACGATCCGCATCGCTTCATCGTCATCATGACCGAGCGCCACCGCGCCTGGAGCCTGGCGCGGCTGCGCCCCGGCATCTGCCCTGCGATCGATCCCGTCCCCGGCTATCGCTTCGCGACGCGCGAGCAGGCGGAATGGGTGATCTTCAAGCTGCGCTGGCGCGAGCTCACCGGCCACGACCTGCCCATCGAATGAGACCAACGCCTTGAAGACGACCCCACCCTTCCTCGAGATCACCGGTTATGGCGACCGCTACAGCGTGACCGCCGGCGACCGGCTGAAGGTCATGGTGAGCCTCGAGGGCGAGGCGCGGGAATATGAGGCGCAGCTCGTGCGCATCCTTTCCGGCGACGACAGCCCCCGCGGGCCCGGCTATCGCGAACAGCCGATCGACAGCCCCGCCAACGGCCGCCATGCCGGAAGGCGGCAGCGCATCCATGCGGGCTCGTCGATCCTCGTCCCGGCCTCGCCGCCGATGGAGACGCCGGCGGGGTTCACCCTGCAGGCGCTGATCTGGCCGACCCTGCCGGGCGACGGCGAACAGAGCCTGATCGGCCGCTGGTCGGCACCCGAGGGGGCGGGCTTCCTCCTCATGATCGACGGCGAGGGGCGGCTCGCGCTCCGACTCGGCGACGGCAAGGGCGGGGTCGAGACGATCCATAGCGGTGCCGGCTTGCGCGCCCGGCACTGGTATCTGGTGGCGGCGAGCTACGATCCCCGCACCGGCGCGGTGCGGCTCGTGCAACGACCGCTCGCGATTTTGGCCCGCGACGAGAGCGGTGCGCGTGTCGCCGCGACCGCGGCGGTTGTCCCCGGGGTTGCCGGCGGCACGCCGCTTCGCATGGCGGCGCATGAGGCGGGACGCGACGGGACCGGGCGCGACGGCGGCCGGCTGGCGACGGCGGGCCATTACAACGGCAAGCTGGAGGCGCCGCGCTTCACCCGCCGCGCGCTCGCCGAGGCCGAGATCGAATCGCTTGCGGGCGCCGTGCCGCCCGCACTCTCGGCCGATCTCGTCGGCGCCTGGGATTTCGCCCGCGAGATACCGACGGACCGCATCCTCGACCTCTCCGGCAACGGGCTCGAGGGCCGTGCGATCAATCTTCCGGCGCGCGCCATGAAGGGGTCGCGCTGGACCGGCGAGGCGCTGCGCTGGTTCGATCGTCCCGATCACTATGCGGCGATCCATTTTCACGACGACGATCTGCATGACGCCGGATGGAGCGCGGATTTCGAGCTGCCGATCACGGCGGCGATGAAGAGCGGCGTTTATGCGGTGCGCCTCACCACGGCGAATGGCGGCGAGGCCTTCGTCACCTTCTTCGTGCGTCCGCCGCTCGGGACGGCGAATGCGCCGGTCGCCTTCCTCGCCTCGACCGCCACCTACATGGCCTACGCCAATAGCCATCATGGCTGGGAGGATCCGCTTTCCGAGATCTGCTACGGCGCGGTGCTGGAGCTGGGCCCGACCGAGCTCTTCCTCAACAGCCGGCCCGACTATGGCCGGTCCACCTACGACCGGCATCGCGACGGCAGCGGCGTCTGCTACAGCTCGCGGCTCCGTCCGATCCTGAATACCCGGCCGAAGCACTCGCTGTGGAACTTCGGCGCCGACCTGCATATCGTCGACTGGCTGGAGGCGACCGGGCAGCCCTATGACGTCATCACCGACGAGGATCTGCACCGGGACGGGCTCGCTTTGCTCGCGCCCTATAAATGCATCGTCACCGGCACCCACCCCGAATATCACTCGGCGGCGCAGCTCGGCGCGGTCGAGGCCTATCTCGCGCGCGGCGGACGGCTGATCTATCTCGGCGGCAACGGCTTCTACTGGCGCATCGCCTGGCACCCGACCTCGCCGGGCGTGATCGAGATGCGGCGGACCGAGAACGGCACCCGCACCTGGATCGCCGAGCCCGGCGAGTATTATCTTGGTTTCACTGGCGAATATAGCGGGCTCTGGCGCAATAACGGCTTCGCGCCGCAGCGGCTGGTCGGCGTCGGCTACGCCTCGGAAGGTTTCGACGTCTCCGCTTGCTATCGCCGCGCTCCGGACAGCTTCGACCCGCGCGTCGCCTTCGTCTTCGAGGGCATCGGGCGCGAGGAGACGATCGGCGATTTCGGCCTCGTCGGCGGCGGGGCTGCCGGGCTCGAGCTCGACATCGTCGACCCGCGGCTCGGCACGCCGCCGCACGCGCTGCGGCTCGCAAGCTCCGAGCGCCATTCGAACGTCTATGTGCTGACGCCGGAGGAGCTGATGTCGGCCTATCCGGGGATCGACGGGATCGAGGAGGCGAAGGTGCGCGCCGACATGGTTTTCTTCGAGACGCCTCAGGGCGGCGCCGTGTTCTCGACCGGCTCCATCGCCTGGGCCGGGAGCCTCTTTCATAACCGCTACGACAACAACGTGGCCCGCATCACCGGCAATGTGCTGCGCCGCTTCATCGACCCGACGCCGCTATAGGCTCGAGCTCTCCAGTCGTCGTCCTGCACCTCCCCCGTCATGTTCGGGCTTGACCCGAACATCCATGGCGGAGGCAGGTTCCGGT
>CAZMUZ010000165.1:0-6792 GCA_964569315.1 uncultured Rhodospirillaceae bacterium | reverse complement strand
AGCCGAGGATCCTGCCGAGTTCTTTTTATCTGCCTCACCATCCCGTTGCTGCTGCTCTGCATTTTCCTTTTGCTCGTTTTCCGGCGTCTGGCTCTCCGCGGTGTTCTCTGTGCTCTGGTCGGAAGAACTTCCGTCCTTCTTTTCTTTCGTTGCGTTTTCGTCTTTTTCGCCGTCCTTTGTCTGAGAACTCTGCTCGCCTTGCTGCTCGTTCTCTTTCTGTTCTTCATCGCCATCTTTCGGCGGCTGGCTCTGATTTTTCTTCTGCTTCTCCTGTTCTTTCTTCTCTGCGAGGAGCTGCCTGGTCAGTTGAAGATTCTCTCTCGTCGCTTTGTCATCAGGACGGAGTGCTAACGACTGTTCATATGCCTTAATCGCCTCGGGAAATTTCTTCGCGACCGGCGCCACCCCCGCCCCGCCGCGGCCGAGCAGGCGATGCACCGCCGCATCCGCGTCATGCACCGGCACACCGAGCCGGCGGAGCATCGCGGCGGCGGTGCTCTTGCCCATGCCGATGCCGCCGGTCAGGCCGAGCACGATCATGGCGCCGCCGGCGCCTCGGGCG
Source organism: uncultured Rhodospirillaceae bacterium (assembly GCA_964569315.1). Lineage (GTDB taxonomy): Bacteria > Pseudomonadota > Alphaproteobacteria > Dongiales > Dongiaceae > CADEFF01. The sequence continues at coordinate 6,230 of CAZMUZ010000165.1, read as the reverse complement.
GGCATGGCGCCGCCGGCGCCTCGGGCGGGCATGGCTCGGCAGGCGGCTCGAGCAGGAAGGCGCGGAGCGCGGGCGTGACCGCGGGCTCGACGCCGAACCAGGCGGCGAAGCCGGGGCGCGCCTGATGCAGCAGCATGCCGAGCCCGTCCACCGTGCGGTTGCCGCGCCGGCGCGCGGCGGCAAGGAGCGGCGTCTCGAGCGGCGTATAGACGATATCGTTCACCACCGCCGTCGCCGGCAGGCGGTCGAGCGGCAGATCGAGCGCCGGCTCGCCGCCCATGCCTTGCGTCGTGCCGTTGACGAGAAGGGCGGCTTCCGCGAGCGCCTCCGTCCGCTTCTCCCATGGCCAGGGCCGGATCGCGCCGCCGATCTCCGCGGCGAGCCGTTCCGCCCGCGCGGCGGTGCGGTTGACGAGGCGGATCTCCGGCGCGCCGGCATCGAGCAGCGCCACGAGGATTGCGCGCGCCGCCCCGCCGGCGCCGATCACCACGGCCGGGCCCGCGGCTGCGCGCCAGCCGGGTGCCGCTTCGCGCAGATTTTCGAGAAAGCCGTACCCGTCCGTGTTGCGCGCCTCGATGCGGCCGTCATCGTCGAAGACGAGCGTGTTGGCAGCACCGATGCGGCGCGCCTCCGGGGTCGCGCGATCGGCAGCGGCGAGCGCCGCCGCCTTGTGCGGCAGAGTGACATTGACGCCGCGAAACCCGGCGCGCGGCAAAGCGCGCAGCACCGCGTCGATCGAATCCGGCGGCACGGGGAGCGGCAGATAGGCGCCGTCGATGCCCCGCTCGGCGAGCCAGTAGCCATGGAGACGCGGCGAGCGCGAATGCGAGACCGGCCAGCCGATCACCCCGGCCAGCCGGGCTTTCCCGGTCAGGAATCGAGGCTGGGGGCCGCGTCCGCTCATCGCGGCACAACACCATGGCCGCGCAGGAATTCCAAGAGGGGCAGCAGCGGCAGGCCGAGGATGGTGAAATAGTCGCCCTCGATCTTCCGGAAAAGCTGGGCCCCCAGCCCCTCGAGCTGATAGGCGCCGACCGATTGCAGCGCCGCCTCGCCCGCGCGGTCGAGATAGGCATCGACGAACTCCGCGCTCAAGGTCCGCATGGTGAGACGGGCGCGGTCGATATGGTGCCAGAGCCGCTCGCCGTCCCGCACCGCGACGGCAGCGGACACCAGCTCGTGACGACGCCCGCCGAGCCTCAGAAGCTGGTCGCGCGCAGCCGCGCGGTCGGCGGGCTTGTCGAAGCGCAGGCCCTCGCAATCCAGCATCTGGTCGGCGCCCAGCACGAGCCGGCCCGGATGGCGGCGCGAGACGGCGACGGCCTTGAGCTCGGCCAGGGTTTCGGCGATGGCGGCGGCGGTTGCGTTCTCGGCGCCGAGCGAGCGCTTGATCTCGCTCTCGTCGATGCGCGCGGGATCGATCTCGACCGCCACGCCCGCCGCCCGCAGCATCGCGGCCCGCGCGGCGCTGGCCGAGGCGAGGACGATCCCCGGTGCGGCGTCAGTCGCCGGCACTGATGCTGTCGCCGTTCCGATGCTCGCTCAGCATCTGCAGGATGGTGGCGGCGGTTTCCTCGATCGAGCGGCGCGACACGTCGATGATCGGCCAGCCATGCTCGCCGCAGAGCCGGCGCGCCTGCAGCACCTCCTTCTTCACCAGCTCCGGATCGACGTAGTCGGTCTCCTCGTCCTGGGAGAGCAGCCGCAGGCGATGGCGCCGCACCTGGATGAGCTGGTTCGGATCCTTGGTCAGGCCGACGATGAGCGGCCGCTTCGCCGTCATCAGCTCCGGCGGCACCGGGCAATCGGGCACGATCGGCACGTTCGCCGCCTTGATGCCGCGATTGGCGAGATAGATGCAGGTCGGCGTCTTCGAGGTGCGGCTGACGCCCACCAGGATCACGTCGGCGTCGTTGTAGTCCCAGCTCGATTGCCCGTCGTCATGGGCGAGCGCGAAGCTCATCGCATCGATGCGGGCGAAATATTCCGCGTCGAGCTCGTGCTGGCGTCCCGGCAGGCCGCGGCTCTGGCGCCCGAGAAACGCCGCGAGCGCGCCGATCACGGGATCCAGCACCGGGATGCAGGTGACCTGCAGCTTGCGGCAGCCTTCCTGCAGCGCGGTCCTGAGCTCCTCGTTCACCAGCGTGAACAGCACGAGCCCCGGCGTGTCCCTGATGCCGTCCAGCACCTTGGCCATCTGCCGGCCGGTGCGAATCAGGCTCCAGTGATGCTCGATCGGCTCCACATCGTCCTCGAACTGCGCGAGGCAGGCGCGCGCGACGCTGTTGATCGTCTCGCCGGTCGCGTCGGAGACGAGATGGAGATGGAAGGAGTTGCCGTTCGCGGCCATCGGGCGCCTTGTGTGTAAGAAGCGGGAACGGGGATAAGCCGGCCTTTGCGAGAGACGTCCGGATTCGATCTACGGTGAGGGTCGCGTGACGCACATCATTCCGCGGCCCAATCGCGGCCGGATGCCGCAACGATGATAGCGGGGAAAAGCGACGGGGCTTCCGAGTTATGCGCGACTCTCACAGCCATGACGAACGGCGCGGGATTCCCGGCCTGCGCACAGAGCGTGCCCGATTCCATTCCATGCGCCGCTCGATCTTCGATGTCGCGGGTCATCCGGCATCCTCGTCTGTGCATCGTCGCCAATCCCCGGAATGCACAGCCATCCACTACCACCACTTCCCTAAAGCTTTAAGAAATATAGTAGGAAGTAGCCATGACGCGCGCTTCCGACAGCGGAGCCCGATCGGGGCTCGAAACGAAACCGCTTCTGGCAGCGCTTCGTGGCGAAGTGATGGCGCCGCCGCCGATCTGGCTGATGCGCCAGGCTGGGCGCTATTTGCCGGAGTACCGCGCGCTGCGCGCCGAGGCGGGCAGCTTCATGGATCTCTGCCTCGATCCGGAGGGCGCCGCCGAGGTCACGATGCAGCCGATCCGCCGCTTCGGTTTCGATGCGGCGATCCTCTTCTCCGACATCCTGATGATCCCCCATGGGCTCGGCCAACAGGTCCGGTTCGAGGAAGGCCAGGGTCCGGTCCTGGAGGCGCTGACGGGCCCGCTGGATCTCGCCCGGCTGTCGCTCGAGGGTCTGGAGGAGCGGCTTGCGCCGGTCTATGCGACCTTGCGGCTGCTGCAGGGGCGGCTACCGGCGGCGACGAGCCTGATCGGCTTTGCCGGCGCGCCCTGGACGGTCGCGAGCTACATGATCGAGGGCGGCAGCAGTCGCGACTATGCGCAATCGCGGCGCTGGATGGCAACCGAGCCGGCGGGCTTCGCCCGGCTGATCGAGACGCTGGTGGAGGCGACCGCGCGGCATCTCTCGGGCCAGGTCGAGGCCGGCGCGGAGGCGCTGCAGATCTTCGATAGCTGGGCCGGCGCGCTCGAGGAACCGCTACGGCGGCGCTGGTGCCTGGAGCCGACGGCGGAGATCGTCCGCCGCCTGCGAGCGCGCCATCCGGCGGTGCCGATCATCCTCTTCCCGCGGCTCGCCGGCGCGCTCTATGCCGAATATGCCGAGCTTCCCGGCGTGGCGGCGCTTTCGCTCGATAGCGGCATGGATCGCGGCTGGGCGAAGCGCACCCTTCGGCCCAGGGTCGCGCTGCAAGGCAATCTCGATCCGGCGCTCCTGGCGAAGGGCGGGCCGGCGCTGACCCGGGCCGTGCGCGGGATCCTCGAGGATTTCGGCGACGGCCCCTTCGTCTTCAATCTGGGGCACGGCATTCTCCCCGAGACGCCGATCGAGCATGTCGAAGCGCTCCTCGCGCAAGTGCGGAGCGCGCGACCGTGAGCGACGGGGTGGCGCCGGGGGCCCCGCCGGGCCGCACCGCCATCGTGATGTTCAGCCTCGGCGCGCCGGACGGGCCCGCCGCGGTCGAGCCTTTCCTGCGCAACCTCTTTAGCGATCCGGCGATCCTCCGGGTGCCCGGTATCGTCCGGCCGCTGCTCGCCCGGCTCATCGCGCGGCGGCGGGCGCCGGTCGCCGGCGCCGTCTATGAGCGGCTCGGCGGCGGCTCGCCGCTGCTGCCCAATACGCAAGCCCAGGCCCGCGCGCTCGAGGCCGAGCTCGCCGATCTCGGAGAGCTGCGCTGCTTCGTCGCGATGCGCTACTGGCATCCCTTCGCCGACGCGACGGCGGCCGAGGTGAAACGCTTCGCGCCGGACCGCATCCTCCTCCTGCCGCTCTATCCGCAATTCTCGACCACGACCACGGCCTCCTCCTTCGCCGACTGGGATCGCGCCGCGGCGAAATGCGGCCTTGCGGCGCCGACCCTTCGCATCGAACGCTACCCGACCGAGCCTGGCTTCATCGCCGCCGTGGCGCGCCTGACGGAAACGGCGCTCGCCGCAGCGGGAAAGGCGGGACGGCCCCGCATCCTCTTCTCGGCCCATGGGCTCCCGAAGAAGATCGTGGCGGCGGGCGATCCCTATGCGGCGGAGGCGCTGGCGACGGTGACGGCGGTGGCGACGCGGCTCGGGCTCGATCCTGCGGATTACACGCTCTGCTTCCAGAGCCGGGTCGGGCCGCTCGAATGGATCCGGCCCTATACCGACGAGGAGGTGAGGGCGGCGGCGAGGGCGGGGCGGCCGATCGTGCTGGTGCCGATCGCCTTCGTGTCGGAACATTCCGAAACGCTCGTCGAGCTCGACATCGAATATCGCGAGCTCGCCGAGCGCGAAGGTGCGCCGGCCTATTGCCGCGTGCCGGCCGTGGGGACGGCGCCCGAATTCATCGCCGGCCTCGGGGCGCTCGTGCGGGCGGCGCTGGGCAAGAGAGGCACATCGCCATGAGCTTCGCCGACTGGCAGCCCTGGCTGCTCGCCTTTCACATCGTTGCGGTGATCGCCTGGATGGCGGGCATGCTCTATCTGCCGCGGCTCTTCGTCTATCACGCGGCCGCGACGCCGGGTTCGGAGCTTTCCGAGACCTTCAAGACGATGGAGCGGCGGCTGCTCCGGCTCATCCTCAACCCGGCCATGATCGCCGCCTGGCTCCTCGGGCTCGCGCTGGCGACCTTCGGGCAGCATTGGGGCGAAGGCTGGTTCCACGCCAAGCTCGCCCTGCTGGTGGGGATGCAGCTTTGCCACGCGGCCTTCGCGCGCTGGCGCCGGCAGTTCGCGGCGGACGCCAACCGGCACAGCCCGCGCTTCTACCGGATCGCCAACGAGGTCCCGACCCTGCTGCTGATCGCGATCGTGCTCCTCGCCGTGCTGCGGCCGTTCTGAGCGGCTTGGGACGGCAAACTTCATTTGACTTCCGAAGCCCGCTTGGCTAATGCTCTAACGATCCACAATCGGTGGCCAGCGCTCTTTCGAGCCCCGACTTCTTCTGATCCCAGCGGAACACGGCAAGCCTTGGACGGGGTGACCCTGTCTGACGGCACAGCCGAAACCCCCCTCCCGAGCCGGTTCCGCGCCAGTCTACCCCCGCCTGCACCAGCGACGGTCGCACCATGAATCTCCAGGAACTCAAGAAAAAAACCCCGCCCGAGCTTCTCGCCTATGCCGAGGAGCTGCAGATCGAAAACGCGAGCAACCTGCGCCGGCAGGACATGATGTTCGCGATCCTGAAACAGCTCGCGGTGAACGACACGCCGATCTTCGGCGATGGCGTGCTCGAGATCCTGCAGGACGGGTTCGGCTTTCTCCGGTCGCCCGAGGCGAACTATCTCCCCGGCCCGGATGACATCTATGTCAGCCCGAGCCAGGTGCGCCGCTTCGGCCTCCGGACCGGCGATACGGTCGAGGGGCAGATCCGGGCGCCCAAGGAAGGCGAGCGCTATTTCGCGCTGCTCAAAGTCAACAGCATCAATTTCGACCATCCGGACAAGGTCCGGCACCGCATCAATTTCGACAACCTGACGCCGCTCTATCCGGACGAGCGCTTCGTGCTGGAAATGGAGCTGGCGGCGGCACCCCCGCCGCCCCCGCCGACCAAGAAGGCGGCCGGCGAGGATGGCCCGACCCGCGGCACGCTCTCCTCGAAGAAGGTCGATGTCGCGAGCCGCTCGATGGGGCAGCTCGACCTCACCACCCGCATCATCGATCTCATCTCGCCGCTCGGCAAAGGCCAGCGCGGCCTCATCGTGGCGCCGCCGCGCACCGGCAAGACGGTGATGCTGCAGAACATCGCGCACGCCATCTCGGCCAACCATCCCGAGAGCTACCTCATCGTGCTGCTGATCGACGAGCGGCCCGAGGAAGTGACCGACATGGCGCGCTCGG
>CAZMUZ010000164.1:0-6941 GCA_964569315.1 uncultured Rhodospirillaceae bacterium | reverse complement strand
GCGGAGCAGCTCATGGGGGTGGCGCTCGAGCTCTTCTCGATCCGCGATTTCGGCTCCGTCACCATCAAGGACATCGCCAGCGCCGCCGGGGTGAACACCGCCCTCATCTATTACTATTTCGACAGCAAGGAAGGGCTGTTCGGGGCGACGCTCGAGAACGCGGTCGCCCAGGCGCTCGACAACTACCGCCGCCTCAAGGAGCGCCATTCCGACCCGGTCGACCTGATCGCCGACTGGTTCGACAATCACGTGCAGCTCTCGCGCCCGATCCGCCAGCTCGTGAAGATCATGCTCGACTATTCGAGCACCCGGACCCAGATCGACGTGGTCGACGACGTGATCAAGCGCTTCTACGACGAGGAGGTCGAGATCCTCGCCGGCAGCATCCGCCGCGGCGTGCAGCTCGGCATCTTCCGCGAGGTGCATCCGGAGCGCGCCGCGCACCTCGCCTCGACCCATCTCGACGGCATCATGGTGCGCTCCTTCATCCACCGCGACTACGACATCGGCGCGGCGCTGGCCGAGCTCAAGTCGCTGTTCTGGGAGTATCTCGGCCACGCCGCGGTGCCGGCCGAGATGAACCGGAACCTCCGCCGCCTGCAGGACGTGCGCTGAGCCGGGCGATCGGGGCGCCGGCCGGCGCCCGAACCCGCGGCGTCACGCTTCCCCGTATTTCTCCCGATAGGCCACAGCCGCCGCCTCGAAGCAGGGCATCGGCGCCCGGACCACGCCGGCGCCGATCTGGCCGCCGTCGCGGCCGGCGATGCCGATATCCATGGCCGGCATGACGCCGGTCTCCGTCACCTTGAAGATGTCGATGCCGGTCGGGCTGCCGCGATAGCGGAGCGCCGGGATCTGGAAATCCGGGTTCTCGCCCTCGACGATCCGGTAGAGCTCCAGGTTGCGCTCGACCATCGCCTCGGGCGAGCCGCCCTGATAGGTCTGCAGCGGGAAGGCCGCCGCCTGGGCGAAGCCGCCGAGGCCGACCGTCTCGCAGATGACGCTCTCGCCGCCCATCCAGGTGATCTCGTCCTCGCTGTGGCCCTTGAAGAGCTTCGCCTGCACTTGCGCGTGCGGGCCGGAGAACCAGCGATCGCCGAGACCGCTGACCCGGATCGAGAAACCCTTGCAGTTGAAGGCCATGGCGGTGACGAGGCTCGCGCCCTCGACGCCGTGCGCGGCGTCGGCCGTCGCCTTGGCAGCGGCCATCGAGCAGCGGAGGAAGAAGTAATGGTCCTCGGTGACCGCCTGGACCGTCTTCACGATCGGATCGGCGCCCTTTTCCGCGAGCTTCAGGAGATGCGGCATGAGCTCGCGCCCGAAGAGGAGCGCCGCCGCCGTGTTGCGGCTATGGAGCTCGTCGCCCATATGGAGCGCCCGCTTCATGATCGGCTTCAGCGGCACCCCGCCCGAGAGCCGCACCGCCTCGCCGATGACCGGCGCCACCACATTGTTGATGTAGAGGAGGCGCTCCCGCACCCCCTCGTCATAGACGCCGTAATTGAGGCGGCGCGGATTGGTGCCCTCGTAGAAATTGCAGAAGCCGACATTGCCGCCGGCGCGGTTCTCCACCACGAAAACGGGCATGGAGGCGGTGTAGATCCCCGCGAGCGAGCCGACCGCGCCATGGGCGTGGCAGCCATCGACCTTGATCCGGCCCTCGGCGAGCAGCCGCTCGGCCTCGGCCGCATCCTTGGCGAGCCCTTCGAAAAGCGCCCCGCCGACGATCGCCGCGCGCTGCCCGCCCACATAGTCGGCGAACGGCATGGCCGGGCCCGAGGTCAGGATCATGTCCCGCGTCATGCCCGGCAGCACCTCGATCGCCGGCCGCACATCGGTCAGGACCGGCTCGGCCGCGGTCATGAGCTTCCAGCATTCCGCGTTGGCTTGCGCGCGCAAGTTCCCCATGGCTCCGTCCCCCCTCGGTCCCGAACAGGAACGGCGCTCCCTCGCGCGAGCGCCGTTTAATCGGGCGATGAAATTCTTCATTTACCGATTAATTAAGCGATGCTAGCATCGGTATTGGCGGTCGCAAATAAAGAACGTAAAGACCGCCGGCCGTCATTGGCGGCGCAGGGGACGGAAACGAGGGGCTCTAGAAGACAGCGGCGGTGATTGCGCCGCCCCGAGGCGAGCAGCTAAGCCGCGTCGGGGAGCGATTTGCCGTTGTCCGGGCCCGGCGACAGACGGATCAGGGGCGTTGAGCATGGCGAAGGCGAAAACTGGCAAGGCGGGCGACGTGAGCGCGTTGCGGCGCGAGCTCGAAGCGCGCGGCGTGAAATACATGCTGTCGAGCTATGTCGATCTGCATGGCGTACCGAAGGGCAAGATGGTCCCGATCGACCATCTCCCGCAGATGCTGAACGGCTCCGAGCTCTATACCGGGGCTGCGCTCGACGGCGTCCCGCAGGATGTGAGCGAGGAGGAGGTTTCCTCCCACCCCGACCCGAAGAGCTGGATCCAGCTTCCCTGGCGCCCGGACGTCGCCTGGTTCGCGAGCGACCTCTGGACCCGCGGCAAGCCCTTCGAAGCCTGCAGCCGCACCATCCTCAACGACCAGATGGCCCGCGCGGCAAAGCAGGGCTGGGTCCCCCAGCTCGGCATGGAAGCCGAGTTCTATGTCTTCCAGGACACCGCCGATGGCGGATTCCGGCCGGTTTCCAACCGCAAGAACCTGGAAAAGGCCGCCTATGACGTGGTGCGGCTGGTCGATAACATGTCCTGGATGTCCGAGCTGGTCGACGCGATGAACAATCTCGGCTGGGACGTCTACTCGCTCGACCACGAGGACGGCATCGGTCAGTTCGAGATCGATTTCGCCTATTCCGACATGCGGACCATGTCCGACCGTTTCGTCTTCTTCCGTATGATGGCGCACGAGATCGCGCGCCAGCATGGCTATTTCGCGACCTTCATGCCGAAGCCCTATCCCGACCGGGCCGGCAGCGGCGCGCATTTCAACATGTCCTTCAAGGACGCGAAGAGCGGGAAGAACCTCTTTTTCGACGCCGACGACAAGCGCGGCTGCCAGCTTTCGAAGCTCGGCTACCATTTCATCGCGGGCGTGCTGAAGCATATGGGCGCCATCTGCGCGGTGATCGCGCCCACGGTGAACAGCTACAAGCGCCTGATCCTGAAAGGCAGCCAGTCCGGCTTCACCTGGGCCCCGGTCTTCGTCTGCTACGGCAACAACAACCGCACCAACACCATGCGTATTCCGCTGGCCGGCGGCCGGGTCGAGCTGCGCGCCGCGGACAGCGCTTGCAATCCCTATCTGGGTGCGGCCATGGTTCTGGCGGCCGGGCTCGAGGGCATCGAGAAGCGTCTCGATCCGGGCGAGCCCCATACCGACAACATGTATGTGAAGAGCGAGAAGGAGCTGAAGAAGCTCGGCGTCGGCTACCTGCCCCGGACCATGGGCGAGGCGCTCGACGCATTCGAGGCCGACCCGCTCAGCCGGCAGGTGTTCGGCCAGGGCCTCTTCACCTCCTGGCTCGACTACAAACGGGACGAATGGCTGAGCTACACCAACCACGTCTCCGACTGGGAGAAGGCGCGCTACCTTAAAATGTTCTAGCCAAGCCTCGGGAGGTCTAGCGAATGTTCTGGAAAAGCAAGAACAAGAGCGGCGGCGGCGGCGAAAAGGTCGTCATATTCTTCGCCTCGGACCTGCACGGCTCCACCGTGTGCTTCAAGAAATTCGTCAATGCCGTCCAGTTCTACGGGGCGAACGTCCTGGTGATGGGCGGCGACATGACCGGCAAGGCGGTCATGCCGATCTGCGAGCAGGCCGACGGCACCTTCCTCGCCTTCCAGGCCGGCAGCACCACCAAGCTCACCACCAAGGAAGAGGTCGACCAGTTCGTCAAGCGGACCGGCGACATGGGCTTCTATCCGACGGTGATCTCGGAGAACGAGTTCAAGCGCCTGAGCGGCGACGAGCATATGCGCCACGAGCTCTTCAAGAAGCTCGTGGTGGAGCGGGTGCGCGAATGGTGCGCCATCGCCGAGCAGAAGCTCGCGGGCAAGGGCGTGCCGCTCATCACGTCGCCCGGCAACGACGACTTCTTCGAGATCGACGACGTGCTGCGCGCGAGCCCGTCCGTCGACTTCCACGAGATGGAAGTGTCGGACGTGAAGGGCTACGAGATGATGCATGTGGGCGGCTCGAACAAGACGCCCTGGGACACCGAGCGCGAATATACCGAAGAGCAGTATACGGAGCGCTTCGCGGCGCTGCTGCCCAAGATCAAGGACATGCAGCGCTGCATCTTCAACGTCCATGTCCCGCCGCACGGCACGATCCTGGACCAGTGCCCCAAGCTCGACGACAAGCTGCAGGTCGTATTCGAGATGGGCAACCCGGTGCAGATGCACGCCGGCAGCACGGCGCTCTACAAGGCCATCGAGCAGCAGCAGCCGCTGCTCGGCCTGCACGGCCACATCCATGAGGGCCGCGGGCAGATCAAGATCGGAAAGACGATCTGCGTCAATCCGGGCAGCGTCTATCCCGAGGGTCTCCTGCAGGGCGTGCTCGTCACGCTCCAGGGAGGCGAAGTCAAATCCGTGCATATGACGCAGGGATAAGGGGCAAGCAAGAACCGGCGGGACAATAAAAACAAGATCCCGCGCGAACGAGGAGGGAAACGCGAAATGAGCAACACGACAGAGGGCGGGGGCGAGAAGCGAATCTTTCTCCGCAAGGCATCCGGCCTGATCCGGACGGCCAGTCCGTTCGATACCTTCATCTTCAACGTCGGCCTGGTGAGCGTCGGACTCGGCGTCGGCACCTTGATGTATTACGGCCCGGCCTTCTATCCGGGCGGCAACATGGTGGCGGCCTGCATCATTTCCGGCATCGTCATGTCGATGATCGCGGTCGGCATGATCTGCTGGTCGGTGACCCTGCCGCGCTCGGGCGGCATCTACGTGTTCGGCTCCCGCAGCGTGGCGCCATGGCTGGCGCTCACGCTGAGCCTCGTCGAGATCACGGCCTGGCTCTTCTACTGCGCCATCGCCGCCTACTGGATCATCATCCTCGGCATCTCGCCGACGCTCGCGATGATCGGCTATGTCACCGGCATGGAGTGGGCCACCAACGGCGCAAGCGCCGTGGTCGAGCCCTGGCCCATGTTCCTCATCGGGTCGGCGATCCTCATCCTGTCCGGGCTCATTCTCGCGTCCGGCATGAAGCGCTACCTGCTCACCCAGAAGTTCGTGTTCTGCCTGGCGCTGCTCGGCTCGGTGCTGCTCATCCTGGTCCTGCTGAGCGGCTCCAACGAGCAGTTCATCGGCAACTTCAATACCCTGATGACCCCGCTGATCGGCGTCGAGGACCCGTACCACGCCATCATCGCTTCCGCCGCGGCGAACGGCTGGTCGACCGAGGGGGCGGGCCTGGGGATGACCCTCACGCTCTCCAACTGGTCGTTCCTGCCGCTGCTGGGCGCGGCCTTCTCGATCTCGATCGCAGGCGAGATCAAGTCGGTCGAGAAATCGCAGAGCTTCGGCATGCTCGGCGCCATCGTGATGACGGTCGTGATCTGGCTGATCACCATCCCGCTGGCCAACAGCGTGTTCGGCTACGAGTTCCTGGGCTCGGCGGTCTACAACTACTTCACCGATCCGGCGACCGCGGCCGCCCCGGTGGTGACGACGCCGACCGACGCCTCCATCACCCTGATGGCGGGCATCCTCACCAACTCCTGGGTCATCACCCTGCTCTGCTCGCTGGGGCTGATCCTCTGGATGTGGATGTGGATCCCGGGCATGCACACCTTCGCCGTGCGCGCCATGGTGGCCTGGGCGTTCGATCGGATCGCGCCGAGCGCGCTCGGCTCGATCTCGCCCAGCCGCCATACGCCCACGGTCGCGATCTTCGTGGGCGTCGCCGTCACCATCGTCTTCATGGCGCTGTTCGTGTTCACCAGCTACTTCGCGACGGTCGTGATCATGATCGAGGCGGCGCTCTTGGCCTGGAGCATCGTGCTGCTGGCCGGCGTGTTCTTCCCCTATCGGCGGCCGCACATCTACGCGAAATCGCCGATCGCGGGAAAACGGATCCTCGGGCTGCCCATGATGACCGTGGGCTGCGCGCTCGGCTTCCTCGGATCCCAGTTCTACTTCTGGACCTTGTTCTTCGACGACGTCGCCGCCGGCCACAAGCCCGACCAGCTCGCGATCGTGTTCGGCGTGTTCGTCATCGGTATCGTCTTCTTCTTCGCGATGAAGGCCTACCGGAAGAGCCAGGGCGTGGACGTCAATCTCGCCTTCAAAGAAATCCCGATCGAGTGATCATGGGGCAGTGGGGGTAAATCATGGGCCTCAAGAACCTGCATTTCGTCGATGAGGCGCTGAGGCTCGTGAAGGAGGCGGAGGAGAAGGGGATCCAGCTTCGGATCCTCGGCTCCATCGCCTACCGCCTCCATTCTCCGAAGAACGTGCATCTCTTCGCCGAGATGGAGCGCGAACTGACCGACGTGGATTTCGGCGCCTACCGGAGCCAGAGCCACGCGATCCGCGAATTCATGAAGGCGCAGAAATACATCTGCAACGACGGCATGTTCGTCGGCACCGAGGGCGCCCGGCATATCTACCAGCACCCCGAATGGCCGCTGCATGTCGACGTCTTCACCGACGAGCTGAATTACTGCCATCCGATTCCCTTCAAGGGCCGGCTCGGGCTCGACAGCCCGACCATCACCACGACCGACCTGCTGCTCGAGAAGATGCAGATCGTCGAGATCAATCTGAAGGACCTGAAGGACACCATGGTGCTCATGCTGGAGCATCCGGTGGACGACCCGGGCGCCGGGCGCGACAGCATCGACGGCAATTACATCGTCGACATGATGTCGAAGGACTGGGGCTTCTACTACACCTTCACCACGAACCTGAAGAAGGTGATCGAGTACATCCCGCAGTTCCCGGCGATCGGAAAG
>CAZMUZ010000163.1:0-6984 GCA_964569315.1 uncultured Rhodospirillaceae bacterium | reverse complement strand
TGCCCCATGCGATGAACAACGATCTCTCGGTCGAGCATATCGAGGCCTATTTCAAGACGCTGGATCGCGCCAATGTGCGACCGGTTTCGATCGGCGGCGACCATGCGATCACCGGTCCGATCCTGAAGGCCATTGCCGGCAAGGATGCGCGCATCACCAACGGCCAGAAGGTCGCGCTGCTGCATTTCGACGCGCACCGCGACGATTACGCCCATATCCCACACTGGCTCGGCAGCTATCGCTCGGCGGCGCATTGGGCCGCCTACACGGTCGTGGAGCAGCATGTCGATCCGGCGCACAGCGTGCAGATCGGCATGCGCGGGAATCCGGTCAAGCCGCGGCCGGACTTGCATCAGAGCAAGCTCGGCTACCGACTCATTCCCATCGGCGAGTTCTATAAGCTCGGCATCGAGAAGACGATTCGGGAAATTCGCGATCGGGTCGGCGACATGCCGCTCTACATCACCTTCGATCTCGACGTGCTCGATCCGACCGAAGCGCCGGCCGTCTCCAACATGGAGCCCGGCCATCGCGGCATGCGCGCCTGGGAGGCGATGGAGATCTTCCACGGGCTCCGCGGCATGAACATCGTCGGCGGCGACATCGTCTGCATGATTCCCTCCAAGGATACCGAGGCGAAGATCACCGCGATGACCGCGATGGTGCTGATGTTCGAGATCACGGCGCTGGTGGCGGACTACATCCGCAAGAAGTAGCCGCAGCATCCGAGGCGCAGAGGGGGAGCCGCCATGGCGCGCGATCCGCGTTACGATCTGCTGTTCGAGCCGGTCCGCATCGGGCCGGTCACGGCCAGGAACCGCTTCTATCAGGTGCCGCATTGCAACGGCATGGGCTACGGGCATCCGCATGCGCACGCGAAAATGCGGGAGACCAAGGCCGAGGGCGGCTGGGCCGTGGTCTGCACCGAGGAGGCCTCGATCCACGTCTCGAGCGACATCTCGCCCTATGTCGAGGCGCGGATCTGGGACGATCACGACCTGCCGGCGCTCGAGCTCATGTGCGAAGGCGTGCATCGCCATGGCGCGCTCGCCGGCATCGAGCTCGTCCATAAAGGACCGTCCTGCGCCAATCTCTATACGCGCGAGACGCCCTGGGGACCGTCGCATCAGCCGGTCAACAGCTACGATCCGATCCAGGCGCGGGCCATGGACCGCGCCGATATCCGCAACATGCGGCATTGGCATCGCGAAGCGGCGCTGCGGGCGAAACGCGCCGGATTCGATGTGATCTATGTCTATGCGGGGCACGATATCTCGCTGCCGATGCATTTCCTGCAGCGCCGCCGCAACGAGCGCACCGACGAATATGGCGGCAGCATCGAGAACCGCGCCCGGCTCTTCCGCGAGCTGATCGAGGAGACGAAGGATGCCGTCGGGGATCGCTGCGCCGTCGTGGTGCGGCTCGCAGTGGACGAGCTGATGGGGCCGGAGGGCCTCACCAGCGAGACGGAGGGGCGGGAGGTGCTGGAGCTGCTGGGCGAGCTGCCCGATCTCTGGGACGTCAATATCAGTAGCTGGTACAACGATTCCCAGACCTCGCGCTTCGCCAAGGAAGGCTTCCAGGAGCCCTATACCGCCTTCGTGAAGAAGCTCACCACCAAGCCGGTGGTGGGCGTCGGCCGTTTCACCTCGCCCGATACGATGGTCTCCCAGATCAGGCGCGGCGTGCTCGACATGATCGGGGCGGCGCGGCCCTCGATCGCCGATCCGTTCCTGCCGAAGAAGATCGAGGAGGGGCGGCCCGAGGACATCCGCGAATGCATCGGCTGCAATATCTGCGTCAGCGGCGATTTCCTGATGACGCCCTATCGCTGCACGCAGAATCCGACCCAGGGCGAGGAGTGGCGCAAGGGCTGGCACCCCGAGATCATCCAGACCAAGGCGAGCGCCGCCTCGGTGCTGGTGGTCGGAGCCGGCCCCGCCGGTCTCGAGGCTGCCCGCGCGCTGGGGCAACGCGGCTATGCGGTGCATCTCGCCGAGGCGACGGAAGAGCTCGGCGGTCGGGTGAGCCGCGAGGCGAAGCTTCCGGGGCTCGCCGAATGGGCGCGGGTGCGCGACTGGCGCCTCGGCCAGATCGAGAAGCTGCCCAATGTCGAGATCTATCGGGCGAGCCGCCTTGCCGCAGCGGAGATCCGCGAATTCGGCGCGGCGCATGTGGTGATCGCGACCGGATCGGCCTGGCGCCGCGATGGCGTCGGCCGGGCCCATAGCCGGCCCATCCCCGGCTTCGAGCGGCCGGAGGTCTTCACGCCGGACGACATCATGGCCGGAAGGCTGCCGGCCAGGGGTCCCGTCGTGGTCTATGACGACGACCACTACTATATGGGCGGGGTCGTCGCCGAGAAGCTGCGCCAGGCGGGTTTCGAGGTGGCGCTGGTGACGGGGGCCGACACGGCCTCCGCCTGGACCGAGAACACGCTCGAGATCAAGCCGATCCAGAAGCGGCTGATCGCGGCCGGAATCACGCTGCTGGCGAAGCAGGAGATTACGGAATTTCGCCGCGACCATGTCGCGCTCGCCTGCGTCTATGGCGGGCCGGCGACGACCCACCCCTGCAATGCCGTGGTGACCGTGACGGCGCGACTGCCGGAGGATGCGCTCTATCGCGAGCTCGTCGCCGATAACGCGGCGCTCGACGAGGCCGGCATCCGGTCGGTGCAGGCGATCGGCGATTGCTGGGCGCCGGCGACGATCGCGCTCGCCGTCTATGCCGGCCATCGCTATGCGCGCGAGCTGGAAGCCCCGGTTGCCCCCGCCGTGCCGTTCCGCCGGGAGCTGCCGCGCGAGGTCGTCTGAAGGGACCTACTTGTCGGGCCGCTTCAGGAGATAGCTGTCCATGATCCAGCCCTTCTCCTGTCGCGCCTGTTGCCGCGCGGCGTCGATCCGGTCGGCGACCTCGGCAAGCTTGCCGGCGATCAGGATCTCGTCGGCGGTGCCGATATAGGCACCCCAATAGATTTCCAGATCCCGGTCGGCATGGCGCTTCGCCACGAACTCGGCATCCAGCATCACCGCGACGCTGTCGGCGTCGGGCGGATAGGCCGCCGCCAGCCTGCGGCCGGTGGTGATCTCGACGGACTTGCCGATGCGGTTGAGGGTCGTCTTGTGGCGCGCGGTGAGGGCCTGGAGGCTGCTGATGCCCGGAAAGACCTCGTACTCGATACCGAGCGGGCCCGCCGCGAGACGCTCCATGATACGGATCGAGCTGTCATAGAGCGACGGATCGCCCCAGATCAGCACGCCGCCGGTCTCGCCCTCCTGCATCTCCTCGCGGATCAGCCGCTCGAAGAGCGCCTGCTTGTCCCGGTTCAGGCCATCGACGGCCGCGCCGTAGTCGGGCCCCGAGCGCGACCATTCGGGGCTGTCCGCAGTGACGAAGCGGTAGGAGCGACCCGAGATGAACCGCTCGCAGAGCGTCCGGCGGAGATCGGCGAGACCTTCCTTGGCCGGTCCCTTGTCCAGCAGGAAGAACACATCGACGCGGTGCAGCGCCTTGATTGCCTGAACCGTGATGTGGTCCGGGTCGCCGGCGCCGATCCCGATCAGGAGAATTCGCTTCATGGGAATGCCCGTCCTCGCGAAGGGCCGGCGGGTCAACCGCGCAGCCAGTCCAGGAACTGATAGCGCCAATAGACGAGCTGCGCATAGGCCGTCCCCACGGGTCCGCCCGTCCAGTTGAGGCCGAAGGGCGCCAGCAGCTCGTAGCGGCGGTCGCCCTCCACGATGGCCGAGGCGAGCAATTCGCCCGTGAGGGCGGTCGTTCCCATGCCGTGGCCGCCATAGCCTTGCGCGTACCAGACGCCGGGCTGGAGCTGGCCGAGTTGCGGCATCTTGTGGGTGGCATAGCTCATATAGCCGCCCCAGGCGGTTTCGATCTTGACGTCGGCGAGCTGCGGGTAAACCGCCACCATATGGCGCCGGAGCGTCTCGGCGGTGCCTTGCAGGTTCTCGCCGAAGACGCTGATGCCGTGACCCCAGAGAATGCGCGTATCGGGAAGGGGGCGGTAATAGTCGAAGTCGAACCGCGAATCGTTGATGGCAAGGTTGCCACGGATCGCGGTCTTCAGCCGTTCGCCCAGCAGCTCGGTCGCCATCGCGTAGGTCGCGATGGGCTTGATGGCGCGCCGGAGACGGGGGACGAGGTTTCCGATATAGCCGCCGCAGGCGACGATCACGGTGCCGGCGGCGATCTCGCCGGTGGCGGTTCGAACCCGCTTCACCGGTCCGTCGAGCGCGAGATCCGTCACCGGCGAGGCTTCGAAAACCCGGTTTCCGCCGGCGGCGAGCGCGGCACTCACGCCGCGCGCATAGTTCAGCGGGTGGAAATGGAAGCCCTCGTCGCGGAAGAGGCCGTCATAATATCGCTGCGTGATGCAGACATCGCGGACCCGTTCGCGCGGCCAGTATTCGTATTCGACGCCGAACGTCTCCGCCATGAACGCCCGGTATTTCCTCGCCTCTTCCGGCTCGTCGCGCCACCAGGCCATGAGCATGCCGGAATCGACCGGCGACGCTCCCGTCATGCCGTAGCGATCGATGCGCGCGCGCACCAGCCGCACGGCGTCGCGCGTGAGGGCGAAGAGCTCGCGCGTCCGGTCGAGACCGATCGCACCGATCAGGCTCTCGAGACCGCGCGAGAAGCCGGGCGAAACGAACCCGCCATTGCGTCCCGAGGCGCCCCACCCGACGCGCCGGGCCTCGACAACGATGACCTTGCGGCCCCGTTCGGCAAGGCTGAGTGCCGCCGAAAGACCAGCAAGCCCGCCGCCGACGATGCAGATCTCGGCTTCCTGCCGACCGGCGAGGGCAGGATAGTCGGGACCCGGCGCCGCCGTGCGGGCGTAGTAGCTGTCGATATGGCCGGCGCCGGCGGTCATTCCTCGTTCACCTTGCGGTGCGGGAACTGCTCATACTCGCCGCGCGGATCGAGCTCCGGGGCGCCATAGGTGCCTTGGGTGACGGGAACCGCGACGAAATCGCTCTGCTCCTTCGCCGAGGGGGCGGGGCGCAGCAGCATGCGGATGGCGACGAAGAGCGCGAGCGTCGTGTAGCCGACGGCGCAGACGATGAAGAGGCCGTTCGCGCCGAGCGGGTCCATGGCGAGGCCGATCACCGTGGGCCCGATGGCCGCGCCGAGGCCCCAGGCGAAGAGCAGCCCCGCGCTCGCCGCGACGAAGTCCTTCTTGGTGACGTAGTCGTTGGTCTGGCCGACGCCCAGCGCGTAGAGCGGCGCCGCGACGCCGTCCATCACGAACATCAGCAGCACCAGGACGAGAAAGCTCGGCGACGGCCAGAAGGCGATCAGCGATGCCGTCGCCGCAGCGGCTGCGCTCGAGGCCAGCATGATGGGGCGCCGCCCGAAATAGTCCGAGAGATAGCCGACCGGAAACTGCACCACGAGCCCGGCGATGGTGACGACGGCGAGCAGGATCGAGAGATGCCCGGCCGTGAGGCCCGTGGCCTCGGTATAGACGGGGAGGAGGGAGTAGATCTAGGTATTCAACATAACATAACTCACACAGACGGTGACGCCGGTCGGCGAGATCCTGAAGAGCCGGAGGATGCCGAAATGGTTGCGATGGCCGATCTCGGGATTGCCGACGCGTGTCAGCGCCATCGGGATGAGCGCGAGCGCGAAGAAGATGGTCACCAGGCAGAAGAGGAGCTGACCTTGCGGATCGTGGATGTTGAGGGCGAGCGGGCTGATGCCGCTCGCCGCCCAGGATACCGCCATATAGACCGCGAAGATGCGGCCGCGATTGTCCTCGGTCGCCTTGTCGTTGAGCCAGCTCTCCACGATCACGAACATGCCGGCGACCGCATACCCCATCACCGCGCGGATCACGAGCCAGGCATAGGGGTCGCGGATCAGGAGATGCAGCAGCGTAAGGACGGCGCCGAAGGCGGCGAAGACCGCGAAGGCGCGGATATGGCCGACGCGATCGATCAGGCGGTGGCAGGTGAGGGTGCCGACGAGGAAACCGCCGAAATAGGCCGAGAAGGCGAGGCCGACGAGGGTTGCCGGCGCGCCGCCCGACGCCAGATGCAGGCCGACGAGCGGCGACAGGATGCCGAGCCCGGCTTCCATGAAGACCACGGCCAGCAGCACCTGCAGAACAGGCTTCACGGCCGTGAGCATGACGGGCTTCGCCCCCTCGTCGAACCGACGTTTCACCTTTGGCTATTGTCCCAGCCCGCCGCCGACAGCGCAACGGGCGGCAGGACAAACCCCGCTCGCTTCGCGCGATGCGAGAGGTCGCGCTCCGACGGGCGGAGGCGTGCTCCGGGCTACTCGATCAGCGCCGGCTGGCCGCGCTTATAGAGGCCGTTGGCGATGATGATCTTCTGGATCTCGGAGGTGCCTTCCCAGATGCGATCGACGCGAAGCTCGCGATAGAAGCGCTCGGCCACGTTCTCCCGCATATAGCCGCGCCCGCCGAAGATCTGCACGGCGCGGTCGGCGATCTTGTTGGCGACTTCCGAGGCGTAGAGCTTCGCGATCGAGCATTGGGCGTGGCTCACCTTCACATCGACCTTGGCATCCACTTCCTCGGCGGTGCGGTAGGTCATGAGGCGGGCGGCCCAGAGCTCGGTCACGCTGTCGGCCAGCATGAACTGCACGGCCTGGTAGTTCGAGATGGGTTGACCGAAGGCGATTCTTTCCTTGGCGAACGCCGTGGCCTCCTCGATCAGGCGCGCCGCGGCTCCGCAGCAGCGTGCGGCGATGCCGATCCGCTCGTAGCGGAACCAATCGTAGGTGAAGCCCATGCCGTCGCCTTCCTCGCCGATCCGGTTCCTCGTGGGCACACGGACATTCTCGAAGCGGTAGATCGGATGGTGGGCGGCGTAGTTATGCGTGTAGGCGGGGGTGCGGAGAATGCTGACGCCGGGCGTGCCCTGATCGACGAAGAAGAGGCAATGGGCGCCCTGGTGCGGCCCCTCGGCGATCTTCGCCTGGATGATG
>CAZMUZ010000162.1:0-7016 GCA_964569315.1 uncultured Rhodospirillaceae bacterium | reverse complement strand
GGCTCCGGCGGCTGGCGCGCCCGCGGGTGCGCCGGGCGCTGCGGCACCGGCGGCCGGTGCAGCGCCGGCGGCCGGCGGCGAGAAGAAGGCCGAGCCGAAAAAGAAGTAACCGGCCGGTCTCGCAATGCGGCTCATCGTCGGCCTGGGCAACCCCGGGCCGGGTCATGCCGGCAACCGGCACAATATCGGCTTCATGGCGGTGGACAGGATCGTCCACCGCCATCGCTTCGTCGCGCCGAAAAGCCGGTTCGACGGCTATCTCCAGGAAGGCGAGATCGCGGGCGAGCGCGCGCTGGCGCTCCGGCCGCTCACCTACATGAACGAATCCGGCCGCTCGGTCGCGGCCGCCGCGCGCTTCTACAAGATCCCGCCCGAGGCCATCCTCGTGATTCACGACGAGATCGACCTCGTGCCGGGAAAGCTCCGGGTGAAGCGCGGCGGCGGCGCCGGCGGGCATAACGGCCTGCGCTCGATCGACGAGCATCTCGGGCCGGATTACTGGCGGATCCGCCTCGGCGTCGGGCATCCCGGCGTGGCCGAGCTGGTGAAGGCCTATGTGCTGCAGGATTTCCTCGCCGCGGAGCGGCCGGGCGTGGTGCGCTTCGTCGAGGCCGTCGCCGAGGCCTTCCCGCTGCTGCTGGCGAGCCTCGACAAGAACGACCCGACGCGCTTCATCAGCAAGGTGAACCTCCTGGTGAACCCGCCGCCGCCGAAGCCGAAGCGCGAGCCGCCCGAGGAACCGCCCGCGGAAGGATCGGACTAGCGCCAAAATCGACGCTGTCGGTTGGCGAGCGGCATGAGGAAGAAATCCTCATCCTGAGCCTGTCGAAGGATGAGGGCTGTTCGCCGGAACGGCCCTCATGGTTCGACAAGCTCACCATGAGGAACGGTTGGCAATCGTGAACTGAGGATCGATCGAAATGGGTTTCACCTGCGGCATCGTCGGCCTGCCCAATGTCGGCAAATCGACGCTCTTCAATGCGCTGACGGCGACGCAAGCGGCGGAAGCGGCGAATTATCCCTTCTGCACGATCGAGCCGAACGTCGGGCGCGTCGCGGTGCCGGATGCGCGCCTGGAGGTGCTGGCGCGCATCGCGAAATCCGCGAAGATCATCGCGACCCAGCTCGAGTTCGTCGATATCGCCGGGCTCGTGCGCGGCGCGAGCAAAGGCGAGGGCCTCGGCAACCAGTTCCTCGGCCATATCCGCGAGGTGGATGCGGTGGTGCATGTGGTGCGCTGCTTCGCGGGCGAGGTGACGCATGTGGAGGGTTCGGTCGATCCCCTGCGCGATGCCGACATCGTCGAGACGGAGCTGATGCTGGCCGATCTCGAAAGCCTCGAGCGGCGCGTCGATGCGGCGCAGAAGAAGGCGAAGGGCGGCGACAAGGAAGCGAAGGCGCTGCTCGACGCCGCGGCCCCCGCCCTCGAGACGCTGCGCGCAGGCAAGCCCGCGCGGCAAGCCCGGGTGCCGGCGGAGCTTGGCGAGGCCTTCCGGCAACTTCAGCTCCTGACCTCGAAGCCCGTGCTCTATGTCTGCAACGTCGAGGAGACGGCGGCCGCGGCGGGCAACGAATGGTCGGCCAGGGTCGCCGCGAAGGCGAAGGCCGAGGGCGCCGGCCATGTCATCATCTCGGCGGCGATCGAGGCGGAGGTGGCGGCGCTCGAAGAGGCGGCCGACAAGGCGGAGTTCCTGCAGAGCCTCGGCCTCGCAGAAACCGGCCTTACCCGCGTCATCCGGGCGGGATATTCCCTGCTCGACCTGCTCACCTTCTTCACCGTGGGGCCGAAGGAGACCCGGGCCTGGACGGTGCATCGCGGCGCGCGGGCGCCGGAGGCGGCCGGCGTCATCCACAGCGATTTCGAGCGCGGCTTCATCCGCGCGGAGACCATCGCCTATGACGATTATGTGGCCTGCAACGGCGAGCAGGGCGCGAAGGACAAGGGGCTGATGCGCTCGGAAGGCAAGGATTACCTCGTCAAGGACGGCGACGTGTTCCACTTCCGCTTCAACGTCTGATCCTCGGGGGTACCCGACCGGACCGGAAAGGGAGAGGCTGTCGCGAAGGGTTCGGGCCGGTCGCCCGAAGGGTGCGGATCGCGTCGATTGCGGAGACGGGCCTGGTCACGGGCTCGCCCGCCCCCGACCGGCAGGACCATCGCGGCAGTCCGATTTCCATGTAGGACGCGGCCTATCGTCGCAAATCCGCCCCGACCCGCTATCCCACGGGAAAGCGGGTGCCGCGACGGTGCCTACTTGCGGGGTTCGATCGGGGCGGCAAGATGCGTTCCATCGCGGCAGCGTCCGACGCCGCACCCTCAAGGTCTTCCGCGAGACCCTGCCACCGCCGCCCCGAAGGGCGGCTTTCCTATCGGCAATCATCCTCATGCAACCGAAGGAGACTTTCCCCGTGAAGCTCTATTATTCGCCCGGCGCCTGCTCGCTCTCCCCGCATATCGCGCTTCGCGAGGCGGGGCTGCCCTTCGACCTCGTGCAGGTCGATCTCGGCACCAAGAAGACCAAGGACGGCGCCGACTACACCAAGATCAACCCGAACGGCTATGTGCCGGCGCTGCAGCTCGACGACAACGACGTGCTGACCGAAGGCCCGGCGATCGTGCAGTACATCGCCGACCAGAAGCCGGATTCGGGCCTCTTTCCGAAGGCCGGCGGCAAGGATCGCTACCACGCGCAGGAGACGCTGAACTTCATCACCACCGAGCTGCACAAGACGATCGGCTCGCTCTTCTCGAAGGACATGCCGGACGCCTACAAGCCGGTCGTGCAGAAGCGGGCGATGGCGCGCCTCTCCCATGTGGACGGCCGGCTCGCGAGCAAGCCGTTCCTCCTCGGCGACAAGTTCTCCGTGGCCGACGGCTACCTCTTCACCGTCGCGGGCTGGGGCCAGCATGTCGGCCTCGATATCGCTCCTCTCAAGAATCTGAGCGGCTTCATGGGTCGCGTCGCCCAGCGCCCGGCGGTCCAGGCCGCGCTGAAGGCGGAAGGCCTCAGCAAGTAGTCGCCAATCCTTGCGACGTTGCGGGCGGGCGGAAGGGCGGGCGGCGCCGTTCCGCCCGTCGCATTTCCGCCCTTGGGCTTCGACGGGTAGGCTTCGACGGGCCGGGCGCGCTCCGCTAGGATTGCCGCCCCTTCCGGAGCCGCGCATGGCGCTGACGCTTACCCCCGAGGAACGATCGATCGCCGCCGGCGAGCGCGGCGAGGCGAACGGGCTCGCCATGCGGATCCTGGCCGAGATGGCCGGGCTTCTGGGGGCGCCGCACCTCATCCCGGTCGCCTCCGCCCATATCGACGGGGCGGTCTATCACGGCGATTGCGGGGTCTATTTCGGCGAGCGGCTCGCGGCCGGGGGCGGCAAGGTCGCGGTGCCGACCACCCTCAATGTGGGCGGGCTCGATCTCGTCAACCACACCGTCCGGTCGACCGGTCATGGCCATGCCATGGCGCTCCGCCTCATGCGCGCCTACGAGGCCATGGGCTGCCGACCGACCTGGACCTGCGCGCCCTACCAGGCCGGCCACCGTCCGAAGCCCGGCGAGCAGGTCGCCTGGGGCGAGAGCAACGCGGTCGCCTTCTGCAATTCCGTGCTCGGCGCGCGCACCAACCGCTATGGCGATTTCCTCGATATCTGCTGCGCCCTGCTCGGCCGCGCGCCCTATTACGGGCTGCACCGCCCCGAAAATCGGCGCGCGACGGTGCTGGTCGATGTGAGCGGCCTCAGCGAGGCGCTCAAGGCAAGGGACGTGTTCTATCCCGTGCTCGGCTACTGGTACGGGCAGGAGCTCGGCGGCGCCATCGGCGTGATCGACGGCTTGCCGCGGACCGCGACCGAGGATCAGCTCAAATCCTTCGGTGCGGCCTCGGCCTCGAGCGGCGCCATCGGGCTCTTTCACATGGCGGGGCTCACTCCCGAGGCACCGACCGCCACGGCGGCGCTCGGCGGCGAGCCGCCGCAACGGACCATCCGGGTGATGCCCGACATGCTGCGCGCCATGCGCGACCGGCTCTCGACCTCGACCGCCGCCCGCATCGATGCCGTGGCGCTCGGCAGCCCGCATTTCTCCGAGGCGGAGTTCGGGCTCCTCGCCGGCGCGCTCGGGCGGCGCAAGGTCGCGATCCCGTTCTATGTCTGCACCGGCCGCGCCGTGGTGGAGCGGTTGGAAGCGAGCGGCGCGCTCGCGACGTTCAGGGAAAGCGGCATCACCGTCGTCGCCGACACCTGCGTGGTGGTGGCGCCGATCCTGCCGGCGAAGACCGGCGTGCTGATGACCAATTCCGGCAAGTTCGCGCATTACACCCCGCCCAACACCGGCTATGGCGTGATCTATGGCAGCCTCGAGGATTGCGTCGCCTCCGCCATGACCGGCCGCGTCACCCGCGACGAGAGCGTCTGGGCATGACGGCGCATGCCTCCGCCACGCCGATCCGGGGCCAGGTCGAAATCCGGGGCCGGGCGGAAGGCGAGATCCTGAAGCTCACCAAGCCGATCAGCTTCTGGGGCGGCGTCGATGCCAAAACCGGGCGCATCTCCGATCCGCGGCACCCGCAGCACGGCGTCTCGATCCGCGGCAAGATCCTCGTCCTGCCGGGGATGATCGGCTCGAGCTCGGCGAGCTACGTGCTGACCGAGCTTTTGATGGACGGCAACGGTCCCGCGGCGCTCGTGATCCCCGAGCCGGACGCCATCCTGCCGCTCGCCGTCATCGTCGCGCGCGAGATGGGCTGGGGCGCCATTCCGGTGCTGCTGGTCCCGCTCCCCGACCAGGCGGCGCTCGCAACCGGCGCACGGGCGGCGATCGGGGAGGACGGCCGCATCGCCCCCGCCTGAGGCCCGTTACGGAGCCTTGGCCGAAACCTGAAACTCCAGCACCGCACCACTACCCGCCTCGGCCGGCAGGTAGAGCGTGTTCGCGTCCGTCGAGGTGGTGGGAAAGCCGTGCTGTGCGAGAAAGGCGCCGGTCTTCGCGAGCGAGGCAACCTCGAGGGTCATGGCGGCCGCCATCGGCGGCTTCAGATCGAGCCCGTGCTTCGGGAAGAGACGGGCGAAGGCTTCCGGCGTCGCGAAGCGGAGCGTGCCGGCCGCGCTGGCGATCTCCGCCACGCCGGCCGAGGGCTCGGTCGGATCGCCGCCGAAATAGGGCCGGTAGCCGGCAGCGGCCCGCTCGGGCTTCCGGGTGACCACGGTCACGCCGGCGAGCGCCTTTGCCCCGTTCGCATGATCGAGCCAGGCCGGCCGGCGGACCAGCGCCGGCGTCAGATGACAGCAGACGAAGGCGGAAAGGTCCGGCGTTTCCTCCTTCGGCAGATAGAGCAGCCGGAATTCCGGCGCCACGGTGCCTTCCGGCAGCTCCAGCAGCCGCTTCAGGTCCTTGGGGCCGTCGGGATGCAGGCCGCGCGCGACCAGCCGCGCCTTCGTCGCCTGCGGATCGTCGCTCGCGAAGGCGATACCCAGCAGCCCCTCGCGCGTCGCGAGGAACCGGTCGAGACCGTTGGTGAAGAGGCTCGCATCGACGATGCCCAGCAGCTCGATATAGCCCTCGCCGAGCATGACGCAGTAATTGGCCGTGCCCCAGCCGATATGCCGGCCGCGCGGCGTGACGGTGAACCCCAGGCTCTGCCAGCGCTCGCGCGCCGCCTCCAGGTCATGCACCCCGACCAGCGTATGGTCGATGCCTCTGAGCGCCGCTTCGGCCATCTCGATTCTCCCGCTGAGCGCACCGCAAAAGAAGAAGCCGGGGCGAAGGAACGCTTCGCCCCGGCCCTTTTCCGAGAGCCAGTCTAGCGGGCAGCAGCGCTCAATGCACCTCGGCCCAGACCTTCCGCTTCCAGGCGTAGAGCAGGCCGCTCAGCACCAGCAGGAAGAGGATGACCTTGACGCCCATGCGCTTGCGCGTCTCGAGCTCGGGCTCGGAGGTCCAGGCGAGGAAGGTGGTCACGTCCTGCGCCATCTGGTCGAGCGTCGCCTCGGTGCCGTCCGCATAGGTCACGGCGCCGTCGGAGAGCGGCTGCGGCATGGCGATCTGGTGGCTCGGGAAGACCTTGTTGTAGCTCATGCCCGAGAACAGCGTGAAGTCCGCCGGCGGCTCCTCGTAGCCGGTCATGAGCCCGTAGAGATAATCGGGGCCGCCGACGCGCGCCTTCACGATCAGCGACAGGTCCGGCGGCAGGGCGCCGTTATTGGCTGCGCGTGCCGCCTGATCGTTCGGGAAGGGCTTCACGAAGTGATCGGCCGGCCGGCCCGGGCGGTCGAACATCTCGCCCTGGTCGTTCGGCCCGTCCGTGACGGTCGCGGCCGCAGCGAGCGCCTTGATCGCATCCTCGGAGAGACCGAGGTCGGCGAGGTTGCGATAGGCCACGAGCGACAGCGAATGGCAGGCGGCGCAGACGTCGGTATAGACCTGCAGGCCGCGCACCGCCGCCGCCCGGTCGAAGGTGCCGAAGAGCCCCTGGAAGGACCAGTGATGCGACGGCAGCGGCCCGCCCTCCGCCGCGAGGGTCGGCGTTGCGGCGAGGGAAGCGAGCGCGGCGAGCACGGAAAGGACGCGGCGCATCAGGCCTTCTCCATCGTCTTGGCACCGTAGGCGGTTCGCTTCAGCACCGGTTCGCTGATGCTGAGCGGCAGCGGCTTCGGCTTCTCGACATAGCCCAGGATCGGCAGGATCACGAGGAAATGCAGGAAGTAGTAGGAAGTGGCGATCCGCCCGATCCACAGGAACGGAACGCCGTGGAACGACGCATCCGGCGAGTTGGCGCCGACCCAGCCGAGCACGAGGCAGGCCAGAACCAGCACCCAGAAGAAGAACCGGTAGGCCGGACGGAACCGGGCGCTCCGCACCGGCGAATGATCGAGCCAGGGCAGGAAGAACAGCAGGATGATCGAGCCGAACATCGCGATCACGCCGGCGAGCTTCGCATCGATGAACCAGAGGTCCGGTACCGCCCGGAGGATCGCGTAGAACGGCAGGAAGTACCATTCCGGCACGATATGCGGCGGGGTCG
>CAZMUZ010000161.1:0-7047 GCA_964569315.1 uncultured Rhodospirillaceae bacterium | reverse complement strand
GGAATGGTGGGCGCGACAAGGATTGAACTTGTGACCCCTCCCGTGTGAAGGGAGTGCTCTCCCGCTGAGCTACGCGCCCGCCCGTCGAGCGCCGGGAGCGAGCGTCCCGGGCCGCGAAGCGGCGGCAGGATTAGGGCAACCGCCCCTTGGCTGTCAACCGGGCCGCCGTGCAGGCATCGATCCCGGAGCGCGATACCAGAATTGCCACCAAATCACCGCGATTCTGGTAAAGATGACCGGAAGCGGAACGGGTTCAGGGCCGTGGAGGCGCGGGTGCGTCGAGCAATGACGATCGTGGCGGCGGGCGCGGCGGCGGGATTTCTGAGCCTGGCGCCAGCCTTGTCGCAGGCGGGCGAGCCGCGCCAGTTCCACCTCACTTACTACGGTTATCTGGGCGACGTGCAGGTCGGAAACCTCGACGTATCCTTCCTCCTGCCGAACGGCGCCGGGATTGCGCAGCCTTACAATATCCAGGCCGACCTTCGCCTCGCGGATGCCTATGCGAAGCTTCTGCCCTTCCGCTGGCAGGGTGAGGCGCAGGGCGGGGCCGGCAGCGACGGCGTCGAGCCCAGCCGCTATCGGAGCGCCATGGATCTGCTCGGCAAGCACGAGCAGGTCACCGTGGCCTATCGCCCCGATGGCGCGGTCGATGTGGTGAGCGAGCCGCCGACCATCCAGAGCAATTTTGCCGCCGAGGCCGGTTTGGGCCGGAACACGATCGATCCCCTGAGCGCGACGGTCGCCATCGTCGACAGCCTGGTGCGGACGGGAAGCTGTGCTGCGAACCTCCCGGTCTTCGACGGCGCACGCCGGTTCGATCTCCGGCTGTCGCCCGAGGGCCAGGACATGGTGCAGCGAACCTATTTCTCGACCTATGAAGGGCCGGCGACGCGCTGCCGCGTCGATGTGCGGTTGATCGCCGGCTTTCGCGATGACGCCGTGCGGTCCGGCTTCTATCCGGAGCAGACCGATGTCTGGCTTGCGCCCGTGATGGAGAACGCGCCGCCGGTGCCGGTGCGAATTCTCGCGCGCAGCCCGGCAGGCATCATGCGCATCGACCTGATCGAGGTGCGCGCCCTGGTCGCGGCCACGCCCTAGGCGTCCTGGAAGGGCGGCCGTTTCAGGGCCATGGTCAGCAGCTCGAAACGATCCAGCACCAGCGCCGCCCCGAGCGATGCGCTTGGCTTGCGGCTATAGCCATAGCCCATCACCGCTACCGGCATGCCGAGCTCGAGGGCCGGCACCACATCGTTGCTGCTGTCGCCGATCATGATCGCCGATCGAATCTCGCCGCCGAGCGCCGTCACGGTCGCGTGGACATGATCCGGATGCGGCTTTCGATTCCCGACATCTTCCGGGCAGATGACGGCGCCGAAATGGCGGGCAAGCCCGAGCGCATCGAGAACCGCGAGCGTGGGAGCCCTCGGCTTGTTGGTGCAGACGCCGCAGATGAAGCCGGCCTTCCGCAGTCGCCCGAGCGTTTCGGGCACGTTATCGTAAGTGCGCGTCAGCCCGGCCGGGGCCGCCATGTAATGGTCGAGATAACGCGCCGTCATGCGCGCGAGCTCGGCCGCACCCGGCCGCAGCCCGCGAGATTCCACAGCGTGGCGCACGAAGGCCGGCGCGCCGTCGCCGACCATGAGTCGGGCCTCGTCCAGCGAGATCGGCAGGCAGCCGAGCTCGCCCAGCAGCCGATTCGCGGCGATCCTCAGGTCGGCGAGGCTGTCGACCAGCGTGCCGTCGAGGTCGAAGACCAGAAAGCGCCGCCGCATCGTCAGAAATTCGTCCCGAGCCATGGTTTCGCCACAGAGCCATGTTGTCTTGGATTGCAGGGAACGCTGTGGCAGGGTGAACGAGGCATCGGCGTTCCCGTTTCGCGCGTCTCAATGCCCATTCCGGTCGTGATCCGCAAGCCTGCATGAAGCCATCCAGAACCGCCGCCGTGATTCTCGCCGCCGGAAAAGGCACGCGAATGAAATCCCGCTGGCCGAAAGTCATGCACCGGCTCGCCGGGCGGCCGATGATCGGCCATGTCGTCGAGAGCCTCCGGCCGTTGCGATGCGATCCCGTGATCGCCGTGATCGCCCCCGGCATGACGGATGTCGCGAAGGCGGTCGCTCCCGCCGCGGTCGCCTATCAGCAGAAGCAGCTCGGCACCGGTCATGCGGTGACCGCGGCGGCCTCCAGGCTCCGCGGCATCAAGGGCGACCTGCTGGTGCTCTATGGCGATACGCCGTTCATCTCCACGGCAACGCTCCGGGCGATGTTGCGTCGCCGGCGCGAGAGCGACGATCCGGCGATCGTCGTGCTCGGCATGCGGCCGGCCGACCCCGGCGACTATGGCCGGCTCGTTACCGGCCGGGATGGCGGTCTCGAGGCGATCGTCGAGGCGCGGGACGCCACGCCGGACGAGCGCGCGATCGGCCTCTGCAATTCCGGTGTCATGGCGTTCGATGCGCCGCGCGTGCTTCCGCTGCTGAAAGCCCTCAAGAACCGCAACGCCAAGGGCGAGTACTACCTGACCGATCTCGTCGGCCTGGCGCGGGCGAAGGGCTGGCGCGCCGCCTTCGTCGAAGCGCCGGCCGAGGAGCTGGTCGGGGTCAACAGCCGGGCGGATCTGGCCGCCGCCGAGGCGCTGCTGCAGGCGCGGCTCCGGCGCCAGGCGATGGAGCAGGGTGCGACCCTGATCGATCCCGCGAGCGTCTTCTTCAGCGCCGATACCAGGCTCGGCCGCGATGTGGTGATCGGCCCCAACGTCGTGTTCGGCCCCGGCGTCGCGGTGGGCGACAATGTCGAGATCCGCGCCTTCTGTCATATCGAGGGCGCCCGGATCGCGGCGCATGCCGTCGTCGGGCCCTTCGCCCGGCTGCGGCCGGGCGCGGTTCTGGGAACCGGGGCGCATGTCGGGAATTTCGTCGAGGTCAAGAATGCGCGGCTTGCCGCAGGCGCCAAGGCGAACCATCTGACTTATCTCGGCGATGCGGAGATTGGCGCCGCGGCCAATATCGGCGCCGGGACGATCACGGCGAACTATGACGGCTTCCGCAAATCGCGCACGCGGATCGGCGCCGGGGTTTCGATCGGATCGAACAGCGTGCTGGTGGCGCCGGTGACCGTGGGCAAAGGCGCCATCGTCGGCGCCGGGAGCGTCGTGACCGAGACGGTGCCGGCCGATGCGCTCGTGCTCGCGCGCGGCCGGCAGACCAACCTCAAGGGTAGGGCGCGGAAGTTTCGCGCCGAGCGGACCAGGGAACCGAAACCGAAATCCAGACCGAAGCGTGGCTGAGCCCACCGGGAGGACCCACCATGTGCGGCATCATCGGCATTATCGGCAAGGCGGAGGTCGCCCCTCTGCTGCTGGACGGGCTGAAGCGCCTCGAATATCGCGGCTATGATTCGGCCGGCGTCGCCACGCTGGTAAACGGCCATATCGAGCGCCGCCGCGCCGAAGGCAAGCTCGGCAACCTCGCGGCGATGCTCGAAAGCGCGCCGCTCGCGGGCCGCATCGGCATCGGCCATACGCGCTGGGCAACGCACGGCAGGCCGTCCGAATCGAACGCCCATCCGCATGCGACCGATCGCGTCGCCGTCGTGCATAACGGCATTATCGAGAATTTCCAGGAGCTCCGCGAAGAGCTCGAGCGCGCAGGGCGCCGTTTCGAGACCGAGACGGATACCGAGGTCGTCGCGCATCTCGTGACCCTCTACCTCGATCGGCAGATGACGCCGCAGCAGGCGGTCGAAACGACGCTCGGCCGGGTCCGCGGCGCCTTCTCGCTCGCCTTCATCTTCGCCGGCCGCTCCGACCTCATGATCGGCGCGCGGCGCGGCAGCCCGCTCGCCATCGGCTATGGCGAGGGCGAGATGTATATGGGGTCGGACGCGCTGGCGCTGGCGCCCTTCACCTCCCGCATCTGCTATCTCGAGGAGGACGATTGGGCGGTCCTGACCCCGTCCGGCAGCGAAGTCTTCAATGGCGGAAAAAAGGTCACGCGCGAGATCAAGCAGACCGCGCTTACCGGCGCCTCCGTCGGCAAGGGCAATTTCCGCCACTTCATGCAGAAGGAAATCCACGAGCAGCCCGCCGTGATCGGCGACACGCTCCAGACCTATCTCAACCCGCTGAAGCGGCGCATCGAGATGCCGGCCCTGCCGGTGGATTTCGCGACCCTGCCGCGCCTCACCATCGTCGCCTGCGGCACCGCCTACCTCGCCGGTTTCGTCGCCAAATACTGGTTCGAGCAGGTGGCGCGGCTGCCGGTCGAAATCGACATCGCCTCGGAGTTCCGCTACCGCGAAGCGCCGCTTCCCAAGGGCGGCGCCTGCCTGGTGATCTCGCAATCGGGCGAGACGATCGACACGCTCGCGGCGCTCCGCTACGCGAAGCAGCAGGGCCAGACGATTCTCGCGGTTCTGAACTCGGTCGAGAGCACGATGGCCCGCGAAGCGGACGCCGTGCTGCCGACGCTCGCCGGGCCCGAGATCGGCGTCGCCTCGACCAAGGCCTTCACCACGCAGCTCGTCGTTCTCGGCTGCCTCGCGATCGCGGCCGCGAGAGCGCGCGGCGCCATCGATGCGGCGCGCGAGGAAGCCCTCTCGCAGGCGCTGATGCAGTTGCCGGCGCAGGCTTCCGAGGTGCTCAATCACGACAACGCGCTGCGGGACATCGCGCTCGAGATCGCCGAATGCCGCGACGTGCTCTTCCTCGGCCGCGGCACCAGCTATCCGCTGGCGCTCGAGGGCGCCCTGAAGCTCAAGGAAATCTCCTATATCCACGCCGAAGGCTATGCCGCGGGCGAGATGAAGCATGGGCCGATCGCGCTCATCGACGAGAAGGTGCCGGTGATCGTTCTGGCGCCGTCCGGTCCGCTTTTCGAGAAGACCGCCTCCAACCTCGAGGAGGCCATGGCGCGCGGCGGGCGGGTCATCTTCCTTTCCGATGCCCCGGGCGTGAAGAAGCTCGGCGGCAAGACGGCGACCGCCATCGCCTTGCCCGAGACCGACCCCTTCGTGGCCCCGATCCTGCTCGCGATCCCGGTCCAGCTCATCGCCTATCATGCCGCCGTCGCGAAAGGCACCGACGTGGACCAGCCGCGCAATCTCGCCAAGAGCGTTACCGTCGAGTGAGGACGGCCGGAGGGACGATGCAGGATTATGTCGGCGGCTGCCTCTGCGGGAACATCCGCTATCGCCTGAGCGGGAAGGCGACCTTCCCGCATTTCTGCAGTTGCCGGATGTGCCAGCGTTCGTCCGGCGCGCCCGTCATGGCCTGGGTCGATTTCCCGCGAAGCGCGCTGCGGTTCGAGGGGCCCGGCGGCGACCCTGCGTTCTACCGTTCCTCCGAGGCGACCCGGCGCGGCTTCTGCCCGCGCTGCGGCAGCGCCATCTGCGCGATGGACGACGGGGTCGAGACGGTCAGCATGACGCTCGCGACCTTCGACGATGCCGACGCCTTCGTGCCCAAGTCGCACAGCTTCCCGGAGTCGGCACCCTCCTGGCTGAAGGTCGAAGCCGTCGCACCGGGGAAGACGCGCCACAGGGCGAGGGGCTCTCGCCGCGCGATGGAAGATCGGGGACGGTGACGTAAGGGCTTGGCCCGTCGGCGAAGCGACCAACGAAAAGGGCGGCGCCCCCTCGGGACGCCGCCCTTTCGATTCCGGTTCGAACGCGCCGACTAGTTCAGCGACTGATCGATCGACTTCTCGATGAGATCGAGGCCTTCATCGACGATCTTGTCGCTCGCGGTCAGCGGCACCAGGATGCGCAGCACGTTGCTGTAGATACCGCAGGAGAGCAGCACGAGGCCGTTTTCCTGCGCCTTCGCCGTCACCTTCTTGGTGAGATCCGCATCCGGCTCGTTGGTCTGGCGGTCCTTCACCAGCTCGACCGCGATCATGGCGCCGAGCCCGCGGACCTCGCCGATGCAGGAGAAGCGGTTCTTCTTCGCGAGGCCGGAGAGCCGCTCCATGATGCGCTTGCCCATCTGATCGGCGCGCTCCAGGAGCTTTTCCTCGGCGATCACGTCGAGCACCGCGACGCCCGCGGCCACGCCGATCGGGCTGCCGGCATAGGTGCCGCCGAGGCCGCCGGGCGGCACGGAATCCATGACTTCGGCGCGACCGATCACGGCCGAGAGCGGGAACCCGCCGGCGAGGCTCTTCGCCGTGGTGATGAGGTCGGGCGCGACGCCGCTATGCTCGATCGCGAACATCTTGCCGGTGCGCGCGATACCGGATTGCACCTCGTCCGAAACCAGCATGATCTTGTGCTCGTCGCAGATCTTGCGGAGCGACTGCAGGAACTCCTTGGAAGCGACATAGAAGCCGCCTTCGCCCTGAACCGGCTCGATCACGATGCAGGCGACGCGCGCCGGATCGACATCCGCCTTGAAGAGGGTGGTGAGCGCCCGGAGCGAATCCGCGACGGTCACGCCATGCAGGTCGTTCGGGAAGGGAACGTGGAACACCTCGCCGGGGAAGGGGCCGCCCACCTTGTAGGGTTGCACCTTGCCGGTCATCGCCATGGTGAGGCTGGTGCGGCCGTGGAAGGCGCCGGAGAAGGCGACCACGCCGCTGCGGCCGGTGTAATGGCGCGAGATCTTCACTGCGTTCTCGAGCGCCTCGGCGCCGGTGGTGAAGAAGATCGTCTTTTTCGGGAAGTTGCCGGGTGCCAGCTTGTTGAGCCGTTCCGCGAGCTCGACATAGGGCTCGTAGCCCACGACCTGGAACGCCGTGTGCGTGAACTTCTCCATCTGCTTCGCGACGGCGGCCATCACTTTCGGGTGACGGTGGCCGGTATTGAGCACGGCGATGCCGCCGGCGAAATCGATGTAACGCTTGCCCTCGACGTCCCAAAGCTCGGCGTTTTCCGCCTTGGCGGCGATGAACGGCATCGCCGTCGCGACGCCCCGCGGGACGGCGTTATTGCGGCGCTGCTGGATGGCCTGGTTCGAGGACATGGGTTTCGTCTCCTGACGTCGGGGCCGGCGGCGGCGGGCGCCGCGGCACGGTCCGTTTTCCTGTGAAATCCGGCTTTGGCGATAACATG
>CAZMUZ010000160.1:0-7143 GCA_964569315.1 uncultured Rhodospirillaceae bacterium | reverse complement strand
CTTGGAGAATTGCTGTCCCTGTTCGAACAGATGGCCGGTTTTCATCCCCATTATTCCCACTGGTACATTCCTCTGATCGGGATCGATCCGGCGCTTCAAGGAAGGGGATACGGAACGCAATTGATGCGGCGGGGGCTGGCGATCTGCGATCGCGATCGACAACCCGCCTATCTCGAAGCGACCAGCCCCGCCAGCCGGCTGTTCTACGAGCGCCAGAACTTTCGAGTGCTGGGCGAGATTCGATCGGGGGATTCGCCGCCTATGTTCCCGATGCTGCGAGAACCTCAATGACCCGAGTTCTGCAAGCCTTGTCGTCCGGCACGACGAACCTCGATCTGACGCCGGGCGAACGCTCCCCCCTCCGAAGGGGAGGGCAGCTATATCGCATCGAGCGTCTTGGTAAGCGTCACCCCCGCCCCTCCCTCCCCCCTCCGAGGGGGAGGGCAGCTATATCGCATCGAGCGTCTTGGTAAGCGTCACCCCCGCCCCCCCCTCCCCCCTCCGAGGGGGAGGGCAGCTTTGGTCCCGATGGCGATCTCGACCGGCCGCTCGGCGATCGAGATCGCGACCGGCAGCTTGCCGATGATGTCGCCGTCGCCCTGCACCGGGTCGCCGACCGGCCCTTCGATGGTCACGCTGCGGCCGGTGCGGATCATGAAATCGCGCCGGCCGGCGAGCCGTCCC
The DNA here is from genome assembly GCA_964569315.1 of uncultured Rhodospirillaceae bacterium. Lineage (GTDB taxonomy): Bacteria > Pseudomonadota > Alphaproteobacteria > Dongiales > Dongiaceae > CADEFF01. The sequence continues at coordinate 6,459 of CAZMUZ010000160.1, read as the reverse complement.
CGCACCAGCGCCAGCCCGTAGCGCAGCACCGCGAGCCGGCCGCCCCTTAGGAAGAGGCAGACCTCGAAGGAAGGCGAGCCCAGCCGCGCGGCCGGTGCGGCGATATAGGGCCCGCCATAATGCCGACCCTTGGCGACGATGACCGAGGCCGCCTCGTGCGTCTCGCCGTCGATGGTCACGCGATAGCGCGGGAAGCCGAAGCGAAACATCTGCCGCAAGGTTTCCCAGACATAGGCGCCCTTGCCGATGCGGCGCTTCAGCCCGGTATCGACATGCGCCACCACATGGGCGTCGAAGCCGACGCCGGCCATCATCGCGAAATGCCGGCCATTGGCGGTGCCGGACCAGACCGCGGCGCGCGCATCGCCCGCCGCCGCCTCGACCGCATCCTCGAACCGGTCGAGGCCGAGCTCGTGCGCCAGCACGTTCGCCGTGCCCATCGGCAGGATCGCGAGCGGCAATTTCGGCGCCACCCGCAGCAGCCCGTTGATCGCCTCATGGATGGTGCCGTCGCCGCCGGCGATCACCAGCCGGGCGACATCGCCGTCGGCCGCCGCCTCGGCGGCGAGATGCTCGGCATGGGCGGCGCGCGCCGTTTCGGTGCGCTCGACCGACCAGCCGGCCGCCGCGAAGCGCGCCGCCGCGCGGTCGAGCAGCGGCCGCCGGAGCCCGCCCGCGGTCGGGTTGTAGATGAGCCGCAGCCGCCGCGCGCCCTTCGTCTCGTCTGGATCTCTGGCAAGGGCCATTCAGCAAAGGCACCGGATGCGGGGAGACAAGGGAGTCGCGGCAGACCAGACTCGCCCGGCCGGATGACCGGCTGATGACGGCGGGACCGGCCGATGACCGCGCGGCCCGCCGGGGCGGCTGGCCCCCGTCCGCCGGCGGAAATATCACGGCTTCGCGCGGCTGTCACAATCTTCCGGTATCGAGCGGGCATCGACTCGGAAAAAACGGCTTCCCCGAGTCGCCGGTGAAGGCAAGGGTCGCAACCCGCGCATGGACCAGTGGATCGCCCCCCGCCGCTATCGCACGGTCTTCCTCTCCGACATCCATCTCGGCACGCGCGGCTGCAAGGCCGAGTTCCTGCTCGATTTCCTGAAGCATGTGGATTGCGAGCAGCTCTATCTGGTGGGCGACATCATCGATTGCTGGCGCCTCCGGCGCGGCTGGTACTGGCCGCAGGCGCATAACGACGTGGTGCAAAAGCTCCTGCGCAAGGCGCGCAAGGGCACCCGCGTCATCTACGTCCCGGGCAACCACGACGAACCCTTGCGCGACTATACCGACATGCAGTTCGGCGGCGTCGCACTCGCAAAGGAGGCGATCCATCTGACCGCCGACGGCAGGCGGCTGCTCGTGCTGCATGGCGACGAGTTCGACGGCATCGTGAAATATGCCCGGTGGCTGGCGCTGCTCGGCGACTGGGCCTACCGCGTCATGCTGCAGCTCAATCACTGGTTCAATATCGGCCGCCGCAGCTTGGGATATCCCTACTGGTCGCTCTCCGCCTGGTTGAAGCAGCGCGTCAAGGACGCGGTCAAATATATCGACGACTACGAACGCGCCGTCGCCGAGGAAGCCCGGCGGCGCGGCGTGGATGGCGTGGTCTGCGGCCATATCCACAAGGCCGAGATCCGCCGGATCGGCGGCATCCTCTATGCCAATGACGGCGACTGGGTGGAAAGCTGTACCGCCCTCGTCGAGCATCAGGACGGCCGGCTCGAGATCCTGCATTGGGCCGAGGAACGGAGCCTTTCGCTCTTCGAGCCGGCCGCCGCGGTCGCATGACCCTTCGTCTCCTCGCATGATCGACGGCACCGCCCGCATCCTCATCGCGACCGATGCCGGCCGGCCGCAGGTGAACGGCGTGGTGCGCACCCTCGGCCGGGTCACCGCGGAGCTTCGCCGTGCCGGCCATCGCGTGCGGACGATCGAGCCGCGGCTCTTCCGCACCCTGCCCTGCCCCAGCTATCCCGAGATCCGCCTGGCACTCCGGCCCTATGCGCGCTGCCGGCGGCTCATCGAGCAGTTCCGGCCGACGGCGATCCATATCGCGACCGAAGGGCCGATCGGCCGCGCCGCGCGGCGTTACTGCCTCGAGCGCGGGCTGCCTTTCACCACCGCCTATCACACGCGCTTCCCGGAATATATCCAGGCGCGGACCGGCCTGCCGGTGGCGTTCGGCTATGCGGCGATGCGCGGCTTCCACGCGCCCTCCTCGGGCGTGATGGTTGCGACCGAGACGATCGAGGCCGAGCTTTCCCGCCGCGGCTTCCGCAACATCCGGCGCTGGACGCGCGGCGTCGATACCGATCTCTTCCGGCCGCGCGCCGAACCCTTCCTCGACCTGCCGCGGCCGATCCATCTCTATGTCGGGCGGGTCGCGGTCGAAAAGAACATCGACGCCTTCCTCGCCCTGCCGCTTCCCGGCAGCAAGCTCGTGGTCGGCGACGGCCCGGCGCGGGCGAGCCTCGAGCGACGCCATCCCGACGCGGTCTTCGTCGGCGCCGAGCGCGGCGAGGCGCTGGCGCGGCATTATGCGGCGGCCGACCTCTTCGTCTTCCCGAGCCGCACCGACACCTTCGGCCTCGTGCTGCTCGAGGCGCTGGCGAGCGGCCTTCCCGTCGCGGCCTTCCCGGTGCCGGGTCCGCTCGACGTGATCGCCGGCAGCGGCTGCGGCGTGCTCGACGAGGATCTGGGGCGCGCGGTCGCCGAGGCGCGGCGGATCTCCGGCACGCGCTGCCGCGGCCATGCGCTGCGCTACTCCTGGCCCCATTCGGCGAGCCAGTTCGCGGCGAACCTGGTGCCCGTCACCCGCCTCGCCCGGGCGGCGGAGTAATAGCCGCCTTGCCACCCGGCGGGTGACGCATGCAGGCCCGGCCCGTGCTATGGTCCGGGCCGGTTCGTTCGCATCGGAATCCCGAGATACATGGCCGCCCCTTTGCCGCCTTCCAGCGCCGCGCTCATCGGCCGCCTCTTCCGGGAGGAGATCCGGCCGCAGCTCAAGCGCATGGCGATCGCGATCCTCTTCATGGCGCTGGCCGCCGGCTGCACGGCGATGCTCGCCTGGCAGATGGAGAAGGTGCTCGACCGCGTCTTCGCCGAGCACGACATGCGCGCGCTCATGGTCGTCGGGGCCGCGATCTTCGCCACCTTCGCCGTCCGCGGCGTCGCGACCTATGCGCAGACCGTGCTGATGATCAAGGTCGGCCTCGACATCGTGGCCAGCCTGCAGCGCCGCGTGTTCCGGCACCTGCTGGGCGCCGATCTCGCCTTCTATCACGAGTACCCGCCGGGAAAGCTCGTCTCGCGCGTGACGAGCGACACCGGCCAGCTCCGCGATGCGACCTCGAACCTCGTCACCAATGTCGGCAAGGACCTGCTGACGCTGGTCGGGCTGGTCGGCGTCATGTTCTATCAGGACTGGCTGCTGGCCTCGATCGCCGCCGTCGCCATTCCGATCGCGGCGGTGCCGATCGCACGGCTCGGCAAGCGCATGCGCCGGATCAGCCGGTCGTCGCAGGTCGAGGTCGCGAACTTCACCTCCTTCCTCGTCGAGAGCTTCCAGGGCATTCGCCAGGTGAAGGCCTATGGGATGGAGCGCGTCGAGACCGAACGCGCCGATACCGCGATCGCCCGCGTGCAGAGCCTGCAGTCGCGCGCCGGCCGCAACCGCGCCCTCAGCTATCCGATCCTGGAGACGATCATCGGTGCGGTGATCGTCGCGGTGATGTTCTATGGCGGCACGCAGGTGGTCGAGGGCGTGCGCACCCCGGGCGCCTTCTTCTCCTTCATCACCGCCGTGCTGCTCGCCTACGAGCCGCTGAAGCGGCTGGCGCAGATGAACGCCTCGCTCCAGGCGGGGCTCGCGTCGGCCGAGCGCATCTTCGGCCTGCTCGACATGCCGGCGCAGATCGCCGACCGGCCGGGCGCCCGGGCGCTCGCGATCGCCGGCGGCGCTATCCGGCTGGAGCGGGTGGAGTTCGCCTATGGCGAGGGCACGCCCGCGCTTGCCGGCGTCGATATCGAGGTGCCGGCGGGGGCCACGATCGCGCTGGTGGGCCCGTCGGGTGCCGGGAAATCGACGGTCATGAACCTCATCCTGCGCTTCTTCGAGCCGCAGGCGGGACGCGTCACCATCGACCGGCAGGACATCGCGGGCGTCACGCTCGCCTCGCTGCGGCGCGCCATCGCGCTGGTGAGCCAGGACGTGCTGCTCTTCGACGACACGGTCCGCGCCAACATCCGCTATGGCCGGCCGGAGGCGGACGAGGCGGCCGTCATCGCCGCCGCGGAGGCGGCCGATGCCTGGGGCTTCATCCAGGCCCTGCCGCAGGGGCTCGACAGCCCGGTGGGGCCGCGCGGCTCCCGGCTTTCGGGCGGGCAGCGCCAGCGCATCGCCATCGCCCGCGCCATGCTGCGCGATGCGCCGATCCTGCTGCTGGACGAGGCGACCTCGTCGCTCGACACGGAGAGCGAGCGCCAGGTGCAGGGCGCGCTCGAGCGGCTGAAAAGCGGGCGCACCACCCTCGTCATCGCGCACCGGCTCGCGACCGTGGCGCGCGCGGATCGCATCTATGTGCTCGAGGGCGGCCGCGTCGTCGAATCGGGCCGCCATGCCGAGCTCGTCGCGCGCGCCGGCGTCTATGCCCGGCTCCAGGCGCGCGACTTCGCGGAGGACCCCGCCCCGCAGGACGCGCCGCAGACGGAGCGGCGCGTCATCGGCTGAGAAGGCGGGCGCCCGTCATGACCTCCCCGCCCCGCCGCCTGGATGCCGATCTTTCGCCGGCCGCGCGTGCGAGCCGGCCCGACAGCCTCTCCCGCGCCGCTTCCGGGCCGGCGCGATGATCGCGCCGCTGCTCTATCGCGCCGGCATGGCCGCCGCGGCCCCCTTCCTCCCCGCCTATCTCGCGCGGCGCGCCGCGGCCGGCAAGGAGGACCCGGCACGGCTTTCCGAACGCTACGGCGTGGCCTCGGCGCCGCGCCCACCGGGACGGCTCGCCTGGCTCCATGGCGCCAGCATCGGCGAGGCGCTCTCGCTGCTGCCGCTGATCGAGGCGCTCAGCCGCGACCATCCCGATCTCTCCTTCCTGGTGACCTCCGGCACGGTGACCTCGGCGAGATTGCTGGCCGAGCGACTGCCGCCCTCGGCGCGCCACCAGTTCCTGCCGCTCGATGCCCCCGCCTGGGTCCGGCGCTTCCTCGATCACTGGCGGCCCGATCTCGGCGTCTTCGTCGAATCCGAGCTCTGGCCGCAGCTCATCGCGGAGGCGCGGCGGCGCGGCATTCCGCTCGCCCTCGTCAATGCGCGGCTTTCGGCGCGCGCCGAGACGCGCTGGGGCCGGGCGCGCGGCTGGGCCACGACGCTGCTCGGCAGCTTCTCGCTCATCCTGGCGCCGGACGAGGATCAGGCGGGGCGCTACCGCACGATCGGCGCGCGCGCCGTGACCGTCACCGGGAACCTCAAATCCGCCGCACCGCCCTTGCCGCATGACGAGGCCGAGCTCGCGCGGCTCCGCGACGCCTTGCGCGAGCGCCCCGTCCTGCTTTTCGCCAGCACCCATGCGGGCGAGGAAACCATCGCGGCCGCGCTCCATCGCGCGCTGGCGGCGCGCCATCGCGACCTTCTCACCATCGTCGCCCCGCGCCACCCCGATCGCGGCGGTGCCATCGCCGCCGAGCTCGGCACGCTCGGCTTCCGCGTGGCGCGACGCTCGGCCGGCGCCGCGCCGGACGGCTGGACCGAGCTCTATCTCGCCGACAGCCTCGGCGAGATGGGCCTCCTCTATCGTCTCGCCGATCTCGTGGTGATGGGCGGCGCCTTCGTGCCGATGGGCGGGCACAATCCGCTGGAGCCGGCGCAGCTCGACCGCGCGATCCTCTCCGGGCCGGGCGTTGCGAACTTCGCCGATCTCTATCGCCGCCTCGAGGCGCGGGGCGGCTGCCGGCGCGTCGCCGATGCGGCGGCGCTCGGCCAGGCCGCGGGCGAATTGCTGGAGGATCGCCATGCGCGCGCCCGCATGGCCGCCGCCGCCCGGGGCTTCGCTGCGGACGAGGCGGCGGTGCTGGATCGCATCATGGCGGCGCTCGGGCCGTTCGCGGCGCAGGCGCTGGCGCGGACCGCGCCATGAACCCGCCCGGCTTCTGGCGCCGGGGGAGCGCCTCGATCCTGCCGGCGCTGCTGGCGCCAGCCGCCCTCGCCTATGACGGGTTCCGCCGGCTGCATCAGGCGACGGGAAGGCCGGCAAAGGCATCGATCCCGGTGATCTGCGTCGGGGCCGCGACCGTCGGCGGCGCCGGCAAGACCCCGGCCGCGATCGCGCTCGCGCGCCACCTCCTCGCGCGCGGCCATCGCCCCGCCTTCGTGACCCGCGGCTATGGCGGCCGCGAGGCGGGACCGCTGCAGGTCGATCCGCTGCGGCATGAGGCGGCAGCGGTCGGCGACGAGCCGCCGCTGCT